>NZ_CP183331.1:2171346-2481538 GCF_048541895.1 Caulobacter sp. ErkDOM-E | reverse complement strand
CTGATCGATGGTCTGCCGCCGACGCCGATCGCCAACCCCGGCCGCGCCGCCATTGCCGCCGTGCTGGATCCGCCCAAGACCGACGAGCTCTATTTTGTCGCCGACGGCACCGGTGGCCATGTCTTCGCGCGCACCCTTGAAGAGCACAACGCCAACGTCGTCAAATGGCGTCAGGTCGAGCGACGCCGCGCGGCCAAAAAGGCCGCCGCCACGCCCCTGAGCGGGGGTTGAGGTGGCGCTGTCGGGCATGACCGGCTTCGCGCGCGTTGAAGGCGCGCACGGGGCCTGGTCCTGGGCCGTGGAGGCCCGCAGCGTCAACGGCCGCAATCTCGAGACCCGGTTTCGCGGTCCGCCCGGCTTCGACAGCCTGGACCGCGCGGCCCGCGACGGCGCCCAGGCGCGCTTCCAGCGCGGCCAGCTGACGGTCAACGTCCAGGGCAAGCGCGCCGAGGCCGTGGGCCAGACCCAGGTCAGCGTCGAGACCCTGGAGCGCTATCTGAAGGCCGGCGGACCCTATGTGGCCACCGGCATGGTCACCAAGCCCTCCCTGGATGGTCTGCTAGCCCTGCGTGGCGTCATCGAGGTGCGCGAGGAAGACGACGACGCCGAGACCCGCGCCGCCGTCGAGGCCGCCATGGCCGCCTCCATCGCCCAGGCCCTGGACGCCCTGAAGATCGCGCGACTGGAGGAGGGGATCGCCCTGACCCCTGTGCTCAATGGCCAGGTCGATACGATCGAGCGTCTGACGACGGACGCCGGCGTCGAGGCTGCCGGTCAGCCCGCGGTGCTGAAGGACCGCTTCGCACGGCGCCTGACCGAACTGCTGGGCGAGGCCGCCACCGAAGAGCGCATCGTCCAGGAAGCCGCCGCCATGGCCGTGAAGGCCGATGTGCGCGAGGAACTCGATCGCCTGGCCGGCCACGTCGTCGCCGCCCGCACCCTGCTGACCGGCGAAGCCGCCGCCGGCCGCCGCCTGGATTTCCTGTCCCAGGAGTTCATGCGCGAAGCCAACACACTGTGCTCGAAATCTGCGCTCAGCGCCCTGACCGCGATCGGTCTGGAGCTTAAGGCCACCATCGAGCAGTTCCGCGAACAGGTTCAGAACGTTGAATAAGCCCCATCACAAGACCCGCGGCCTTCTGCTGATGGTCGTCGCGCCCTCGGGCGTCGGCAAGACCTCGCTGACCCGCCGCCTGGTGGCCGATCACGGCGACCTGCATCTGTCGATCAGCGCCACCACCCGCCAGCCGCGTCCGGGCGAGCATGACGGCCGAGACTATCACTTCGTCAGCCACGACAAGTTCCAGGAGATGATCGCGGCGGACGCGTTTCTGGAATGGGCCGAGGTCTATGGCAATTTCTACGGCAGCCCCAAGCCGCCGATCATGGAAGCGCTGGATCGCGGCGAGAGCGCGCTGTTCGACATCGACTTCCAGGGCGCGATGAAGGTGCACAAGCAGGCCGGCCCAGACAGCGTTCTGGTCTACATCCTGCCGCCGTCCCTGGCCGAGATGAGCCGGCGTCTGCACGCTCGCAGCCAGGACAGCGAAGAGGTCATCCACCGTCGCCTGGCCCGCGCCAAGGACGAGGTCGCCGCCTGGGAGCAGTTCGACTACGTCATCCTCAACGACGACTTCGATCGCGCCTATTCCGACCTCGCCCACATCTATCACGCTGAACGCCAGAAGCGGGCGCGCAACCCGTGGATCGGTGATCTGGTTCAGGATCTGCTGAAGGAAGAGATCTAGGCCAGCGTCGCCCGCGCCAGCGCCAGGAAGCCTTCGATAGGCACATTCTCGGCGCGGATGTCGGGACTGATACCAGCCTTCTCGCAGAGTTCGCCGCCGCCCAGCGCCTTGAGGCTGGAGCGGAGCATCTTGCGCCTTTGACCGAAGGCGGCTGCGGTCACGCGTTCCAGCGCGGCCAGTTCCGCTGGCGGCGGGATCACCGCGCGGGGAATCAGGCGGATCACCGCCGAATTGACCTTGGGCGGCGGCGTGAAGGCGCGGGCGGGCAGGTCCATGATCACCTTGGCCTCGCAGACCGTCTGGGAGATCACGGCCAGGCGGCCATAGGCGTCGTCATTGACCTGTGCGGCAATACGCTCGGCGACTTCCTTTTGGAACATCAAGGTCATCGACAATGGCAGGAACGGGCCTGTCAGCCAGTTGATCAGCAGCTGGGTGCCGACATTGTAGGGCAGGTTGGCGACCACGTGCGCGGGGACGCCGCCGACTGCCTTTGCCGCATCCACCTTGAGCGCATCGCCCTGCACGACTTCCAGCCGCTTGTCAGCGGCTTCGGAGAGCTCGGCCAGGATCGGCATGAAGCGCGTGTCCATCTCGATGGCCACCACCCGGGCTCCCGTCTCAAGGAGGGCGCGGGTCAGGCCGCCGGGGCCGGGGCCGACCTCGACCACCACGTCATCGGGACCGATGCCCGCCAGCCGCGCGATCTTGCGGGTGATGTTGAGGTCCAGCAGGAAGTGCTGACCAAAGCTCTTGCGGGCCAGAAGGTCGTGACGCTCCAGGGCGTCGCGCAGCGGCGGCATATCGGCCAGGCTCATGGTCGTTTCGTCTCGAAAGGGTTCAGGCCGCGCGGCGGGCGGCGATCTGGGCCGCCAGCCGGATAGCGGCAATCAGGCTATCGGCTCGGGCCAGGCCGCGTCCAGCAATGTCGAAGCCGGTGCCGTGGTCGGGCGAGGTGCGGACGATCGGCAGGCCCAGGGTGACGTTCACGCCGCCCCAGAAGTCGAGCATCTTGACCGGGATCAGGGCTTGGTCGTGATACATGCACAGCACCGCGTCGTAGCGGGCGCGCGCCTCGGCGTGGAACAGGGTGTCGGCGGGGGCTGGCCCCATGACCTCGACGCCCAGGTCGCGCAGAACGCGGGCTGCGGGTTCGATGATCTCGATCTCCTCGCGGCCCAGGGCGCCGCCTTCGCCGGCGTGGGGGTTGAGGGCGGCAAGGGCCAGGCGCGGCCGGGCGACGCCGAAGTCGCGCTTGAGGGCCTGACTGGTGACCATGCCGGCCGTGACGATGGCCTCGACTGATAGGGCGGCCGAGACGTCGTTCAGCGCCTTGTGGATCGTCACCAGGGTGGCGCGGAGGTTGCCGGCGGTCAGCATCATCACCGGACCCCTTACGCCCTCGTGAGGCGCCCCGGCGGTCAGTTCGGCCAGGAACTCTGTATGGCCCGGAAAGGCGAAACCGGCGTCGTAGAGCGGCGCCTTGGCGATCGGGGCTGTGACCAGTCCCGAGACCGCCCCGGAAAGGGCGAGGCCTGCGCCCGTCTCGATGCAGCGGATAATCTGGGCGGCATGGGTGCTGGACGGCTGGCCGGCGATCACCGGGCTCAGCAGCGGCGTGTCGAGCACGGGCAGGGCTGTGGGAAAGACATCCAGCGCTTCGGACGGACCGGTGACGGTTTTGACCTTCACGCCCGAGCCGGCCGAGGCCAGAAGTCGAGCATCGCCCACGACCATGAAGGGCGGCCCCTCCCATCGGAGCGCCGCCCAGGCCTTGGCGATGATCTCGGCCCCGATGCCGGCGGGATCGCCGGCGCTCAGGGCCAGGGGTGTGGTCTTCACCGGGTTTCTATGGTCGCCGAGTTGCGGAGGTCGCGCAGGTAACGCTTGGAGATCAGGGCCAGTTGCTGGCCGCGCAGGCGGTTCTCGATCTGGTCGTGCGACGGCGCGCCGCCGCCCGACTGACGTTTGCCGCAGACGGCGATCAGGTGAAGGCCGGCGTCCGTGCGGATCGGATCCGAAACCTGCCCAATTTCCAGGGCCGTGGCGGCTGCCTGGAAGGCGGGAGCCAGGTCGGTGATTTCGGCTTCGCCAAGATCACCGGCGACTAGGCCGTCCACCTTGCCGGCGGCGGCTTCAAGGGTCGAGCAGCTGGTGATCTGCGGCTTCAGGGCCAGCAGGGCGGTGTTGGCGGCTTCGATCTGCTGGGCTGTGGCGTCGGCGGCCAGCGGATAGGCGACCTGCTTGAGGTCGACCAGAGCGGTCTTGGCGCCCGCGCGCTTGTCACGCAGGTAGATGATGTAGACGCCGTCCCTGACCGGGATCGGTCGCGAAAGCTGTCCGGGGCGCAGCTCTTCCAGCGCGGTGTCGACCTCGGGAGGCATTTCTCCGGGGCCTACCCAGCCGGCGTCGCCGCCATTGGCCGCCGTGGCGGCTGACGAGAACTGACGGGCGACGGAAGGGAAGGGTGCGCCTTGCTGCATTTGGGCGACCAGTTGGGTCGCGCCGTTGATGGCCGTTTCCATGCCGCCGACGCGGGCGGCGTCGATGAACACTTCACTGACCTGGTACTGGGGCTTGCTGGCCGATTCGGCCGCGCGGCGCTGGAAGGCCTTGATCTGGTCTTCGCCGACCCGCAGGCGCGAGCCATATCGACCGCTGATCCAGTTCTGCCAGCTGCTGTCGATGCGGATTTGCGAGCGGAAGGTCTCGGCGCCGACGCCCTGCGCGGCCAACTGGGCCAGCAGCTGTGCGCCGGTCATGTTGGCGTTGTTGCCCTTGGCGATGTCGTCGATCTGCTCGTCGACTTCCTTGTCGGTCGAGATGATCGTGATCTTCTGGGCCTTCTCGACCCGGCGCAGTTCCTGCAGCTGGACATGCTCGTCGATCAGCGAGCGAAGGGCTTCCTGCTCAAGCTGGGGAAGGTTTTCCTCGGTCGGCTGCACGCCCGAGCTGACCATCAGCAGGCGCATACGCTGCATAAGATCATAGCTGGAAACGATGTCGTCATTGACCACAGCCGCGACGCTTTCCGACAGGCCCCGCGGGGGCGCCGCCACGGGGGGCGGAGCGGCCAAGACGGACGCTGCGTCTTGAGCGAAGGCAGGCGCGCCAAAGCTCGCCATGGACAGGGCGATAATGGACGCGGCTCCAGCCGCGGCAAGGGTCTTCACGCTACGCGCAGGCCGCATGGGTAGTGTCGTTCCTCTAGGCGCGACGTGCCGATCACGCGCGCAAAAATCACGCGCACCGGGGGTGACGCGAGATCAATTTACTGGCTGTACCCTGTATCACCCAATGTGGCGAGGGTTAGGCGAAACACGACAGACTGGTCGGCCTGCAGCTTCAGACCGCCGGTCGAAGCCTGGCTGAAACGGTCTTCGTTCTGGTAGATGACGTCGATGCGGATGCAGTCGTCGGCATAGGCCACGCCCAGGTCGCGACGGCGCCAGACGCCGGCCACGAGGTCCTGCTGGCCATAGGCGGTGACAGCCCACTTCTTGGTGATGTTCAACTGGCCGCGCATCTCGAAGGTCTCCAGCGGGAAGCCGCCGGCGTCCTGCTGGTCCTTGATGTAGCGCACCGAGCCGTTGGCGACCTTGTGGAAGGCGTCGACGCCGGCCTCGATGCGGCGGAACTTGTTGCTGGCCAGATCTGGCGCGTAGCGTGTGCGGACGAAGGCGTTGACGCCGCGCACCGGCGTGACCGTGGCTGCAACGATCCAGTCCGAAGACTTCTTCTGTAGGCCGGAACGGGCGGGCAGAAGAGGATCGACTTCAGAGCGGAAGCTGCGGCCAACCAGGATGCTGGCGCCCCGGGTGTCGTTGTATTTGACGGTGGCCCGCGCGCCAACATTCAGCCGCTGGCCGCCTTCATAGAGGTCGAAGCCGGGCGACTTGTTGGCGCGGAACAGGTTGGTCTCGTCGAACTCGAACGAGGTGCTGTCCTCGTTGTAGAGATAGGTCGTCGCGCCGCTGGTGCCGACCACGATCGGCACGCGGCGGCTCTCGGAGCCGGCGGCGACCTGGGCCAGGGGCTCCAGCACCACAGTGCCGCCCTTGAGGGCCTTGAAGAACGGATAGCTGAAATCGACGCCGGTCACGCCGAGGGCGCGCGAATAGGTCTGGCTGTCGTCAGCCCCGGGCAGGTCGGAAACGCGATAGGCGTCGCCGCGCGCCTGGGCGAAGGGCGAGACCCGCACGCCCGACTTCAGGGTCAGGGTCGAGCGCCAGTTGGCGCTGGCGCTGCCGCGCTGGCTGTCAACGCCGTCCAGGGTGGCGCCATAGGGCGACTCGGCCCGGGTCAGGATCACGCCCGTGCCCTGCAGGCGCAGGCGTCCGCCCAGCATCGGATCCTTCGGTTGCCAGCGCCCTTCGACCAGGGGGCCGATCAGCGGGAAGACGTCGCTGTTTTCGAAACTGGCCAGGCCGGTGACGGCGTCGATGCCCGAGACCCGCAGGCCCTGCACCGAGACGGCCGACAGCGACAGGTACGACAGCTTGTCCTGGCGGGTGGTGTAGATCTGCGAGCTGAGCCGCCGGTCCTCGCTCGTGAACAGACCGCGCTGCTGGTAGACGTCGTTGATCGAATAGTTGTCGAAGAGCAGCTTGTCGGACGTGCGTTCTGCGCTGAAGCCCCACTTCCAATTGTCGTTGATGTCGAACATGCCCCGGGCAAGGATAAAGCTGCGCGGCGTGGCTTCGCCGAAGCGCTCGCCACGGTTGTCGATGTCCTTTTCGTAGGTGAGTCCGCCCCGGATCTCGGCGGTGCCGGAATAGAATCGCTTACGCCAGTGGGCGTTGAGGAACGGGTTAACACTCGAATTGATCTGGGGGCTTAGGACGATGTCCTGAGACGGCGAGATCACATAAAGATACGGCTGCTGGTAAGAAATCCCGCGCCGCTTGGACGCGCCCAGCTTGGGTGTCAGGAAGCCAGAGCTACGGGTCGCCTGCGGGTCAGGGTGCCAGAACACCGGCAGGTACATCAGCGGCGCGCCCCACAAGCGGATGACCGCGTTCTTGTAGTAGACGAGCTGGCGATCCTTATCCTGCACCACCTTGTCGGCGGCGACCGACCAGGTCGGAGTTGGCTTTTCGGCGCAGATCTCACACGGCGTGTAGATCGCTTGGTTGAGCTCCTGGATGTTGTCGTTGCGCCGGATGGCCGAGACTGCGGCGATCTTGACGTCCTTGTCCATGCGGGCCGAGAAGCCCAGTGCGAAGCCGGCCTTCAGGTCCTTGTCCAGCGTCATCTCGTCGGCGAACTGGGCGGTGCCGTCGCCGTTGATCAGCGCGACCTTGCCTTTGGCCGTTATGACCCCGGCCTTGGTGTCGTAAACCATTTCCTCGGCGCGCAGAGTGCGGCCCTGATAGCGCGCCTCGACGTCGCCGCGGGCGGTCAGGATCTGGGTCTTGTCGTCGCGGATCAGCAGATCGGATTCGAGATAGTAGCCCTCGTCCCCCAGGCCATCTGATGGCGGGGCCTTAACGACCGGGACGGGCGGAACCTCGACCAGCGCCTGCTGGGCGTGTGCTGTCGTGGTGGCCAGCACAAGCGAGGCGACACCGGCGAGCAGACGCAAGCGACCCGGCAGGGACGACGCGCCTTGACGCTGATCCTTCATGAACGACCTCGGAGACACGGACTCAACCATCCTCAGTGTAGCAAAGCAGAGTGAGGCCCGCCAAAAGCGCGACGAGCGGGGGAGTCCAGGCGGCGACCGCTGAGTGCAGAACCTCGGCTTTCGCGAGCGCGCTGCATAGCTCGTTGAAGAAGAAAAAACCGAAACCCAAGGCGACGCCCGATCCGGCCAGGGCCGCCAGGCCGCCCAGGCGCATCAGGCGCAGCGAGAACGCCGCCGCCAGCACCGACATGGCGGCGAACAACAGCGGCGTGGCCAGGATCTGATGGTAGCGCAGGCGGAACGGCGTGGCCGAGAAGCCGGCGTCCTCGGTCCGCTCAATCGTGGTGGGGAGACGCCACAAGGCCACGGCCTGGGGTGAGTTGAAGCGCTCCGAGGCGGTCCGGTCATCGAGATTGGAGGGGATCGACAGGCTTTCGGAGCGAATCGCCCCGGCGCCGGGTGTCGCCTCGCGCACGCCGATCAGGCGCCAGAAGCCGGGCTCGAGCCGGGCCTCGTTGGCCTCGATGCGGCGCGAGAAGTCCATCACGCCCTTGCTGTTGAGCGTGTAAACGAACAGCGAAACGCCGCGCAAGCGCACCGAGCCGTCGATCTGGTCGCGGGCCCGGGCGCGGATGACGATCTGGGTCTTGTCGTCGCCCTGGCGCAGCCATGTGCCCTTGGGCGCGGCCTTCAGATAGTTCGCCATCATCGCGTCGCGCGTGACTTCATACTGCGCGGTCATGGCCGTGCTTAGAGGGTTGAGCAGGGTGATTGTGAGCACGCCGATCACAAAGGCTGCCGTTGCCGCCGGCAGGATGAACCGCCAGGCTGAGACACCTGCAGCGCGCATGGCGATCAGCTCGCTGCGCCGGTTCAGGCCGACGAAGGCGCCCAGGGTGCCGAACAGGAAAATGAACGGTGTCAGCACCAGGATGGTCGCCGGGGCCTGCAGGATTGTCAGGTACAGCAGTTCCAGAAAGCCGACATCGGCCCGGGTGCCGACGTTGCGGGCGATGTCGACGAAGGCGATCAGCATCACCATCGAGCCCAGCACCGCCAGGGCCGCGCCCAGCGAGGCCATGGTCCGCTTCAGGACGTAGCGCTCGACCATGCCGACGCCGAAACTCATGCTGCACCTGCCTGGGCGGCATAAGCAGCCTTGCGGCGGCTGATGGCGACGTGGCGCGCGACCTTCTGGCGGAAGATCTGGGCCATGCCCCACCAAAGGGCTCCAAGCGGCACGGCATATTGCACAATGTTCAGCCAGACATTGTCCTCGCACGCCGCCTGGACGCCGAAGCCTACGATGCGCACCACGGCTGCGGCCGCGCCAACGGCTGCGATGCGCTTGCCATAGCCCATGCGGCTGAACTGGCCGCCGATCACGGCCGCCAGGGCCATGGCCATCAGCGCGATGTTGTAGAGGGGGCTGGCGAAACGCGAATGGGCCTCGGCCAGCAGGCCGATGCGGTTCTTCTGCTCCCACTCCTGGGTCAGGTCCGGGTAGAACAGCTCATGCAGATACCGGTCGGCGATCTTGTAGTGGAGCAGCTCGTCGCTCTGGAACAGCGAGGACAGATCGAAGGTGTATTCCTCGAACGAGGTGTACTGCAGCACACCAGAGTTTGAAAATTGCTGGTTGGAGCCCTTCAGCATGATCAGAACCGGGGCGCCGTTGCGGGTGGCGATCACCGCTTCGCGCGACGAATAGGTCGAGGCGCCGCCGTCGGGGCGTTCCTGGTGGATGAACAGGTTGTGGATCAGGTTGTTGCGGTCGATCGACTGGGCATAGACCGTGAGGCCCGGGCCAGGCTCGGTGAACTGTCCTGGCTGGACCAGCGTGGAAGCTACGTCTGTCTTCACGGCAAACGCGGTCTCGCGAATTTGACGGGCGCTCCAAGGCTGGACCCACAGGCCCAGGAACAGCGAGAACAGGGCCGCGAACACCGCTAGCCGCATGGCGGGCGAAATGACTCGCCAGCGACTCATGCCGCCCGAGAAACAGACCACGATCTCCTGCTCGGTGTGCAAGCGGTTCAGGGCCACCAGGGCTGCCACGAACAGGGCGATCGGCAGGATGATGTTGAGCAGCTGCGGCAGGGCCAGCAGGATGATCTTGAGGAAAACCAACGCGCTCTGGCGCTGGGTGACCAGGATGTCGAACTCCGACAGGCTACGGGCCAACAGCGCAAGCGCCGCCAGGGCAGCCGCCGCGAAGAGCGTCGGACCCAGGACTTGGCGAAAGAGGTAGCGTTCGATCAGGCGCATCAAAAAGGGGGTTCGGGCGGGCGGATTCGGAAACGGCGAAACCCTAGGAAGAGGGCTGTTCTACACGGGCGCTTCCCCCCCGCACAACCGAAGACAGCGCGCCACGCGGCGCCGGAAGTCTTTTCTCTCGACGAGGGTTGGACTATGCCGCCAGATCAAGGCGAGACGGCCAGACAAAAGGCCGCATCGCGAGTCGCGCGTGCGGTTCGGGATGGTTAAGGCGCCAAGCCAATTCAGGAGCGTGCGATGCGTATCGAGTTCGTCCCCGCCGACCTTCATGCCGGCGCTACCGCTGCGGTGGCCGTCCTGGCCCATGAGGCCGCAGCCCTGTCACCCGAGGCCCGGGTGATCGATGAGGCCACCGGCGGCGCCCTGGCGCGCGCCATCGCCGGCGGTCGCTTCACCGGCGCCAAGGGCCAGATCCTGGATCTGGTCGCCCCGCACGGCCTGGAAGCCGCCCGCGTGGTGCTGGTCGGCGTTGATGGTGTGGGCGCGGTCGAGCCGGAGGCGATCGAAACCGCCGCCGCCGCCGCCTTCCAGGCGGTCAAGGCTTCGGGCGTCACCGAGCTGGTGCTGAAGCTGGGCGCCGACGCCGAGACCGCGGCCCGCGCCGCCTTCGGCGTCAAGCTTGCCGCCTATCGCTTCGACAAATACCGGACCACCGAGAAGGCCGAGAAGAAGCCCTCGGTCACCGTGGTCAAGGTGGCCGCCGCCGATCCGGTCAAGGCCGCCAAGGTGTTTGAAAGCCTTGACGCCCTGGCCGACGCCATTCTGTTCAGCCGCGATCTGGTGTCCGAGCCGGCCAATATCCTGCATCCGGAAGAGTTCGCCGCTCGCGCCAAGAGCCTTGAAAGCCTGGGTCTTGAGGTCGAGATCCTTGGCGAAGCCCAGATGGCGGAGCTCGGCATGGGCAGCCTGCTGGGCGTTGGCCAGGGCAGCGTGCGCGAGAGCCAGCTGGTCATCATGAAATGGACCGGCGCGGTCGACAAAGCCGCCCAGCCCATCGCCTTCGTCGGCAAGGGCGTCACCTTCGACACCGGCGGCATCAGCATCAAGCCGGCCGACGGCATGGAAGATATGAAGTGGGACATGGGCGGCGCCGCCGCTGTGACCGGTGTCATGCACGCCCTGGCTGGCCGCAAGGCCAGGGTCAACGCCATCGGCGTGCTGGGCCTGGTTGAAAACATGCCCGACGGTAATGCCCAGCGCCCCGGCGACGTGGTCACCTCCATGTCGGGCCAGACCATCGAGGTCATCAATACCGACGCCGAGGGCCGCCTCGTGCTGGCCGATGCCCTCTGGTACACGCAGCAGCGTTTCAAGCCGCAGTTCATGATCGACCTGGCCACCTTGACCGGGGCGATCATCATCTCGCTGGGCCATGACTATGCCGGCCTGTTCAGCAACAACGATGGCTTGTCCGAAAAGCTTCTGGCCGCCGGCAAGGCCGAACGCGAGAACCTGTGGCGCATGCCGCTGCCGGCGTCTTACGAAAAGCAGATCGAAAGCCCGATCGCCGATATGAAGAATATCGGCGGCCGTCCCGCGGGTTCGATCACGGCGGGTCTGTTCCTGCAGAAGTTCGTCAATGGCGTGCCGTGGGCCCACCTCGATATCGCTGCCGTGGCGTGGCGCAAGCCTTCCACCGATCCGACCGTGCCCGACGGCGCAGTGGGCTTTGGTGTTCGGCTGCTCAACCGTCTGGTCGCCGACGCCTACGAAGGCTGATCGATCCGATGTCCGGCGCGCCCTGCGAGGTCTGGTTTTACCATCTGGAGCGAAGCAGCACCGAACAGGTGCTGCCGGAACTGCTGGAAAAGACCCTTGGGCGGGGCTGGAAGGCGCTGGTGCGTGGCAGCGACGCCGGCCGTATGGAAGTCCTGGATGGTCATCTGTGGACCTATCGCGACGACACCTTTCTGCCGCACGGGCTGGCCAGAGAGCCCATGGCCGAGCGGCAGCCGGTGCTGCTGACCGACGGGCTGGACAACCTGAACGGCGGTGATGCGTTGTTTCTGCTCGACGGAGCAGAACCGGGCGATCTGGCCGGCTTCTCTCGGTGCGTTCTGTTGTTTGACGGCCGCGACGAGTCTGCTTTGGCCCAGGCGCGGTGTCGCTGGGCAGGTTTCAAGAAGGCCGGGCACCCGGTGTCGTACTGGCGCCAGGGCGCCGAACGTGGATGGGAGAAGCAGGCATGAAGACGCTGATCGTGGTGGGGAGCGTGCTTGCCGCTGCCGTTCTGGCGGCTTCATGCTCCAGCGCCCCACCGCCGGCGCCGCTTCCGCCGCCCGAAACGCCCGTGGCCCCGCCGCCGGTGGCCATCGCGCCGCCGCAGCCAAGGGACCAGTGCGGCATGGACGAAGCCAAGGCCTTTATCGGCAAGAACCGCACCGAACTGCCGGCCGCCGTGGATCCCACGCGATGGCGGGTGGCCTGCACCACCTGCCCGGTGACCATGGACTTTCGGCCTGATCGCCTGAACATCTTGTTCGACGCCGACACCGGCAGGGTGAAAGAGGTCAAGTGCGGCTAGACCGACAAGACATAGGGCGCACGGCGCTGGCCTCGCTGATCGCGGGGCTGGGCTTTGCGCTTTGTGCCTATGTCGGCGTCGAGCTTCCCCGCGCCTACAATCAGGTAACGCCGATCTGGCTGTCCAATGGCTTTGTCGTGGCCTGCCTGCTCGCCGTCGATACGCGTCGCTGGAGGTGGATGCTGGCCGCCTCGCTCGTGGGCGCACTGCTGGCGGGCGCGCATGCGGGCGACACCCTGCTCGTCAATTTCGCGCTGGCGCCCAGTAACATCCTGCAGGTCTGGCTGTGCGCCTGGTCCACGCGGCGGGTTTTGGGGCGAGAGATCGACCTTGGCCGACCCAAGCACATGATTGCCTTCGTCGGGCTGGCCGGGTTCGCTGCTCCCCTGATCACCGGCGTCCTGTCGTCCCTCATCCATACAGCGACCCGCGGCGGGGACGTCTGGGCCAACATGGCCGTCTGGGTGCTGGGCGATATTCTGGGCATTCTGACCGTGACGCCGTGTGTCCTGGTCCTGGTCAAGGCCAGGACTTATCTGGCCGAGCGTGGCGTGTCGCGCGACGGCCTACTTGCCCTGCTGGCCCTTTTCATTGTCACGACCGCGGTGTTCGCGCAGGGGCGTTACCCCCTCCTGTTCATCGTGCCGCCCGTCATGCTGCTTGTCGCGTCGCGGCTTGAGGTTCTGGGCGCGGTATTTGGCGCGGCCATGGTCGCGACCATTGCCGTGCTGTTCACCATGGCCGGCGTCGGCCCCATGCAGTTGATTGAAGATTCCCCCGTGGAACAGTCGATCATTCTGCAGGCTTTTCTGGCCGTATCGATCTTTGTCAGCCTGCCCGTAGCCGCCTTTCAGCGGCAGAGGCGCTATATCCTGGACCGCATGGCCCAGGCTAGCGAGGCGGCGGCTCACAGCGAGGCCCGCTATCGTCTGCTGACCGAAAACGCCCTCGATGTGATCGTGCACAGCGATCTGAAGGGGCGGGTGACCTATATTTCGCCCTCTGTGCTCGCTGTTCTGGGCTATGCGCCCGAAGAGCTGACGGGGGAGCGTCCGATCGAATTCGTCCATCCTGATTACATGGACGCGGTGATTGCCATCAGTCGGGGCCTTGTCAGTGGCCAGACCCCCGGCGCACCGGATCGCATCGAGTACCAAGCCTATCACAAGGACGGCGCCGTGATCTGGCTGGAGTCGCGTCCGACCCTGGCCCTTGACCCCGTCAGCGGCGAGAAGGTCGGCATCACGGACGTGGTTCGCGACATCACCGCGCGCAAGATGCTGGAGCAGGAACTGCGCGAGGCCCGCGTTACGGCCGAAGCCGCCGCCGCCGCCAAAGGTGAGTTCCTGGCCAATATGAGCCACGAGCTGCGCACGCCCCTGACGGCGGTGCTCGGTTTCGCCAATCTGGTGGATGATCAGCCCGAACTGTCTGCCGAAACTCGCCGTCATGTGGCCAGGATCGTCGACGGCGGGCGCTCTTTGCTGGCCACGATCAACGACATCCTGGACTTCTCCAAGCTTGACGCCGGTCACATGGAGATCCGGCCGCGCGCCGTGGACGTCGCCGATCTGGCGCGGGACGTGCTGGACATCTTCACCCTGCAGGCGTCGGTCAAGGGGCTGAGCTTGATCTGCGAGGGGCTGGAAGCCCTGCCGGCCAGTCTCTGGCTCGATCCCGAGCGGCTGCGGCAGGTGCTGCTGAACTTGATCGGCAACGCGGTCAAGTTCACCGAAACCGGCGGCGTGACCCTCAGCCTGACCTACGACGTCACAGAAGAGCGGCTTGGCGCAGCGATCGCCGACACTGGGCGCGGCATAGCCGAGGAAGACCTCAAGCTGCTGTTCATGCGCTTCTCGCAGGTCGACGCCTCGATCCGTCGCCAACATGGCGGCACGGGCCTTGGTCTGGCGATCTCGAAGGGCTTGGTCGAGGCCATGGGCGGCCAGATTGGCGTCGAGAGCCGGCTGGGCGAGGGTGCGCGGTTCTTCTTCGACCTGTACGCGCCCGTTCAGACCCTCGACGAGACCGAAGGCGAGGCCCCGGCCCCCAGCTTGCCGATGGGGTGCCGGGTGCTGGTGGTCGACGACAACGCGGCCAATCGCGAACTGGTGCGCACCGTGTTGGAAGCCTTCAACGCCCAGGTTTCCGAGGCGGTCGATGGCGAGGAGGGCGTGATCGCCGCCCAGGCGGAGCAGTTCGACGTCATTCTGATGGACCTGCGTATGCCGCGCCTCGATGGCGCGCAGGCGGCCGAACGCATCCGCAAGGGGGAGGGACCCAGCGCCGGCGCGCCAATCATAGCCTTCTCGGCGGACGTCGGATCGGGATCGCCGGGGGCGGTGTTCAACGGCTCGGTGTCAAAGCCGATGACAGTTGTGTCCCTCGTCGGCGCGATCTCCGCCCTTCTGCCCGCCTGAGGCATTCAGGACAGACGGCTCTAGGCCTCGGCCGCCGACAGCTCTTCAGCCAAGCCCATCCACGTTGCCTCGGCGTCTTGCAGCTTGGCCTGGGCGGAGTCACGGCGCTTTGTCAGTTCCGCGACCTTGGTCGGGTTCTTGTAGAGCTGCGGGTCAGCAAGTTGGGTTTCCAGTTCGACCACCTGGCGGGTGGTGCGAGTGACCACCTGTTCGGCGGCCTCGATCTTCCGCTTCAGGGGCTCGATGGCGACCGTCTTGCGCGGAGCGGCGGCGGGCGTTTCGACCTTAGCCGGCTCGCGCGCCACCTGGGTCGGCTTCACCGACTGCTTGGCGCGGTCCAGCACGAACTTGGCGTAGTCATCCATGTCGCCGTCGAAGGGCTTCACCGTGCCGTCGGCGGCCAGCCACAGGCGGTCGGCCACCAACTCCATCAGCGACCGGTCGTGGGTGATCAGGATCACTGCCCCCTCATAGTCGTTGAGGGCGTCCAGCAGAGCGCGGCGGCTGTCGATGTCCAAGTGGTTGGTCGGCTCATCGAGGATCAGCATGTGCGGCGCGTCCATCGCCACCATGTTCAGCAGCAGGCGCGCCCGCTCTCCGCCCGACAGGTTGGCGACCGTGGTCTCCTGCTTGTCGAAGTTCAGGCCAAACTGGGCCAGTTTCGAGCGGCGCGAGGATTCCGAGGCGTCCGGCATAGCCCGGCGGATGATCTCCAGCGGGGTGTCTTCGGGGTCCATCGCCTCGATCTGGTGCTGGTGGAACCAGCCGACCTTCATCTTGCGGTCGCGGTGGAATTCGCCCGACTGCACGCCCAGGGCGCCGGCGATCATCTTGGCGAAGGTCGACTTGCCGGCGCCGTTGACGCCCAGCAGACCGATGCGGTCGTCCAGGTCCATGCGCAGGTTGAGGTTCTTGAGGATCGGGCGACCCTCTTCGTAGCCGACATTGGCCCGCTCCAGCCGGATCAGCGGGGGTGGCAGGGGGCGCGGCGGCGAGGGCAGGGTGAAGGGCGCGACGCGCTCCTCGATCGTGGTCGCCACCGGCTCCATCTTGGCCAGACGCTTCATGCGCGACTGGGCCTGGGCGGCCTTGGAGGCCTTGGCCTTGAAGCGGTCAACGAAGGACTGCAGGTGGGCGCGCTCGGCGTCCTGCTTGGCCTTGGCGGAAAGTTGCAGGCGGGCCTTCTCGGCGCGGCGCTTTTCGAAATCGTCGTAGCCGCCGGTGTAGAGTTCCAGCTTGCCGCCGGCCAGGTGCAGCATGTGCGTACAGCTGTTGTTGAGCAGCTCGCGGTCGTGGCTGACGATCAGGGCGGTGTGCGGATATTTCTGGAGGCGCGCCTCCAGCCACAGGGCGCCTTCCAGGTCGAGATAGTTGGTCGGTTCGTCCAGCAGCAGCATGTCGGGCTCGGCGAACAGCGCCGCAGCCAAAGCCACGCGCATCCGCCAGCCGCCTGAGAACTCGGCCATGGGCCGTGCGAGGTCTTCTTGGCTGAAGCCCAGGCCCGACAGGATTTCAGAGGCCTTGGCCGGCGCCGCATCGGAGTCGATTTCGATCAGACGGCTCCAGATCTCGCCCATTTCTTCTGGATCGGCCGTCTCAAGGCGCGTCAGCAGGCTGTGGCGCTCCTCGTCGGCCTCCAGCACCGTGTCGAGCAGACTGACAGGCGTTGCGGGGTGTTCCTGGTCCACCGAGCCGATGCGCGCGGACTTGGGCAGGCTGATCTCGTCGTCGCTGGCATGCAACTGGCCCAGGATCAGCTTGAACAGGGTGGACTTGCCCACGCCGTTGCGGCCGATCAGGCCCACCTTGGCGCCGGGCGGCAGGCTGACGCTGGCGTGGTCGAAGAACTTCCGTCCCCAGGCGTTGAAGGTCAGGTCTTTGATCTGGAGCATTTGAAAGGACGACTACGCGGCGGGTTGGCGGGGAGGAAGCGCCCGGCTATAAGCCCGCAGCTCCCCAATTCACAACTTTATGTGTGAGATATCTTCGTGACCGAACGCACCTTCTCGATCCTCAAGCCGGACGCCACGCGTCGCAACCTGACCGGCGCCATCAATGCGGTGATCGAGGCCGCCGGCCTGCGCATCGTCGCCCAGCGCCGCGTCAAGCTGACGGAAGCCCAAGCCAAGAAGTTCTACGAAGTCCACGCCGAGCGTCCGTTCTACGGCGAACTGGTCGGCCAGATGATCGCCGAGCCGGTCGTCGTGCAGGTCCTGGAAGCCGAAGGCGCCGTGGCCAAGTACCGCGACGTCATGGGCGCCACCAACCCGAAGGACGCCGCTGAAGGCACCATCCGCAAGCTGTTCGCCCTGTCGATCGGCGAAAATTCGGTCCACGGCTCGGACAGCCTGGAGAACGCCGCGATCGAGATCGCCCAGTTCTTCAAGGACGAAGACATCGTCGGCTAAAGGTTTTCAGACCGGCGAGCTTCGCCGGTTCAAATAGATCTTGAGAAGCGGCGTGGCCTATGGCCACGCCGCTTTTCTTATGCCTGGCCCGCCTATTCAGCGTATACAGGCCGCCTTTCGCTCCCCCGGCGTCGTCTGGAGACCGCAAGGGCGGAGTCCATATTCCATGACCGAAAACGGCGAGCAGGTTGATCAATTGCTCAATACCCCTGATCTGGCCAGCGTGCTGGAAAGCGACGGCTTCCGACAGTTTCTCGACCAGGTGCCGATCGCCATCGCGGTGTCGGAACTGCATCCGATGGAGCGCATCGTCTACGCCAATGTCGAGTTCGAACGCCTGAGCGGTCAGACGGGCGCGGATCTGGAGGGCCAGTCGTGGAGAGCGCTGCTCGGACGGTCGGCGAACGCGAACGATGATGGCGCGCTGAGCGACGCGATCGTCGATGATCAGGACTATATCGGCGTCTTCACCTTTGCCCACAATCAGGGGGTCGAGGCCGTCGACGCCTGGTCGAACATCATCCAGGACAATGCCGGCGCTCCGGTGTTTCGCATGCTCGCCCTGGTCGGCGCGACCAGTCGTGACGCCGATCGCAGCGAGTTCGAGCAGCGCATCCTCGACAAGGACGTCCTGCTTCGCGAACTGCAGCACCGTGTGGCCAACAATCTGCAGATGATCACGGCCCTGATCCGGATCGAAGCCCGCAACGTGCCTGAAGAGGCCAAGGACGAACGGTTCAGCCGGTTAGCCGGGCGCGTCGAGGCCCTGGGCCTGCTCTATCGCTCGCTGTCCGAAGAGAGCCAGGCCGAGACCGTCGATCTGGGCGTCTATCTCAGCGAGATCGCCTCTGCCGTCATGCGGGCTCATGCGGTGGAGGGCATTCACCTCAATCTTCAGGTCGATACATGGCCCGTCTCGATCAATGTGGCGATGCCGACCGGCCTGGTCGTCAACGAACTGCTGACCAATGCCCTCAAACACGCCTTCAAGGGGCGTGATGGGGGGACCATCACCCTGCACAGTCTGGTCGATGAAGAGGGTTGTCGGGTGGTCGTGTCGGACGATGGCCTGGGGCTGCCTGAGGGCTACGTCTGGCCCAGGCCTGGCAAGCTCAGCAACATGATCGTCCAGTCCCTGCGTCAGAACGCTAGGGCCAGGGTCGAGGTTGGGGCCGAGCCCGGCGGCGGGATGCGTGTGATGATCGTCTTTACCCGCGCGGACGCCCTGTCGGCGTCCTGAAGCGCCTCACGCGAGAAGTGCGCCGGAAAGCTCAGGCCTTTTGCTTTTCAGACGGCCAGTCGGGCGGCGCGCGCCGAAACAGGGGTCAGCCGCTTCCAGGCGATGTAGCCCGCGATCACCAGAACCGCCGCGCCGGCCGCGAAGGCGACCCCGGCGACGGGATCGGAGGTCAGCATGTGCAGGTTGCGGGCGGCCAGATAGCCGGGGGCCAGCATCGAGATCACCCACAGCGGGGCCGTCACCGCGCTGGCGGCCTGAAAGGCCCAGGGGCGCGAGCGCGACATGCCGGCCACTATGGGGATGAAGGGGCGAACCGGACCCATGAAGCGCGCGGCGGCGATGGCGATCACGCCATGGCGGCGCGACAGCAGGCGTGCGCGGGCGAACAGGCGGCGATGTCCCGCCAGCAGGCCGCTGGCCAGCCTGCGCGCGCCCAGTCCGCGACCCAGCAGGAAGGAGATAGCGTCACCGATGATCGCGCCGGCGCTGCACCACAGGATGGCCTCGGCCGGGTGCAGGACGCCTTGAGCGACCAGCGCGCCCGCCATCACCATCACCCCGACGATCGGGATCAGCAGCCCGACCAGCAGAAGGGCTTCCAGCAGGGTCAGGACGAACAGGACCAGCCCAGCCCAATGGCTGTTCTGGGCGATCGTTTCGGTCAGTTGGGGCAGCAGCGATTCCATGGGGGCAATTTGCGGATGAATAGTGACAGGACCCTGACCCGAGATGGTTATTTCTTTCGAACGCGACAATTGGTCTCGCCGGGCCATTCGGGCGTTTTCGAATGACACGGGGCTGTCAGATCGGTGACGATCCGAAACCCGCCGCCTCTGGAGACCCCTGGTGAAGGACTATGGCCGACGCGACGTGGCGCTTGCCGCCGTGCTTTCAGGCGTGGCCGGCTATGTCGACGCCATCGGTTTCCTCAAGCTGGGCGGCTTCTTTGTCTCGTTCATGAGCGGCAACTCGACCCGTCTCGGGGTCGGGTTGGCCACCGGCCATGTCGGTGCGGCCCTGACGGCCTTGACGCTGATCGCGCTGTTCGTGGCGGGAGTCGTGCTGGGCGCCCTGGTCGCGCGGCGGGCGGGTGAGGATCGGCGGGCCATGGTCATGGCGCTGGAGGCCGTCCTGCTGGCCTGCGCGGCGGGGCTGATCATGGCGGGGCTGGACGGCCCGGGCGTCGCGGCCATGGTGCTGGCCATGGGGGCCGAGAACGCGGTCTTCCAGCGCAATGGCGATGTCGGGGTGGGTCTGACCTACATGACCGGCGCTCTGGTCAAGGCCGGCCAGCGGATCGCGGCGGCCCTGACCGGAGGCGACCGCTGGGCGTGGCGGCCGTTCGTGCTGCTGTGGGCGGGGCTGACCCTGGGGGGCGCGCTGGGCGCGGCGGCCTATCTGAAGTTCGGCGTGCTGGCGCTGTGGGGCGCGGCCCTGGTCGTCGCGGGGCTGGCCGTGGCCCGGCACGTCGAGGAAAAGCGCCTAGCCTAGGTCCCGGCAGAAGGCCGCCAGGGTCTCTGGATAGAGCCGGTGTTCCTGCTCAAGCACCCGCAGGCTCAGGGCGTGCTCGTCGTCGCCCGGCAGCACCGGCACGCGGGCCTGGCCGAGCACGGGGCCTTCGTCGACGCCCGCCGTGACCAGATGCACCGTGCAGCCGGCCTCGGCGTCGCCGGCGGCGATGGCGCGGCCGTGGGTGTCGAGGCCCGGATATTTGGGCAGCAGGGAAGGGTGGATGTTCAGCATTCGGCCCTCCCAGGCGTCGACGAGGAAGGGCGTGAGGATGCGCATGTAGCCGGCCAGGGCGATGACCTGGACGCCGCGCTCGCGCAGGGCGGCGTCAATGGCGCGTTCGTGAGCTTCGCGGTCCTTGCCGAACGGCTTTTGGTCGACGCACAGCGCCTCGATCCCGGCCGCCTGAGCGGTTTCAAGCCCACCGGCGTCAGGCTTGTTGGCCAGGACCAGGCTGACCTCGAACGGGCAGTCGGCCGCCTGAGCCGCGCGGACCAGGGCCTCCATGTTGGAGCCCCGGCCCGAGATCAGGACGGCGACCCTGGTCTTCGGCGGCATTAGCCCGCGACCAGCTGGCCGCAGATGAAGGCGTCCTCGCCGGCGTTCAGCAGGGCGGCCAGCACCGGCTCGGCGTCCGAGGCCGCCACTACCAGAATAAAGCCGACGCCGCAGTTGAAGGTGCGGCGCAGTTCATGGTCGGAGATGCCGCCCACTTCCTGCAGCCATGCAAACACGGGCGGCAGCGGCCAGGCGTTCCAGTCGAACTCGGGAACCAGGCCCTTGGCGATGCAGCGCGGCGGGTTTTCGATCAGGCCGCCGCCGGTGATGTGGGCGCCGCCCTTGATCCGGCCCGACTGCAGTAGGGGCAGGATCGACTTCACATAGATGCGGGTCGGGGCCATCAGGGCCTCGGCCAGGGTCAGGCCGGGTGCGAACGGGGCAGGGGCGTCCCAGGCCAGGCCCGAGCGCTCGACCACGCGGCGCACCAGCGAATAGCCGTTGGAGTGCGGGCCCGAGGAGCCGACGCCGATGATCAGGTCGCCTGCCCGCTGCTTGTCCAGCCGGGGCAGCACGCCGTCGCGCTCGACCGCGCCGACCGAGAAGCCGGCCAGATCGTATTCGCCGTCGCTGTACATGCCCGGCATTTCGGCGGTTTCGCCGCCCACCAGGGCCGCGCCGGCCATTTTGCAGCCTTCGGCGATGCCGGCGACCACGCTGGTGGCGGTCTCCAGATCAAGCTTGCCGGTGGCGAAATAGTCGAGGAACAACAGGGGCTCGGCGCCCTGGGCCAGCAGGTCGTTGACGCACATAGCCACCAGGTCGATCCCGACGGTGGCATGCATCTTGGCGTCGATGGCGATCCGCAGCTTGGTGCCGACGCCGTCGGTGGTGGAGACCAGCAGAGGGTCCGAATAGCCCGCCGCCTTAAGGTCGAACAGGGCGCCGAAGCCCCCCAGGCCGCCATCCGCCCCAGGGCGCCGGGTGGCTTTGGCCAGGGGCTTGATCGCCTCGACCAGGGCGTTGCCGGCATCGATGTCGACGCCCGCCTGGGCGTAGGTGAGGCCGTTGGGCAGATCGCTCATTCGCTCGCTCTGGTCTATTTGGGGACGCAATTGCGCCTTCAACTCGCGGAAATCTGCACCCCGACCATGCTTGACGCTTGCAGACTCGGGGGTGCGCGAGGCTATTAGCAGCCGATGAAGCCGATAACCACTACCGCCGAACTGGCGGCGTTTTGTAACGCGTTGCAGGGCCAGCCCTTTGTCGCCGTGGACACCGAGTTCATGCGCGAGACGACCTATTGGCCCAAGCTCTGCTTGATCCAGGTTGGCGCGCCTAATGTCGAGGCCGTGATCGATCCGCTTGCGGACGGTCTGGACATGACGCCGCTGCTGGATCTCATGCGCGACGAGCGCGTGCTCAAGGTGTTCCACGCTGCCCGGCAGGACGTCGAAATCTTCAACAACCTGGGCGCCATGCCTCGGCCATTGTTCGATACCCAGGTCGCCGGCATGGCCGCAGGCTTTGGCGAGCAGATCGCCTATGACGCGCTGGTCCGACAGATGCTCAAGATCGAGCTCGACAAGTCCAGCCGGTTCACCGATTGGGCCCGTCGCCCGCTGTCGGAAGCCCAGCTGACCTACGCCCTGGCGGATGTCACCCATCTCGCCTCGCTGTTTCCGATGCTGCGTCAGCGGCTGGCCGACGCCGACCGCCTGCCGTGGGTCGAGGAAGAGATGCAGGCCCTATGCGATCCGGCGTTTTATGACGTCGATCCGGAAAAGGCCTGGCGCCGGCTGCGTCCGCGCAAGACAGCGCAGAAATATCTGGCCGTGTTCAAGGCCGTGGCGGCCTGGCGCGAGCGCACCGCTCAGCAACGCGATCAGCCCCGCGGCCGGATCCTGAAGGACGAGGCCATCGACGAACTGGCCACCCAGGCCCCGACCACTGTCGATGCCCTCAACACTCTGCGTGGCGTGCCCAAGGGCTTTGGCGGTAGCAAGTTTGGCCCTGACCTGCTGGCGGCCATCAAGGCCGCCCTGGCCGATCCTGAAGGCTATGCACCGGTGCTTGAAAAGCCCGGCCCGCCGCCGCCCGCCTCGGCCGGCGCCGTCGTTGAGCTGCTGAAGGTTCTGCTCAAGGCCCGCGCCGAAGAAGCCGGCGTGGCGTCTAAGCTGATCGCCACGGTCTCGGACCTTGAAAAGATAGCCGCCGATGATAACGCCAACACGCCTGCCCTCGCTGGGTGGCGTCGTGAGGCTTTCGGGGCCGACGCCCTCAAAATCAAACGCGGCGAACTGGCGCTGGTGCTGGACGGCGCGCGTGTTCGGGTCGTCGAAGTGCGACGAGCGGCCAAGCCCGACGCCTAAGCCCAAGCTGGACGCTCACAGGGTTTCTCAACCCAAAATGAGCAAGGTTGAAGCTGCGGGATAAGAGACGGTCATAGGTATGCGAAACGGTTCTGCTATCGGTTGTTCCGCTTAGTAGAAGCGATTGCAGGTGGTCTGGGCCAGGGTTCGCTTTGGGGGGAGCGAGGTCGAGCGGAGCTGTGAGCAGGGGGCGAATTTGGCGCGTTACTGGGAAAATCTGGCGGTCGTCTATCGGCCGGCCGCGGTATCCCGTCGCAGCCAGGTGCCTTTGCGGGTTTTCGTAATTTTGGTGCTGTGCGCCTCGATGGCCTGGCGGCCTGGGTTTGGCTTTCTCATCGGTTGGACAGCGGCCTACGTCTTCGCGCAGATCGCGGAACTGCTGGCGCTCCGACGTTTCCTTACATCCTCCAATCCGGCCTCGACGGTCGTCTGTAACCTGGCGACCGACCTGCTCATGGCGACGGTCTTTGGCTGGGTGGCGATTCCGCTTTGGCAGATAGGCACGCCAGCCGCAGCGGCAGCGGCCACGTTGCTCATCTCAGGCTCCATTCTCACGGCGCTAATGGGGGCCGAGGGCTGCTTCGCGGCGTTCCTTTCGGCGGTGGCGCCGCACATGGCCTATCTCTTCATTCTCCCCTTCGTTGGAGGATCCACGAGGGACCCGGTTACACCCTACTTCCTCATTGGTGCGGGTCTGTTGAGTCTGGTTCTGGGTATGGTCTTTACATGGTCGCAGCGCGCCATGCAGGCCGAGCGATCGGCGCGTCTGGCGGCCGAGGCGCAAACCGCCGCCAAGTCGGCTTTCGTGGCCATGGTCAGCCATGAGCTGCGCACGCCGATCAACGCCCTGCTCAACGGCGCCGCTATGCTGGAGCGGCAGAACGGGGCGGATCGTGGCGCAGCCAGACTGATCGCCGACGCCGGCGACATGATGAAGACCCTCCTCAACGACCTGCTCGACTATTCCAAGATCGAGGCGGGTCGCATGGGTGTCGAGATCGTCGACTATGATTTGGCAGCCTTGGTAGACGACAGCGTGCTGCTGTGGCGTGGCGAAGCCCGCGCCAAGGGCATCAAGCTGGAACTGAAAGGGATCCAGACCCGGCCCAACTGGGTGCGGGGCGATCCGATGCGGCTGCGACAGATCCTCAACAACCTGCTGTCCAACGCCATCAAGTTCACGGCCGAGGGGGGCGTCACCCTGGCTCTCACTCTCCATGAGCGACCTGACGGGCGGAAGGTGATGATTGAGGTCATCGACACGGGCCCCGGTCTGACGCCGGACCAGATCAATCGCCTGTTCAGCGCCTATGACCAGCTCGGTGTCGGCACGGCGCGGGCTTTTGGCGGCACGGGTCTGGGACTGACGATCAGCCGCGATCTGGCGCGGTTGATGGGCGGAACCCTGACGGCGGAGAGCGATGCCGGCGGCGGCGCTCGCTTTACCCTGACGCTGCCCGCGCCGCAGGGCGCTGCGCCGCCGGCCGTCGACCTGTCAGACGCGCCTTCTCTGATCCCGCACACGCAGCCGTTGCGGATCCTGGTGGTCGACGACCATGACATTAACAGGCGCGCCTTGCGCGGAATGCTCGAAGCGTTCGGCGCGCAGGTGGAGACGGCCGACGATGCGGAGGCGGCGCTTGAAGCGGCCAATGTGAGGGTCTTCGACGCGATCCTGATGGATGTGCGGATGCCGGGCGTGGATGGTCTGGAGGCGACCCGACGGTTGCGCGCTTCCGGGCTGAATCGCCAGACGCCGGTCATCGCCGTCAGCGGCGCGGTTTCGGCCCAGGACATAGAGGCGTGCCGAAGCGCTGGAATGAAAGGCATGATCGAAAAGCCTGTCGTGCCCAGCGACCTGTACGCGGCTCTGTTTGGCGTGGCGGAACAGTAGAGCCGCGCTGCGGCCCATCCGCGCGCCTTCTTGTTGTCGTGAGCAAGGCAAGGGGAGCTACACGCTTGGCTGACGGCGAACGCTTGCCAGTATTTCGTAACTGCGAACCCGTGCGGCGTGATCATGGATCTGCGAGGCCGCCATCAGCTCATCGGCGCCGGTCAGGTCCAGGACCGCTTTGATCTTGCCCCGCACCGTTTCGGGCGAGCCGACGGCCGAATAGCGGAAAGTATGCTCAAGGCCCGCGAGCTCCGCCGGCGAGGCGATCTGGGTGATGTCGTCCACGGGAGGCGGCAGAAGGCCGGGCCGGCCTCTGCGCAGCGCCAGAAACTGTTGCTGCGTGGACGATGCCAGTCGTCTTGCCTCTTCGTCAGTCTCGGCCGCGCATACGCCGATACAGACCATGAGGTAGGGCGAGGCGAGGGCGGCGGAAGGTTTGAAGTGACGGCGGTACAAGGTGACCGCGTCCATGAGCTGGTCCGGCGCGAAGTGGGCGGCAAAGGCGAAGGGAAGGCCCAGGGCGGCCGCCAGCTGTGCGCTGTAGGTGCTGGAGCCCAGCAGCCAGAGCGGAACGTCCTGCCCCTCGCCCGGGACTGCGCGCACGGCTTGGTCCGGCGTCGCCGGCTGGAACCAGGCCTGAAGCTCCACAACGTCCTGGGCGAACGAATCAACAGCGCCCATGTAACGACGCAGGGCTCTCATGGTGGCCTGATCGGTGCCCGGCGCGCGGCCCAGACCCAGATCGATGCGACCAGGATAAAGTGCGGCCAAGGTGCCGAACGCCTCCGCGACCATCAGGGGTGCGTGGTTTGGCAGCATGATTCCCCCCGACCCGACCCGAATCGTCGAGGTGCCGGAGGCGACATAGCCGATGGCCACGGCCGTCGCGGCGCTGGCGATTCCCGGCATGTTGTGATGTTCGGCCAGCCAGTAGCGATGAAAGCCCAGCTTCTCTGCGTGCCTGGCCAGGTCGAGGCTGTTGCGGAGAGCATCGCCAACGGTGGAGCCCATCGGCACAGGCGCCAAGTCGAGAACGGAAAACGCGGGAACGGAAGCTTTGGCCATCGACCCTACATCGTGCCGGATCGCGGCAAGCTCAAGTCTTTGCGATCAGAGGACCCAAAATGGGTGACCGATTGGATCCAAAACTTGAATTTTAGAGGAAAGCGCCGGACGGTGGCGCGAATGACGGGACTTGAACCCGCGACCTCCGGCGTGACAGGCCGGCGCTCTAACCAACTGAGCTACATCCGCGTCGTGCGCCAAGGCGCGACAATCGTCCGTATTCGCCGTCTTAAGAGGGAAGCACAACCACCTTTGGAAGGTGGCGCGAATGACGGGACTTGAACCCGCGACCTCCGGCGTGACAGGCCGGCGCTCTAACCAACTGAGCTACATCCGCATTAGGCCTTCGCCGAAGCGAAAGTGCGACCCGCCCTTCGGCGAGGCGCGTCTGATATGTCGGGCGCGGACTCGTGTCAACGGCCATGTCGTCGAAGCTGTGGATGGGGATCAGTTGCGACCGTTTCTCAATGTGTCGCAGGCGTTTGAAGCGTCGGCGGGCATGGGCTACAACCCGCTCGATTCAAGCCAAGGGCTGTCATGAACGCCTTCCTTCTCCAGTATCTGCCGATCGTTATTTTTCTAGGGATCGCGACCGTCATCGGTGTCGCCTTCCTTGCCGCTGCTGCGGTGCTCGCGCCCAAGGCGCCGGACCCGGAAAAGCTGTCCGCCTACGAATGTGGCTTCAACGCCTTCGACGATGCGCGCATGAAGTTCGACGTTCGATTCTACCTGGTGTCGATCCTCTTCATCATCTTTGACCTGGAAGTGGCGTTCCTGTTCCCCTGGGCCGTCAGCCTGATGAAATTGCCGCACGAAGCTGCGGTCTTTGCCTTCTGGTCGATGATGACCTTCCTGGGTGTCCTGACTGTCGGCTTCATTTACGAATGGAAGAAGGGCGCCCTCGAATGGGAGTGATCGTTCCCGCCAATAGCTCGCCCCTGATTCCGGCCGGCTCCGCTGGCCGCTCGACGGTGCAGGGCTATGATCCCAAGTTGCACGATCCGTTCTTTGACGGCGTCTCGGGTCAGTTGGCCGACAAAGGATTTATCACGGCCGCAGCCGATGACCTTATCACCTGGGCCCGGACTGGCTCACTGATGTGGATGACGTTCGGCCTGGCCTGCTGCGCCGTAGAAATGATGCAGGCTTCGATGCCGCGTTATGACCTCGAGCGCTATGGCTTCGCGCCGCGCGCCAGCCCGCGTCAAAGCGACGTGATGATCGTCGCGGGTACTCTGACCAACAAGATGGCTCCGGCTCTGCGCAAGGTCTACGACCAGATGCCCGAGCCGCGCTACGTGATCTCGATGGGCAGCTGCGCCAATGGCGGCGGCTACTACTATTACAGCTACAGCGTCGTTCGCGGCTGCGACCGGGTGGTGCCGGTGGACATCTATGTCCCGGGTTGCCCGCCGACCGCCGAGGCTCTGGTCTATGGCGTGCTGCAGCTGCAAAAGAAGATCCGTCGCACGGGGACCATCGAGCGATGAGCGAAGCTCTCGAACTTCTCGGCCAGGACATCGTCGCGCGCTGCCCGGGCGTACTCGGTCATTCGGTGGCCTTCGGTGAACTCACCATTGTGGCTCGCGCTGCGACGGTTTGCGACACGCTGATCTTCCTGCGTGACGATGCTGCTTGCCGTTTCCACCAGCTGATCGATCTGGCCGGCGTCGACTATCCGGAGCGCGCTGCACGCTTCGACGTCGTCTACCACCTGCTGTCGATGGTGAAGAACCATCGTATCCGTCTGAAGGTTTCGACCGACGAGGACACACCGGTCCCGTCCATCACCCCGGTGTTCGAAGTGGCCAACTGGTTCGAACGTGAAGCGTTCGACATGTACGGCATCTTCTTCGACGGCCATCCGGACCTGCGCCGGATTTTGACCGACTACGGCTTCCATGGCCATCCGCTGCGGAAGGACTTCCCGATGACGGGTTATGTCGAGGTTCGCTACGACGACGAGCTCAAGCGCGTCGTCTATGAACCCGTCAAGATTACCGAGTTCCGTGCGTTCGATTTCCTCTCCCCTTGGGAAGGCGCGAAGTATGCCCTGCCCGGCGACGAGAAGGCCGAGAAGAGAGCAGGGGATGCATGATCATGGGTCTGCGCCGGCCGACGTTCCGTTCCGCCACCGCGTTCTTTCTGGTGACATTTTCCACCGCGTTCCTGATGACCATCGGCATGCGGCTGACGGGCTGGTTCACGCGCGCGCCGATCATTTCGGTGGAGCAGAACAAGGGCTTGGGCATCGCGATCATGATCGCCGTCATGACCTTGGCGATTGGAGCCGGGTTACGGCGCATGGAAATCGCGGAGCTGCGCAGCGCGCTGCTGGGCGCGGCGTCCGTGTTGCTGGCCCTGCCACTGTCGCAAGCCGCGATTTCTCAGTCCTGGGATGTCGCCACCACCATCATCACACTGCTGGGCGCCGTCCTGCTGATCGCCGGACTGCTTGTTTCACTCAGCATCGAGCAGCGTAAGGAAGGCCAGGAATCATGACCGGCCAAGATACCCCCGCAGCGGTGACCGATCTCGTCCGTGACGAACCGGCGGTTCCGATGATCCCGGAAACGCCCGTCCGCAAGTTCAACATCAATTTCGGCCCGCAACACCCGGCCGCGCACGGCGTGCTGCGCCTGGTGCTGGAGCTGGACGGCGAAGTCGTCGAACGCGTCGATCCGCACATCGGCCTGCTGCATCGCGGCACCGAGAAGCTGATGGAGGCGCGCACCTACCTCCAGAACATCCCGTATTTCGACCGCCTCGATTATGTGGCTCCGATGAATCAGGAGCACGCCTTCTGCCTGGCCATCGAGAAACTGCTTGGTGTCGATGTTCCCAAGCGTGGCCAGATCATTCGGGTGCTTTATTCCGAAATCGGCCGTGTCCTCAGTCACCTTCTGAACGTGACGACCCAGGCCATGGACGTTGGTGCCCTCACGCCGCCGCTCTGGGGCTTCGAGGAACGTGAAAAGCTGATGGTGTTCTACGAGCGTGCCTGCGGCGCTCGCCTGCACTCCAACTATTTCCGGCCGGGTGGCGTCCACCAGGATCTGCCTGACGCTCTTGTCGAGGACATCGACACCTGGGCAAAGGCGTTCCCGAAGATATGCGACGACATCGAGACGCTGATCACCGGCAACCGCATCTTCAAGCAGCGCAATGTCGATATCGGCGTCGTGACGCGCGAGCAGGCGATCGAGTGGGGTTTCAGCGGCGTGATGGTGCGGGGTTCCGGCATCGCCTGGGATCTGCGCCGCAGCCAGCCCTACGAGTGCTATAACGAATTCGAGTTCGATATCCCGCTGGGCAAGAACGGCGACTGCTACGATCGCTATCTGTGTCGCATGCAGGAGATGCGTGAGTCCGCGAAGATCATCCGCCAGGCCTGCGAGATGCTTCGCAAGACGCCCGGCCCTGTGATGACCGAGGACAACAAGGTCAGCCCGCCGCGTCGCGCCGAGATGAAGCGCTCGATGGAAGCTCTGATCCATCACTTCAAGCTGTACACCGAGGGCTTCCGCACGCCAGCCGGTGAGGTCTATGCCTGCGTCGAGGCGCCCAAGGGCGAGTTCGGCGTGTTCGTGGTCTCTGACGGCACCAACAAGCCCTATCGCTGCAAGATCCGCGCTCCGGGCTTCCCGCACCTTGCGGCCATGGACTGGATGAACCGCGGCCACATGCTGGCCGACGTGTCGGCCATCCTCGGCTCGCTGGACATCGTGTTCGGGGAGATCGACCGTTGATCGAGGCCGCCGTTCAAGGCCAGCTGGACGCCTATAACGCCCAGGACGTCGATGCGCTGTGCCAGCACTTCGCCGACGACATGATGGTCGCCGATCTGAACGCCGAGCCCAACCTGCATGGCGTCTCAGCGTTCCGCGAGCGGCATGTCGGCCTGTTCGCCCAGTTTCCGCAAAACCGCGCCGAACTGCTGTCGCGTGTGGTGATCGGCAACAAGGTCATCGACCATGAGCGGGTCTTCCGTTCGCCCGACGCGACGCCTTTCGAGGTCGCCGCCATCTACACCTTCGCTGGCGACAAGATCGCTCGCGTCGATTTCGTGAAAGCCTGACGCATGTCCGTTCGTCGTCTCGCCAAGGAACAGCCCGCGAGCTTTGCGTTCTCCAAGGAGAGCCAGGCCAAGGCTGACTGGTGGAAAGCCAAATATCCCGCCGAGCGCAAGCAGTCGGCGGTGATCCCGATGCTCTGGCTGGCCCAGAAGCAGGAAGGCTGGATTCCTGAGCCCGCGATCCAGGAGATCGCCAGGCAGCTTGAAATGCCGGTCATCCGGGTGCTGGAAGTCGCGACCTTCTACGTGATGTTCCAGCTGCAGCCGGTCGGCAAGGTCGCCTTCGTCCAGCTGTGTGGCACGACGCCCTGCCAACTGCGCGGCGCGCTGGACCTGCGCAAGGTGCTGAAGGACAAGATTGGCGACGCCAACCACGTCTCGGCAGACGGCAAGTTCAGCTGGGAAGAGGTCGAGTGCCTGGGCGCATGCTGCAACGCGCCGATGGCCGCCATCAATGACTACTATTACGAGGACCTGACGCCGGAGAGCCTGGCCCAGATTCTCGATGACTTCGCCGCCGGCAAGTCGCCGCAGCCGGGCAGCTACGACGGCCGCAAGGCGTCGGAGCCCAAGGATTCGATCAAGACCCTGACCGATCCCAAGCTCTTCGACGGCTCGCTGGCCAAGAAGATCAAGATCCCGAACCTGCCCGAAAAGCCCAAGAAGGCTCCCAAGGCGGAGCCGACTGCCTGATGAACACCGACGCCGTCCTCCAGAAGAAGCGACTGACCGCGATGCTCGCCATCGATGCGGTCTGCTTCGTGCTGGCCGGCGCGGCGATCGTCGGTCATGTGGCCATGGGTATCGGTTGGCTTTTGCCGGCCTTCCTGGTTCTGGTCGCTGCGGGGCTGGGCGCGCAGATCTGGTTCGTTCTGGGCTGGATGCGCGCCGTGAAGCGGGAAGAGGGGGCTTCGTCATGATCGACGACAGCGACTTCAATACCCGCAAGGCGGCCTATCTCGAGACGATTCGCGGCCTCGGACGCCGCGAACGCGGCATCGGCTTCGTGGCTTGCCTGCTCGGCGCCCTGCTTCTGATCTGGGGCCGGGTCATCGCTGGCGCGCCAGAATGGGCCGTTGTTCTGGGTCTTGTGACGATTGCCGCCGGTTGGCTGCTTTTCGCCTATGTCATCCTTCGTCGGACGCGGTATGTGCGCGCCCATCCATTCGATCCGCAAAGCTGAGTCATGGTCGGTATCCTCGAAGACAAGGACCGCATTTTCACGAACCTTTACGGGCTCCATGATTGGGGCCTGGAAGGCGCGAAGAAGCGCGGCTGCTGGAATGGCACCAAGGACATCCTGGACGCCGGGCGCGACTGGATCATCGACAACATGAAGAACTCCGGCCTGCGCGGCCGGGGCGGCGCGGGCTTTGGCACCGGCCTGAAGTGGTCGTTCATGCCCAAGGAAGTGAAGGACGGTCGTCCGCACTATCTGGTCGTCAACGCCGACGAATCCGAGCCGGGCACCTGCAAGGACCGGGAGATCATGCGGCATGACCCGCACCTCCTGATCGAAGGCTGCCTGATCGCCTCGCGCGCCATGCTCGCCCACGCCTGCTACATCTATATTCGCGGCGAATATGTCCGTGAGCGCGAAGTGCTGGAAGCCGCCATCAAGCAGGCCTACGAGGCTAAGCTAGTCGGCAAGAACAATATCCACGGCTGGGACTTCGACATCTACGTCCACCACGGCGCCGGCGCCTATATCTGCGGCGAAGAGACGGCCCTGCTGGAGAGCCTGGAAGGCAAGAAGGGCCAACCGCGCCTGAAGCCGCCGTTCCCGGCCGGCGCGGGCCTCTACGGCATGCCCACCACGGTCAACAACGTCGAGAGCATCGCTGTCGCCGGCACGATCCTGCGTCGCGGCGCGGCCTGGTTTGCGGGCTTTGGCCGTCCCAACAACACCGGCACCAAGCTCTTCTGCGTCAGCGGGCATGTGAACACGCCCTGCAACGTCGAAGAGGCCATGAGCATCCCGTTCCGCCAGCTGATCGAGGATCACTGCGGCGGCATCCGGGGCGGGTGGGGCAATCTGAAGGCCGTGATCCCGGGCGGCTCGTCCGTGCCGATGATCCCCGCCGAGCAGTGCGAAGATCTGCCCATGGACTTCGACGCCCTGCGCGCCCTGCGCTCGGGTCTCGGCACCGCGGCCGTCATCGTCATGGACAAGGACACCGATCTGGTCCGCGCCATCGCCCGCCTGTCGTACTTCTACAAGCACGAGAGCTGCGGCCAGTGCACGCCGTGCCGTGAAGGCACCGGCTGGATGTGGCGGGTCATGGAACGCATGGTTACCGGCGAGGCCGATCCCAAAGAGATCGACACCCTGCTGGACGTCACGACCCAGGTCGAGGGTCACACCATCTGCGCCCTAGGCGACGCGGCCGCATGGCCGATCCAGGGCTTGTTCCGGCATTTCCGCCATGAGGTGGAGGATCGGATCGCATCCTATCGTAGCGGTCGCCTGCACGTGCAGGGCGCCAAGCTGATCGCGGCGGAGTAACAAGCATGGCTATCGCCAAGGTCAACGGCGTCGAGGTCGAGTTCGAGCCCGGCATGACGGTTCTGCAGGTCGCGGAACTGGCCGGGGAAGAGATCCCGCGCTTCTGCTATCACGAGCGTCTCAGCATCGCCGGCAACTGCCGGATGTGCCTGGTCGAGGTGAAGCCCGGTCCGCCGAAGCCGCAGGCGTCGTGCGCCCTGCCGGCCGCCGAGGGCCAGGAGATCTTCACCAAGACCCCGATGGTCAAGAAGGCCCGCGAAGGGGTGATGGAGTTCCTGCTCATCAACCACCCGCTGGATTGCCCGATCTGCGACCAGGGCGGCGAGTGCGATCTGCAGGACCAGGCTATGGGCTATGGTCGCGACGACAGCCGCTATGAAGAGAACAAGCGCGCGGTTGAGGAAAAGGCCATGGGCCCGCTCATCAAGACCGTGATGACGCGCTGCATCCAGTGCACGCGCTGCGTCCGCTTCATCACCGAAGTCGCCGGTTCGCCGGAGATCGGCCTGATCTCGCGCGGCGAAGACGTTGAAATCACGACCTATCTGGGCGCGGCGGTGACGTCGGAACTGTCGGCCAATGTGATCGATCTCTGCCCGGTCGGTGCCCTGACCTCCAAGCCCTACGCCTTTGAGGCGCGGCCCTGGGAACTGAAGAAGACCGAGAGCATCGACGTCATGGACGCGCTGGGCTCGGCGATCCGCGTCGACAGCCGCGCCGCTGCGGTGCTCCGCGTGCTGCCGCGCGTCAACGAGGACGTCAACGAGGAGTGGATCTCCGACAAGACGCGCTACGCCGTCGATGGCCTGCAGCGTCAACGTCTGGACCGTCCCTACGTTCGCGTCGGCGGCCGTCTGCAGCCGGCGACCTGGGGCCAGGCCTTCGCGGCCGTGGCCGAGAAGATCAAGGCAACCTCCGCTGACCGCATCGGCGTCATCGCCGGCGATTTGCAGGACGCTGAAAGCCTGAAGGCGACCAAAGACCTCTTCGCCGCTCTGGGCGTGAAGAACCTCGACACCCGCCAGGACGGCGTGGCGCTGGGCGCTGGTCCGCGCGAGAGCTGGCTGTTCAACACCACGATCGCCGGGATCGAGAACGCCGACGTCATCTTGCTGGTCGGCACGAACCCGCGCGTCGAGGCGCCGGTGCTCAACACCCGCCTGCGCAAGCAGTGGATCGCCGGCAAGCTCCGCATCGGCGTGATCGGCGAGCAGGGCGACCTGACCTACGAGTACGACTATCTCGGCGCCGGCTCCAAGACCCTGTCGGGCCTGGCCAAGAGCAAGTCCGACTTCGCTGCAGCCCTGAAGAACGCCGAGCGTCCCGCCATCATCATCGGCCAGGGCGCTCTGACCCGCGCTGACGGCACCGCCGTGCTGAAGGCGGCCGCCGGCGTGGCCAAGGCGTTCAACGTCGTGAAGGCCGGCTGGAACGGCTGGAACGTCCTGCACACCGCCGCAGCCCGCGTCGCCGGTCTTGACCTGGGCTTCGTGCCGGGCGAGGGCGGTCTGGCCGCCGGCGAGATGCTGAAGCCGGGCGCGCTTGATGTGCTGTTCCTGCTGGGCGCCGACGAATGCGAGACCGCCGCGTCGGACGCCTTCAAGATCTATCTGGGCACCCACGGCGACAATGGCGCGCACAAGGCCGATGTCATCCTGCCGGGCGCGGCCTATACCGAAAAGAACGGCCTCTATGTGAACACCGAAGGCCGCGTCCAGATGGGCGAACGGGCGGTGTTCCCGAAGGGGGAGGCCAAGGAAGACTGGTCGATCCTGCGGGCCCTGTCCGAGATTCTCGGCCACAAGCTGCCCTATGACAGTCTGGACCAACTGCGCGCCAAGCTGTTCGCAGACCACCCGACCTTCGGCCAGATCGATTTCGCGCCGGGCTCGATCCCGGCCGTGTTCGACCTGGCAGCCGTTGGCGGTCCAGGGGAACTGGCCGACACGCCGTTCGAGAACGCCATCAAGGCCTTCCACCTGACCAATCCCATCGCGCGCGCCAGCGTGACCATGGCCGAATGCGCGGCCGTCGTCTCCGGCGCCGCCAAGATCGCGGCGGAGTAGGCCGATGAGCGCTTTCTTCTCCAATCCGGCGGTGACCTGGACCCTGCTGACGACCGGCGGGATCCTGCTGGTCGTGATCTGGGTGCTGCTGAGCCTGGCGTTTCTGCTGCTGGCCGACCGCAAGATCTGGGCCGGCGTTCAGATGCGCAAGGGCCCCAACGTGGTGGGACCGTTTGGCCTGCTGCAATCCTTCGCCGACTTCTTCAAGTTTGTGCTGAAGGAAATCATCATTCCGGCCGGCGCCGACAAGGTGGTCTTCATCCTGGCGCCGCTGCTGAGCCTGGTTCTGGCCTTCGTCGGCTGGGCGGCCATCCCGTTCGCGCCGGGCTGGGTGGTCTCCAACCTGAACGTCGGCATCCTGTACCTGCTGGCGATGAGCTCGCTGGGCGTTTACGGCATCATCATGGGCGGCTGGGCTTCGAACTCGAAGTACCCGTTCCTGGGCGCGCTGCGCTCGGCGGCGCAGATGGTTTCGTACGAAGTCTCGATCGGCCTGATCATCATCACGGTGATCCTGCTGGCCGGCTCGATGAACCTGTCGACCATTGTCGAGGCGCAGTCCGGCTGGTTCTGGAACTGGAACGTCTTTGGCGGCGGCCTCAAGAACATCGTTCTGCTGCCGGTCATGGTGATGGCGATGGGCATGTTCTACATCTCGGCCCTGGCCGAGACCAACCGCCCGCCTTTCGACCTTCCGGAAGCCGAATCCGAACTCGTGGCCGGCTATCAGGTCGAATACAGCTCGACCCCGTACCTGCTGTTCATGGTCGCCGAATATTCCAACATCGTCCTGATGTGCGCGATGATCAGCGTCCTGTTCTTTGGCGGCTGGAACCCCGGTTTCCCGACCGATTTCCTGGTGAGCTGGGGCTGGTGGGGTAACTTCTTCCTGGCCTTGGTGTTCTTCGCCAAGATCTGCTTCTGGTTCTTCATGATCGCCATGGCCAAGGCCATCGTGCCCCGCTACCGCTACGACCAACTGATGCGCCTGGGCTGGAAGGTGTTCCTGCCGACCTCGCTGGTGCTGGTCGTTCTGGTCGCCGCCTGGCGTGTGTTTGGACCCGGCGCCTGATGAACCGCCAAGCCGCCATAGCCCTGATGGGCCTGACCTTCGCCTCGCTCGCGGCCTGTTCGGCCACGATGGCGTCGGACAGGTCCTATTCGCTGGGACGCGGCGTTGTGAACTATGACGAACTCCGCCGGGCCGGCGACAAGTGCAAGGCCGATGGCGGAGTGCTGCAAGCCAAGCAGGACGGGGGAGATCCCGCCCAGCTTTCAAACTACACCTGCGTCATTCCGAAGGGTGATTGACGGCCATGATGCAACGCATTTCCCAGGCGATTAAGGGCGCGGCCCTTCTGGACTTCGCCAACGCCTTTGGCCTGGCCATGAAGTACATGGTCGCGCCGAAGAAGACCGTCATCTATCCGAACGAGCGCAACCCGCAGTCGCCGCGCTTCCGGGGCGAGCACGCCCTGCGTCGCTATCCGTCGGGCGAGGAGCGCTGCATCGCGTGCAAGCTGTGTGAGGCCATTTGCCCCGCCCAGGCGATCACGATCGAGGCCGAACCGCGCGAAGACGGCAGCCGCCGCACGACCCGCTACGACATCGACATGGTCAAGTGCATCTACTGCGGCCTGTGCCAGGAGGCCTGCCCGGTGGACGCCATCGTGGAAGGTCCGAACACCGAATACGCGACCGAGACGCGCGAAGAGCTCTATTACGACAAAGAACGTCTTCTCGATAACGGCGACCGCTGGGAACGCCTGATCGCGAAGAATCTGGAGTTGGACGCGCCCTACCGCTAAAGACGGGCGGCGAATCCTAAGGGGGCGGCGCGCCATTTGGCGTTGTCGTCATGGATGTAGTTTTCAGGGGAGCACCTGGGCCAATGGCCTTGCAGGCGATCGCTTTCTATTTGCTGGCTTTCACAACGCTGGCGGCGGGTCTTCTCGTCGTCTCGGCGCGAAATCCCGTGCACTCGGTGCTCTTCCTGATCACCGCCTTTTTCTCGGCCGCCGGCCTCTTCGTCCTGCTGGGCGCGGAGTTCCTCGCGATGCTGCTGATCGTCGTCTATGTCGGCGCGGTCGCGGTGCTGTTCCTGTTCGTCGTCATGATGCTCGACGTTGACTTTGAGGAACTGCGCAAGGGCTTTGCCCAGTACCTGCCGATCGGCGGGCTTGTGGCGGGCGTGCTGACGCTGGAGATGATCTTCGTCGCCGCAACGGTGGCCACGAACGGCGCCGCTGGCAAAAACGCCGAGACCATGGCCTCGCCGGAAGGCGTGAGCAACACCGAGGCGATTGGGCGCGTGCTCTACACAGACTACGCCTTCTTCTTCCAGTTGGCGGGCCTGGTGCTTCTGGTGGCCATGATCGGCGCCATCGTCCTGACCTTGCGCCACAAGCCGGGCGTCAAGCGCCAGGATATCAGCAAGCAGGTGGCCCGTTCGCCCAAGACTGGCATGGAACTGGTTCAGATCAAGCCGGGTGAGGGGATCTCCGAATGATCGGCCTGCTGCACTATCTCGTCGTCGCCGCGATCCTGTTCACGATCGGCGTGTTCGGCATCTTCGTGAACCGCAAGAACATCATCGTCATCCTGATGTCGATTGAGCTGATCCTGCTGGCTGTGAACATCAATCTGGTCTCGTTCTCGGTCTATCTGCACGACGTGGTCGGTCAGATCTTCGCGATGTTCGTGCTGACCGTCGCCGCCGCCGAGGCGGCCGTCGGCCTGGCCATTCTCGTCACCTTCTTCCGAAACCGCGGCGACATCGCGGTCGACGACGCCAGCATGATGAAGGGCTAAGCGACATCATGCAGACGCTAGTCACAATTATCCTCTTCGCCCCGCTGGTCGCAGCGATCGTGGCGGGCCTGTTTGGCCGTCGCATCGGCGACGTGGCCTCGCAAGCGATCACCACTGGTGCTCTGCTGCTGGCCTGCGGTCTGTCCTGGTACGTGTTCAGCCAATGGACCTGGGGGCACATGGAGGCCTTCACGGTCACCCTGCTGCCATTCATCCACGTCGGCGACTTCATCTCCAACTGGTCGATCCGCATCGACGCCCTGTCGGCGGTGATGCTGATCGTGGTGACGACGGTCTCGGCCCTCGTGCACATCTACTCCTGGGGCTACATGGCCGAGGATGACAGCAAGCCGCGCTTCTTCGCGTACCTGTCGCTGTTCACCTTCGCCATGCTGTCGCTGGTCACCGCCGCCGACTTCATGCAGTTGTTCTTTGGCTGGGAAGGCGTGGGCCTGGCCTCGTATCTGCTGATCGGCTTCTGGTTCAAGAAGCCCACGGCCAGCGCTGCGGCGATCAAGGCGTTCGTGGTCAACCGTGTCGGCGATTTCGGCTTCGCCCTTGGCATCATGACCACCTACTGGGCGTTCGGTACGATCCAGTTCGCCGAACTCTTCCCTCAGATCGCCGCCAATGCCGGTCGCACCTGGGAGTTCGTCGGCCACAGCTGGCCGCTGATGGATATCGCCTGCTTCCTGCTGTTCATCGGCGCGATGGGCAAGTCGGCGCAGTTCTTCCTGCACACCTGGCTTCCGGATGCCATGGAAGGCCCGACCCCGGTCTCGGCCCTGATCCACGCGGCCACCATGGTCACCGCCGGCGTCTACATGCTGTGCCTGCTGTCACCGATGTTTGAATACGCGCCCGTCGCCAAGAACATCGTCACGGTGATCGGCGCGGTCACGGCCCTGTTCGCGGCCACGGTCGGCCTGACCCAGAACGACATCAAGCGGGTCATCGCCTATTCGACCTGTTCGCAACTGGGCTACATGTTCTTTGCGGCCGGTATCGGCGCCTATCAGGCGGCGATGTTCCACCTGTTCACTCACGCCTTCTTCAAGGCGCTGCTGTTCCTGGGCGCCGGTTCGGTGATCCACGGCATGCATCACGAACAGGACATGCGGAAGTATGGCGCTCTGGCCAAACTGCTGCCGGTGACCTTCATCGCCATGACCATCGGCACCATCGCCATCACGGGTCTCGGCTTCCCGCCGCTGCACCTGGGCTTCGCCGGCTTCTACTCGAAGGACACCATCATTGAGGCGGCCTTCGCTGCGGGTGGTGAGAACGCCTTTGCGATGTTCGCCTGGGTGATCGGCCTGCTGGTCGCCGGCCTGACGTCATTCTACTCTTGGCGCGTGGCGTTTTTCACTTTCAACGGCAAAGCCCGCTGGGGTCATGACGATCATCACGCTCATGACGCGCACGCTGCCCATGCCCATGACGGCCACGCCGCGCATGAGACGCACGACGAACCCGTTGCGGACGCCCGCGCGCATGACGACCATGGTCACGGCCATGATCACAAGCCGCACGAGAGCCCACTGATCATGCTGTTCCCGCTGGTCGTACTGTCGCTCGGCGCGGTGTTCGCCGGCTTCGTGTTCGTCGACTACTTCGTGGGTCACCACCAGGAAGAGTTCTGGCGCGGCGCAATCTACAACGCACCGACCAACCACGTTCTGCACGACGCGCATGACGTGGCCCAGTGGGTGAAGTGGAGCCCGTTGATCGCCTCGATCCTCGGTCTGCTGGTTGCGGCCTATATCTATCTGATCAAGGGCAACGAGCGTCTGGGCGCCAAGCTCGCGGCTCGAAACGGCCCGCTCTACGTGTTCTTCTACAACAAGTGGTTCTTCGACGAACTGTACCAAGCCACCTTCGTGCGCGCGGCCAAGTTCCTCGGCGACCTGTTCTGGAAGGGCGGAGATCAGAAGATCATCGACGGCTTCGGGCCTGATGGCGTCAGCGCCGTAAGCTACGAAGTCGGCCGCCGGACCGGCAAGCTCCAGACCGGTTACGTCTATCACTATGCGTTTGTCATGCTGCTCGGCGTCGCCGGCCTGCTTGGCTTCGCCCTTTACGCATTCCGTTGAGGACGGATCGATGACCGGCCTTCTCAGCCTCACAACCTTCGCTCCGCTCGCCGGCGTGGCCGTCCTTCTGGCGCTGCGCGCGATCAAGGGCGACAACGCGGCCACCGACAATCTGGCCAAGTGGATCGCCCTAGCGACCACCCTGGTGACCTTCGCGCTGTCGATCCTGATGGTCGCTCAGTTCGACGCCAAGAACCCCGGCTTCCAGTTCGTGGAAGACGTGGCCTGGTTCGCGGGCCTGCATTACCGCATGGGCGTCGACGGGATTTCCATCCTGTTCGTCCTGCTGACGGCCTTCCTGCTGCCGATCTGTATCCTGGCCAGCTGGCGCTCCATCGAGAAGCGGCTGGTTGAATACCTGATCTGCTTCCTGGTGCTGGAGACCCTGGTCATCGGCGTTTTCTGCGCGCTGGACCTGATCCTCTTCTACCTGTTCTTCGAAGGCGGCCTGGTGCCGATGTTCCTGATCATCGGGATCTGGGGCGGCAAGCGTCGCGTCTACGCGGCCTACAAGTTCTTCCTCTACACGCTGCTCGGCTCGGTGCTGATGCTGGCGGCGATCCTGGCGATGATCACCATCTCAGGAACGTCTTCGATCCCCGAACTGATGACCTTCAAGTTTGCGCCTTGGCTGCAAACCTGGCTGTGGCTGGCTTTCTTCGCCAGTTTCGCGGTGAAGATGCCGATGTGGCCGGTTCACACCTGGCTGCCCGACGCCCACGTCGAGGCGCCGACCGCCGGTTCGGTCATCCTGGCAGGTATCCTGCTGAAGATGGGCGGCTATGGCTTCATGCGCTTCAGCCTGCCGATGTTCCCCAATGCGTCGGAGATGTTCCAGCCGCTGGTGTTCGCGATGTCGGCCATCGCCATCGTCTACACCTCGCTGATCGCCTTCCGTCAGACCGACATCAAGAAGCTGATCGCCTATTCGTCGGTGGCCCACATGGGCTTTGTGACCATGGGCATCTTCTCGGGCAATGCGGCGGGCGAGCAGGGCGCGATCTTTCAGATGCTCAGCCACGGGGTGATCTCCGGCGCGCTCTTCCTCTGCGTCGGCGTCGTCTATGACCGCATGCACACTCGCGAAATCGCATTCTATGGCGGCCTGACCAATCGGATGCCCTGGTACGCAGCGACCTTCCTGCTGTTCACCATGGGCAATGTCGGCCTGCCGGGCACTTCGGGCTTCGTCGGCGAAATCCTGACGATGACGGGCGTCTACCAGGTCTCGACCTGGGCGGCCCTGTTCGCCGCCAGCGGCGTTATCCTGTCGGCGATGTACGCCCTGACGCTGTATCGCCGGGTCATGTTCGGCGAGATCGTCAATCCTCAACTCAAGACGATCACCGATCTCGACAAGCGCGAGATCCTGATCTTCGCGCCGCTGATCATCTCGACCCTGGTGCTCGGCATCTATCCGAATTTCGTATTTGACCTGACCGCGTCGTCCGTCGACGCGCTGGTCGGCGCCTGGCGCGCCGCCTTGGCCGGGTGAGGGACTGATGACGCTTTCAGCCAATCTTTCGCTGATCCTGCCCGAGGTCATTCTCGCGGTATCGGCCCTGGTCCTGCTGGTCTGGGGGGCCTTCCAGGGCAAGACGAGTCCGGCCTTTACGCTAGCCTCGGTCCTGGCGCTGCTCGCCGCCGCCGCTGCGGCCGTGGTCGGTCCACACGGTCACGCCTTCAACGGGGTCTATTCGGCCGACGCTGCGGCGACCTACGCCAAGGTTGCGATCTTCATCTCCAGCGCCATCGGCATCGTTCTGGGCGATCGCTGGCTGGCCCAGCGCGGCGACCAGAAGTTTGAATATGCGGTGCTGGTGATCCTGGCGGCGCTGGGCATGGGCGTCACCGCCTCGGCTGGCGACCTGATCAGCCTGTATATCGGTGTCGAACTGCAATCCCTGGCGCTCTACGTGCTGGCGGCGTTCCGTCGCGACGACGCCAAGGCTTCGGAAGCCGGCCTGAAGTATTTCGTCCTCGGCGCGCTTTCCTCCGGCCTGCTGCTCTACGGGTCGTCGTTGATCTACGGCTTTGCGGGCTCGACCCGGTTTGCCGACATTGCCGCTGCTGCGCATGATGCACACGGCGTTGGCCTGCTGTTTGGCCTGGTGTTCCTGATCTGCGGTCTGGCGTTCAAGGTCTCTGCGGCGCCCTTCCACATGTGGACGCCGGACGTCTATGAAGGCGCTCCGACCCCGGTCGTTGGCTTCTTCGCCGCCGCGCCGAAGCTTGCAGCCATGATGATGTTTGCCCGAGTGCTGGGCGACGCTTTCCCGGATTCGGTCGCGCAATGGCGTCAGGTCCTGGTGATCGCCGCGCTGATCTCGGTCTTTGTCGGCGCCTTCGCCGGTTTGGCCCAGACCAATCTGAAGCGCCTTTGGGCCTACAGTTCGATCGCCAATGTCGGCTACGCTCTGCTGGGCGTTGCCACGGGCGGTGAGACCGGGATGCACGCCATGCTGGTCTTCATGGTCCTCTACATGGTCGACGTGACCGGCTTCTTCGCCTGCCTTCAGGCCCTGAGCCGCGACGGCAAGCCGATGGAGACCATCGAGGACATGGCTGGCCTGATCAAGGAACGTCCGGGCATCGCCCTGGCCATGACCGCGTTCTCGCTGTCGGCCCTGGGTCTGCCGCCGTTCTCGGGCTTCTGGTCGAAGTTCTACGTCTTCAAGGCCGCGCTCGGCTCGGGCGACGTCATGCTGCAGTGGGCCGCTGTGCTGGGCCTGGTCGGCAGCGTCGTCGGGGCCTTCTACTATCTGCGCCTGATCAAGAGCATGTGGTTCGACGCCTCCAAAGGCGCCGTGGATGCCCCGGCCCCAGCAGCGCGCGCTGTGGGTTTCGCAGCAGCCCTGTTTGCTTTCCCGGTGGTTCTGGTCGCACTGATCTGGCTCGACCCGGCCGCCAAGGCCGCAGCTGCGGCCTTTGGCCACGCGTGACGTGACGGGCGTTCCCTCAGCTCCAGAAGGGCCGCCCGTCGTCGTTCTCGACGAGATCGACTCCACAAATGCCGAGGCCCGTCGCCGCGCGGAAGCGGGCGAAGCGGGTCCACTATGGCTGCTTGGCCTTAGGCAGACGGCGGGGCGTGGTCGAAGAGGTCGCGCCTGGGAGACAGGGGAGGGCAACCTCGCCGCTACCCTTCTGTTTTCCACTGACAAGTCGCCTGCGGAGGCTGCCCAGGTTTCGTTTGTCGCCGCACTGGCCGTCGCTGATCTTCTTGCGGCCTATGTTCCGGCATCCTTGATCAGCCTGAAGTGGCCCAATGATCCGCTGTTGGGCGGAATGAAGGTCAGCGGCATCCTGGTCGAATCCGGGAGCCGCCCGACCGGCGGGCTATGGCTGGCCGTTGGCGTCGGAGTGAACTTGGCGCGTAAGCCGATCGACAGCGAGCGTCCCGCCACCGCACTGACCGCCCATCGCGCAGCGCCCCCGCCATCACCGGCAGAGGCCATAGAGGTGTTGGCCGGCGCGTTTGAGCGATGGTCGCGCGTCTGGCATACGCTGGGCTTTCCCGCCATTGCCGACGCCTGGACAGCGCGGGCCCATGGCCTGGGCGAACCTTGCGTGGCACGTCTGGGAACCGAGACCATCGAAGGTGTCGCCGAGGGGCTCGATAGCGACGGCGCCCTGAGGCTTCGGTTGCCTGACGGTCGGTTGCGGCGCATCACGGCCGGCGATGTCTTCTTCGGTGAGGCAAACTGATGCTGCTGGCGATAGAGCAGGGCAACACCAATACGATGTTCGCCATCCACGATGGCCAGAGCTGGATCGCTCAATGGCGGTCTGCCACCGAGAGCACCCGTACGGCTGACGAGTATGTTGTGTGGCTGTCGCAACTGCTTTCGATGCAGGGGCTGGGTTTTCGGGCCATCGACGCCTGCATCATATCCAGCGTGGTCCCGCAGTCGATCTTCAACCTGCGCAACCTTTCGCGCCGGTACTTTAATGTCGATCCGCTCGTGATCGGCGAGAATGCGAAGCTGGGCGTCGAGGTGCGGATCGACAAGCCGTCCGAGGCCGGCGCTGACCGTCTGGTGAACGCCGTGGGCGCACACATGGTCTATCCGGGCCCCTTGATCGTCATCGACAGTGGCACAGCCACCACCTTCGACATTGTCGGCGCGGACGGGGGGTTCGAAGGCGGCATTATTGCGCCAGGCATCAATCTTTCCATGCAGGCGCTGCACGAGGCGGCTGCTAAGCTGCCGCGCATCGCCATTCAACGCCCCGCCGGCAACCGTGTAGTCGGAACCGACACCGTCAGCGCCATGCAGTCCGGCGTGTTCTGGGGCTATATTTCTTTGATCGAGGGACTTGTTGCGCGCATCAAGGTTGAGCGCGCGGAGCCCATGACCGTCGTCGCCACCGGTGGGGTCGCCTCACTATTCGAAGGCGCCACGGACTGCATCGATCACTTCGATTCGGATCTGACGATCCGCGGACTCCTCGAAATTCACCGTCGCAACACCACCTCAGAGACCTGATGACAAAATCTTCTCAAGACGAACTCGTTTTCCTGCCGCTCGGCGGGTCGAACGAGATCGGCATGAACTTCAATCTGTATGGCTTTGGCCCGGCCCACGCTCGCAAGTGGATCGTGGTCGATCTGGGAGTCACCTTCGGCGACCAGACGACCCCCGGTGTCGAAATCATCCTGCCCGATCCCGAGTATATCGAGGCCTATGCCGACGATATCCTGGGCATTGTGCTGACCCACGCCCACGAGGATCACCTGGGGGCGGTGCACTGGCTTTGGCCGCGACTGAAGGCGCCGGTCTATGCGACGCCCTTCACCGCCTTCCTGCTGCGCGAGAAACTGCGGGACGCTCGGTTGCTCGATGAGGTGCCGATCACCGAGGTGCCTCTGGGCGGCAAGTTCTCGATTGGCCCGTTCGATCTGGAAATGATCACCCTGACCCACTCGATCCCGGAGCCGAACGGCCTGGCGATCAAGACCCCTCTGGGCACGATCCTGCATACCGGCGACTGGAAGATCGATCCCGATCCACAGCTCGGTGAAGCCACCGACATCGACGCCATCCGCAAGCTTGGCGACGAGGGCATCCTTGCGATGGTTTGCGACAGCACCAATGTGTTTGTCGACGGCGTAGCAGGCTCGGAAGCCGATGTGCGCGTGGCGATGAACCGGCTGATCGCCGGCCTTACCGGCAAGATCGCTGTGGCGTGCTTCGCCTCGAATGTGGCCCGTATGGATACCGTGATCCGCGCCGCCCAGGCTGTCGGTCGCAAGGTCTGTCTGGCAGGGCGTTCGATGCACCGCATGAGCGCAGCCGCGCGTTCGGTCGGTCTGCTCGTGGGCATCGAGCCCTTCATCACCGATGACCAGGCCAAGTACCTGCCCGAAAACGAAGTCCTGTTCCTCTGCACCGGCAGCCAGGGCGAGGCGAGGGCGGCCCTGTCGCGCATCGCCGAGGGAACCCACCCGCACGTGAAGCTGTCGCAGGGCGATCACGTGGTCTTCAGCTCGCGGGTCATTCCGGGCAACGAGATTCCGATCCGCAACCTGCAGAACAAGCTGGCCGATCGCGGCGTTCGTCTGCACACCGAACGCGACACGCCGGGTATCCATGTCAGCGGCCACCCTTGCCGCGACGAACTCAAGCAGATGTATCAGTGGGCTCGCCCCGAGATCGCCGTGCCGACGCATGGCGAGCGTCGCCACCTGATCGAGCATGCCGCCTTCGCACGTGACCTGCAGGTTCCGCAGCAGGTGACACCGCGCAATGGCGATATGGTTCGCCTGGCTCCCGGCCGCGCCGAGATCATTGATGAGGTTCCGGCCGGTCGCCTCTATGTCGACGGTGGCGTGGTCACGGCCGAGAACGGTCAGGCCCTGCGCGAGCGCCGCCATGTCGCTTTCAATGGCATGCTGGCAGTGTCGATCGTTCTGGACGGCAAGAACCGTATCGTCTCTGGCCCGCAGGTGCGCGGCTTGGGTCTGGCGGGCGACAACGAGTATCCGCTGGGCGAAGCCATGGACGATCTTGCTGAGGAGGCCGAGACGGCCTTCAAGCGCCTGGGCGGCGATCAGAAGGAACTGGACGACTCGATCGAGAACGCCATCTCGCGCGCCGTGAAGAAGGCGGCGTTCCGGATCTGGGAGCGCAAGCCCGTCGTCGAGACGACGGTCCTTCGCGTCTAACGTTACGTAAGCAGCCGCCCGCCGTGAAAACGACACGGCGGGCGGCTCTTTTCGCGCTGTGGCTCAGGTGTTAGGCCTTCGCGCGAACGAGAAGCGCTTGGGAGCAGATCATGATCGGCAAACTCAATCATGTTGGCGTGGCGACGCCGTCGATCGACGAGTCGCTGAAACTGTATCGCGACCTGCTGGGCGCGACATCGGTCACCGAGAAGTGGGCAATGCCGGAACAGGGTGTCTGGGTTTGCTTCGTCAACCTGCCCAATAGCCAGATCGAACTGATCGAGCCGTATGGCGAGACATCGCCCATCCATGGGTTTCTGGCCAAGAACCCCAAGGGCGGCCAGCATCACATCTGCTTCGAGGTCGAGAATATCTACGAAGCGCGTGACGCGCTTGTCGCCAAGGGCGCTACGGTGCTGGGCGAGCCGCGTATCGGCGCGCACGGAACGCTGATTATCTTTGTTCACCCCAAAGACATGGGCGGCCTTCTGGTCGAACTCATGGAGACGCCCAAGGAGGCGCACCACTGATGGGCCCGATTACCGGCATCGCGATCTTCCTGACCATATGGTGGACGGTTCTTTTCGTCGTTCTGCCGCTTGGGTCGCGCAGCTATCACGAGATGGGGATCAAGCCGCCGGGCGGCGGCGACCCGGGCGCGCCGGTGAATCCTAATCTGAAGCGCAAGTTTTTCACCACGACCTGGGTGTCGATCGCGGTGTTCGCCGTGCTTTGGCTGATCATCCGCTTTCACCTGATCAGCCTGCCGGCGCTGCCCGCCACCTATTAGGGTCGCCATGGCGCCCAAGCCTTGGGCGTGATGCGATCTTTGCCCCTGCAATCGCACAAGGCTTGGGCGAAACGCCCTAATGCGCGCTGCCCGCTGCAAGTGCGTGCCCCAACAAATGTTCGGAGGCGTAAGGTCATCGTACGAGATCAGCGCTTTCTGATCTCACTCTGTGGCGTCTTCCCCGACGATGAACTTGCAAGGCCGCGCGAGGATCGCGCGGCCTTCTTTTCGTTTGAAATGGCTCTCGCGGTCATCTTTTCGCCGCGCGCGTTGCCAAGCTAACGGCCAAGAGGCTATCTCAGGCCCTCGCATTTCCTCGGAGACGTCTTTCTGATGCGCCTGTCGCGCTATTTCCTGCCCGTGCTGAAAGAAGCTCCGTCCGACGCCCAGATCGTGTCGCACCAATTGATGTTGCGCGCCGGCATGATCCGCCAGGAAGCGGCGGGCATCTATGCGTGGCTGCCGCTAGGCCTGCGGGTGCTGAACCGCATCGAGCAGATCGTCCGCGAGGAGATGGATCGCGCCGGCGCCATCGAGCTCCTGATGCCGACCTTGCAACTGGCCGACCTGTGGCGCGAGTCGGGCCGCTATGACGCCTACGGCCCTGAGATGCTGCGCATCGTAGACCGTCATGAGCGCGAGCTGCTTTACGGCCCCACCAACGAGGAAATGATCACCGAGATCTTCCGTGGGTCGGTGAAGAGCTACAAGGAGCTGCCCAAGAATCTCTACCACGTGCAGTGGAAGTTCCGCGATGAGACCCGTCCGCGGTTTGGCGTGATGCGCGGCCGCGAGTTCCTGATGAAGGACGCCTACAGCTTCGACCTGGACGTCGAGGGCGCGCGCAAGTCCTACAACCGCATGTTCGTGGCCTATCTGAACCTGTTTGATCGCATGGGCCTGAAGGCCGTGCCGATGCGCGCTGACACCGGTCCGATTGGCGGCGATCTGAGCCACGAGTTCATCGTCCTGGCCGACACCGGCGAAAGCGCCGTGTTCTGCCACAAGGATCTGGTCGAGATGGGCGCGCCCGGTCCCGACGTCGACTGGTATGGCGATCTGCAGCCACTGGTCGACCGGCGGACGGCGCTCTACGCCGCGACCGAGGAAATGCACGATGAGGCCGCTTTCGCCCAGGTCGCCGAAGGTGACCGGCTGTCGGCGCGCGGCATCGAGGTGGGCCATATCTTCTCGTTCGGGACCAAGTATTCCGAGCCGATGCGCGCTCTGGTCACGGGCTCGGACGGCAAGGATGTTCCGGTGCAGATGGGCTCGTACGGCGTGGGCGTCTCGCGTCTGCTGGGCGCAATCATCGAGGCCAGCCATGACGACGCCGGCATCATCTGGCCCGAGTCCGTGGCGCCCTTCGATGTGGGCATCATCAACATGCGTCAGGGCGATGCGGCTTGCGATGCGGCCTGCGATACCGCCTACAAGGCGCTGATCGCCGCCGGCAAGACGGTGCTCTACGACGACACAGACGCCCGGGGCGGCGCCAAGTTCGCCACCATGGACCTCATCGGTCTGCCCTGGCAGATGATCATCGGCCCCAAGGGCATCGCCGAAGGCGTGGTTGAGATCAAGAACCGCGCGACCGGCGAGCGCTCGACCGCCTCGCTGGAGTCCGTCCTGGCGGGCCTCACCCAAAGCAAGGCCGGCTAATGAGCGATCTCAGGGCGGCCGGACCATTCAGCCGCTGGGAGCGGTCCGTCGCGCGGCGGTACCTGTTCGCCAAGCGCAAGAATGGCGGCGTCGCCCTGATTTCGGTGATCTCGTTCAGCGCTGTGATGCTGGCTGTGTTCGCTCTCATCACCGTCATGAGCGTCATGAACGGTTTCCGTGCAGAACTGCTGGGACGGATCCTGGGTTTCAACGGCCATCTCTACGCCCAGTCGCCTCTGATCAATGGCCCTGACCGGGATGGTGTGATCAGCCGTATCCGCGCGGTGCCTGGCGTTGTTCAGGCCGTCCCTATGGTTGAAGCCCAGGCCATGGTCATCGGCCCCAGCCAGGTAACCGGCGCGATCGTGCGGGGCGTTACGCCGCGCGATCTGCGCGGCCTGAAGATCATAGCCGACAATATCAAGAAGGGTTCGATGGCCGGCTTTGGCCAAGGCGAGTTCGGCGGCGATATCGTGCTGATTGGCGACCGCATGGCGATCAATCTTGGGGTCGCCCCGGGCGACGCTATCACCCTGATCTCGCCCTCCGGCCCGGCGACGGCGTTCGGGACCTCGACCCGCGAAAAGGACTACATCGTCGGTGGCATCTTCAGCGTCGGCATGAGCCAGTTTGACGAGGCCTATGTCTACATGCCGCTCGACCAGTCACAGCTGTTCTTCGGGCGTGACACCTCGGTCGACTATGTTGAGATCAAGGTTGATGACCCCGATGACGCCAAGGCCCTGAAGCCCGCAGTCGAGGCCGCCAGTGGTCCGGGCGCGCTCGTCGCCGACTGGATGGACAAGAACCATAGCTACTTCACGGCCCTGCAAGTCGAGCGGAAGGTGATGCGGTTGATCCTCTTCTGCATCGTCGCGATCGCCACGCTGAACATCATTTCCAGCCTGGTCATGCTGGTCAAGAACAAGGGCAAGGACATCGCCATTCTTCGCACCATGGGGGCAGGGCAGGGATCGATCCTGCGCATCTTCCTCATGGCCGGCGCCTCGATCGGCGTGGCGGGCACCCTGACAGGCCTGCTGCTGGGCGTGCTGTTTTGCGCCTACATCACGCCGATCCAGAACTTCGTGGAATGGGTGACGGGTACGGCCGTTTTCAGCGCCGACGTCTATATGCTCTCGCACATCCCCGCGAAGATCGACTGGTCCGAAGTGGGCGGCATTGTCGGCCTCTCGGCCCTGATGAGCATCGCAGCGACCCTGCCGCCGGCTTGGCGCGCCTCGCGTATCGATCCGGTAGAGGCGCTGCGCTATGAGTGATCCCGTCCTGTCGCTGCGCGGCGTCGAACGCGTTTACAAGACCGAAGCCGGCGATCTTCCCGTGCTGCGCGGCGTCGACATCGACGTCTATCCAGGCGAGGTCGTCGGACTGATCGGTCCCTCGGGATCGGGCAAGTCGTCGCTGCTGCATTCGGCCGGCTTGCTGGAACGTCCCGACGCCGGGCTCGTGGCTCTGGGGGGGCGCGACTGCTCGAAGCTGTCGGAAAGGATCCGCACGCGGATCCGCCTGGGCACGGTGGGGTTCGTCTACCAGTTCCACCACCTGCTGCCCGAGTTCAGCGCGCTCGAGAACGTGGCCATGCCCGGCCTGATCGCCGGGCGCAGTCGCGCCGAGGCCGAGGGGCGCGCTCTTGAGCTGCTGACGGAGCTTGGCCTGAACGCCCGGGTGAACCATCAGCCGGCCCAGATGTCGGGTGGCGAGCAACAGCGCGTGGCGATCGCCCGTGCCTTGGCCAACAAGCCGCAACTGCTGCTGGCCGACGAGCCGACGGGCAATCTGGATCCGGCGACCTCAGCAGCGGTGTTTCAGTCGCTGTACAGCCTGGCCCGTGGCCAGGGTGTGGCCGCGCTGATCGCGACGCACAACATGGATCTGGCGCGCTACATGGATCGGGTGTTCGCGCTCAGAGACGGCCATCTCGAGCAGCAGACCTTTTAGGGCAGCGCCTGGCTAAAGCAGCGCTCGGCGCATCGCTGCGAAGAAGCCGCTCCGGTCGATCTTCTTGATCACGCGGGCATTCTGCGGCCTGCGTTTGAGCGCCGGATCAGCGACCTCGATGTCGGGCAGGATCGCGTGCGAGACGCTCAGATAACCTCGCGTGAGTTCACCCAGGGTCTCGACATCAATGACGGCCTGCTCGGCTTCCAGGATCAGGCTCTCATCCAGCGCGACGGCGCATGTCAGGGCGTCCGGGTGCAGGCTGCCGCTCAGACCTTCGGTTTGCTGAGCGAAGGCCAGGGAAGCGCGATTGACGTCGGTGAAGAACCGCGCGCGGGGCGTGCCCAAGGCCTCTAGTCCGGCCAGTTGGGCAACATCCAGCAGTCCGTCACGCAGCGTTTCGGTCCACGTCACGATGGACAGCCTGAAGCCGGCGTTGATCACGATCTTGGCGGCTTCAGGATCGGCATAGAAGTTGTACTCGGCGGCGGGCGTCACATTGCCCACGCCGTTGTCGGTGCCGCCCATGACCCAGAGATGTTTCACAGCCTGGGCGATGCGCGGCTCGCGCAGATAGGCCAGCGCAATATTGGTCAGGGGCGCCTGGGCAAGGATTGTGATCTCGCCCGGAGCCGCCATCACCCTTCGCACGATCTCGTCAACCGCGTGACCGTTGGCCGGGCGCTGGGTGGCCAGTTCAAAGCCCATATCGCTCATGCCGTCCGCACCGAACACATAGGCCGCGTCCAGCGGCGCACGGGAAAATGGAGCCTGGGCGCCCAGATAGACTGGCACGCCTTGCGTCTCGCAGACTTCCAACGTGACCAGCGCATTCTCCGCATGCTGGACGAAGCCGACATTGCCGTGGGCGATCGTGATCGCCTCAACAGTGACGCCCGGTCGGGAGAGGGCGAGCATCAGGGAGAAGACGTCGTCTCCGGCGGTGTCTGTGTCGATGATCAGGCGCATGGGGCTGATCTGAACTGATCCGGCGTCCAGGGCAAAGCCCCCTGAGGGCCTTCGAATGGCTCTCGGCAAGAATATCCGGTGGATCGTGGCGGAACATCTTGTGAACGGAACAAAAGAAGAATATAGAACAAACAAGCAACCATTGTGGAGGTTCCTGTGATCCGTATCGCGCGCGAGTCTTTGGCTCTTGTATCCGTCGTCAGCTTCGTCTGGATGATGTGCTCGGTCGCCCAGTTGGTGGCCTGAGTCGATTGATTGGAGACGTGGGCGATGTCGGGCAGCGAAGGACAGGGTTTCGTCCACCTTCGGGTCCGTTCGGCCTATTCGCTGCTGGAAGGCGCCATCAAGGCTGACGTGATCGGTAAATTGGCCGAGGCTGCCGGGATGCCGGCGGCGGGTCTGACGGATCGGGCCAATCTGTTTGGCGCTCTGGAATATTCCTCCTACGCCAAGGATTCGGGGATCCAGCCGATCATCGGCTGCGCGCTGCCCGTGTCAGGCATCGGCGCTGGTCCAACAGAGCGATGGGCGCGAGCGCCGACGATCACGCTCCTGGCCCAGAACGAGCGGGGCTATCTCAATCTTTCCGAGCTTTCGTCGATCGCTTACCTGGAAAGCGGTGATCTTGCCGAGCCGATCGTGCCCTGGTCCAAGGTGGTCGAGCACGCTGAAGGATTAATCCTGTTATCGGGCGGCGTCGATGGTCCGGTTGACGCGCTGTTCGCGGCCGGAAAGAGCGCCGAAGCAGTCCAGGCCCTGGCCGAAATGAGCCGGGTGTTTGGTGATCGGTTCTATGTCGAGCTGCAACGCCATGGTCTGCCGCGTCAGGCCGCAGCAGAGCCGGGTCTGGTGAACTGGGCCTATGAGCACGACGCGCCGCTGGTCGCGACCAATGATGTGTATTTCGCCAAGGCCGAACTCTACAACGCGCACGACGCCCTGCTGTGCATTTCCGACGGCGCGTTTGTCGGACAGGATGAACGCCGTCGTGTGACGCCAGAGCACTGGTTCAAGCCGGCGGCCGACATGCGCAAGCTGTTCTCGGATCTGCCGGAGGCCTGCGACAACACCCTGGACATCGCCCGTCGCTGCGCCTTCCTGGTCAAGAAGCGTGACCCGATCCTGCCGAGCTTTCCGACGGGCGACGGACGCAGCGAACCGGACGAACTGAAGCATCAGGCCCGCGAAGGTCTGCGTGCAAGACTCGCCGAAAACCCGTTGGCAGTCGATGAGCAGGTCTATTGGGATCGACTGGATTTCGAGCTGGGCATCATCATCAAGATGGGATTCCCCGGCTATTTCCTGATCGTGTCGGACTTCATCAAGTGGGCCAAGTCGCACGGTATCCCCGTAGGCCCGGGCCGGGGTTCGGGCGCCGGGTCGCTGGTCGCCTGGGTGCTGACCATCACCGATCTGGATCCGCTGCGCTTTGGCCTGCTGTTCGAGCGTTTTCTGAATCCTGAGCGGGTCTCCATGCCCGACTTCGACATCGACTTCTGCCAGGAGCGACGCGAAGAGGTCATCGTCTACGTTCAGGAGAAATACGGCCGCGATCGCGTGGCTCAGATCATCACCTTCGGCTCGCTTCAGGCCCGCGCTGTGCTGCGCGACGTCGGACGGGTCATGCAGTTGCCGCTCGGTCTCGTTGACCGGCTCTGCAAGATGGTCCCCAACAACCCGGCCGCGCCGGTGACCCTGGCCCAGGCTATCGAACTGGAGCCGCGCCTCAAGCAGGCCAAGAAGGAAGACGGCAACGTCTCGGCCTGTCTCGACGTCGCCCTGCAACTGGAAGGCCTGTTCCGCAACGCCTCGACCCATGCCGCCGGCCTAGTGATCGGCGACCGGCCGCTAACCCAGCTGACGCCGCTGTACAAGGATCCGCGCTCCGACCTGCCCGCCACCCAGTTCAACATGAAGTGGGTCGAGAGCGCCGGGCTGGTGAAGTTCGACTTCCTGGGTCTGAAAACCCTGACGGTGCTGGATCGCGCCATAAAGCATCTGAAGAAGCGCGGCGCGGATGTCGATCTGAGCAAGTTGCCCTTCGACGACCCCAAGACCTATGAACTGCTGGCCTCGGGCCAGACGGTCGGCGTGTTTCAGCTGGAAAGCCAGGGCATGCGTGACACCCTGCGCAAGATGCGGTGCGGGTCGATCGAGGAAATCACCGCTCTGATCTCGCTCTATCGACCGGGGCCGATGGACAACATCGATACCTTCGTCGACTGCAAGTTCGGCCGTAAACCCGTCGATACCCTGCACCCGTCGCTCGAGACGGTGCTCAAGGAGACCTACGGCGTCATCGTCTATCAGGAACAGGTGATGCAGATCGCCCAGATCCTGGCGGGCTACAGCCTGGGCGAAGCCGACCTCCTGCGCCGGGCCATGGGCAAGAAGAAAAAGGAGGAAATGGATCTTCAGAAGATCCGTTTCGTCGACGGCGCCAAGCAGAAGAACGTCCCTGAAGAGCAGTCGGGTTCAATCTTCGAACTGGTGGCCAAGTTCGCCGGCTACGGTTTCAACAAGAGCCACGCGGCCGCCTATGCGCTGATCGCCTATCAAACGGCCTGGTTGAAGGCCAATACGCCGGTCGAGTTCCTGGCCGCGTCGATGAGCCTGGATATCTCCAACACAGACAAGCTGGCGGTTTTCCATCAGGACGCCCGCCGGTTCGACATCACGGTGCGCGCGCCTGACGTCAATCGGTCGGGGGCCGACTTCGAGGTCGAAAACGGCGAAGTGCTCTACGCCCTGGGCGCGGTGCGCAATGTGGGCCTGGAAGCCATGAAGCACCTGGTCGCCGTGCGCGAGGAGGGCGGCCCGTTCCGCGACATCTTTGATTTCGTCGAGCGGGTCGATCCAAAGCAGGTGAACAAGCGGGCGATCGAAAACCTGGCGCGCGCAGGAGCCTTTGATTCCTTCCACAAGAATCGCGCCCAGATTCTGGCCTCCTCCGACGTCTTGATCGCGCACAGTCAAAGCATCGCCGCTGATCGTCAGGGCGGTCAGCATGCCTTGTTTGGCGGCGATCCAGCCGCAGGCCGGCCGCGCCTTAAGAAGACTGAGCCCTGGAACCAGGTCGATCTGCTGGACGAAGAACTGGCTGCTGTTGGCTTCTATCTGACCGGCCACCCGCTTGAAGACATGGTGGGCATGCTGCGCCGCAAACGCACCGCCATGCTGACCGAGGTGATCCCCCAGGCCGAGGCCGGGATGGAAGCCTTCCGGATGTGCGGCGTTGTGCGGCGTCGTCAGGAACGGGCTTCGCAAAGCGGTGAGCGGTTCGCTTTCGTCTCGCTGTCGGATCCAACAGGCGAATATGAAGTCCTCTTTCCGCCTGAGGCTTTGCGGAAGTGTCGGGATGTGCTGGAGCCTGGCAAGTCGGTCGCCATCAAGGTGCGCGCCAAGGCTCGGGATGGCGAGGTGCGGTTCTTTGGCGATGACGCAGAGCCCATCGAGAAAGCGATCGAGAACGTGGTGGCGGGGCTGCGCGTTCACCTGTCGCCCTCAGCGACTGAAATCGAGGCCTTGCGAAAACGGCTCGAGCCGGCGGTGTCTCAGAAGGGCGGCGAGATCAGCCTCATCGCCGCGATCGGCGGCGGACGCGAGATCGAGCTGAAGCTGCCGGGTCGCTATGCGCTCGACGCCTCGTTGCGCGGCGCATTGAAGACCGCACCCGGCGTGGCGCTGCTCGAAGACGTCTAGGGCGGGAGAGGCGCGGATGGCCAGACATGAAGGCGGTTGCCAGTGCGGCAGGGTGCGGTTCGAGGTAGAGGTCGAGCTTGAGGATCTGATCAGTTGCAATTGCTCGCGTTGCGGCAAGCTGGGTTCGGTTCTGGCCTTCGCGGCCGAGGACGATTTCACGCTCCTGCAAGGGCAGGGCGCTCTGACCGAGTACCGCTTCAACACGGGCAAGATCTCGCACCTGTTCTGCACGGAATGCGGCATCGAATCCTTTGGACGCGGCGAAGCTCCCGGCGGCGCATGCATGGTCGCTATAAATGTGCGCTGCCTCGACAAGATCGATGTCTTCGCGCTTGAGCCGGTCCAGGTGAACGGCAAGGCGTTCTGAATGGCTGGCGCCAACAGAGTCGAGCTCGGCCTCCTTCCCCTGACAAGGTCAAACTCTGGTTCATGAGGTCAGGATGGACGCCCGCGCAATTCCTCCGGCGGCGCTCCGCGACGTCAAAGCTGTAGAGCTTGCTCGGGTTTGGATCGCAGAGCAGGGACTGCATTGCTCGCTCAAGTTCGGCTTGTATGCCGCCGACGGCGTGGCTCGGGAGACTTCGGCCTGGAGGATCATCCTGACTGATCTCGCCGGCCATGTCGCGGATGCTCTCAGCGCCGATGGCATGGGAGCCCAAGCCGATCTGTTCGATGCTATCGTCGAGAGCTTCAACCAAGAAGTTTCGGCTCCGTCTTCCAGACGGATGGGTGGGTCTGCTGCTGAGTCCAGTTAGCCCTTGAACGACGAGCTTCGAGGACATCCTCACTTGCATCCGGTTGAGACTGCAGTGCCAGCCTCGTTGCGCCGCAGCCCGACAAGACTTGCTTTTTGATCCAATCGCGCCTATCTGCGCGCCATTCCACACGCGGACGTTCGGCTGTGACCCGGGGAGACATCCCGGCGCCGCCGTTCCGGTCCCGCCCCAGATGTCTGGGTCGGGGGTGTCCGCGGAGGTTCAACCGGAAGAAGGATTATAGGCCTCATGGCGCTTCCCGAATTCTCCATGCGTCAGCTCCTGGAAGCTGGCGCCCACTTCGGCCACCAGACGCACCGCTGGAACCCGAAGATGGACCGCTACATCTTTGGCTCGCGTTCGAACATCCACATCATCGACCTGTCGCAGTCGATTCCGCTCCTGCACCAGGCCCTGGTGAAGGTGCGTGAAGTCGCCGCCGCCGGCGGTCGCGTGCTGTTCGTCGGCACCAAGCGTCAGGCTTCCGATCCTGTCGCCACCGCCGCCAAGCGCTGCGCCCAGTACTACGTCAATCACCGCTGGCTCGGTGGCACCCTGACCAACTGGCGCACCGTTTCGGGCTCGATCGCGCGTCTGCGCGAACTCGAAGGCATCATGGGTGGCGAAGGCCAAGGCCGTTCCAAGAAGGAACTGCTGCAGCTGACCCGCGAACGCGACAAGCTGGAACTGTCGCTGGGCGGCATCAAGGACATGGGCGGCATCCCCGACATCATGTTCGTGATCGACACCAACAAGGAAGCCATCGCGATCCTTGAAGCCCGCAAGCTGAACATCCCGGTCATCGCGATCCTGGACACCAATTGCGATCCGGACGGCATCACCTATCCGATCCCGGGCAACGACGACGCCGCCCGCGCTCTGCAGCTGTACTGCGACCTGATCGCTGACGCCGTCCTCGACGGCCTGGCCGCCGGTCAGGCCTCGTCGGGCGTCGATCTGGGCGCTTCGGTTGCTCCGATGGAACCGACCCTGGCTCGCGAACTGACTCCCGAGCCGGTGGCTGCTGAAGCCGCCGCTCCCGAGGCCGCTCAAGAAGCGACCGCTGAAGCGATCGAAGCCGTCGCCGAAGAGCCCGCGGCGAGCTGATAGGACGACCGTCCTCTCGTTTGAGGACCGTTGTGATCATGACATGCGACCGGGCTATCAAGCCCGGTCGCTAAACGTTTGAATATGGAGGATCTCATGGCTGAAGTGACCGCTGCGCTGGTGAAAGAACTGCGCGAGAAGTCCGGCGTCGGCATGATGGACTGCAAGAAGGCGCTGGTTGAAAACGCGGGCGACATCGATGCGTCCATCGACTGGCTGCGCGCCAAGGGCCTGTCCAAGGCCGCCAAGAAGGCTGACCGCGTCGCCGCCGAAGGCCTCGTCGGCATCGCCGTTCGCAACGAAGGCGCCGGCATGACCGCCGCCGCTGTCGAAGTGAACGCCGAGACTGACTTCCTGGGCCGCAATGAACTGTTCCAGAACGCCGTCCGCAAGATCGCGGCTGTTGGCCTGGACAATGATGGCGTCGACGCCATCAACGCCGGCAAGACCGCCGACGGTGAAGTGGTTGCAGATCTGCTGACTAACCTGATCGCCACCATCGGCGAGAACATGGTTGCTCGTCGCTCCGCGCGCTTCAGCGTCGCCCAAGGCGCCGTGTCGACCTACATCCACAACGCCACTGCGCCCGACCTCGGCCGCATCGGCGTGCTGGTGGCCATCGAAGGCGCCGGCGACCAGGCCAAGATCCTGGAGCTGGGCCGCAAGATCGCCATGCATGTCGCCGCGACCTCGCCGCTCTCGCTGTCGCCGGACGATCTGGACCAGGCCGCGATCGAAAAGGAACGCGCCATCTTCACCGAGCAGGCGCTGGAGTCGGGCAAGCCCGCCGCCGTCGTCGAGAAGATGGTCGAAGGCCGCATCCGCAAGTTCCTGGAAGAGGTTGTGCTGCTGAAGCAGGCCTTCGTCATGAACCCGGACCAGACCGTCGAGCAGCTGGTCGCCGAGACTGGCAAGGAACTGGGCTCGCCGCTCACCGTGAAGGGCTTCGTTCGCCTGGCCCTGGGTGAAGGCGTCGAGAAGGCTCCGGTCGGCGATTTCGCCGCAGAAGTCGCCGCCATGGCTGGTCAAGCCTAAGACTGGGTGTAGCTCCAGGCCCGCCTGGCGGCGCTTGGAGTTTCCGTCTTCGAAGGGCGCGGCGCGTGTGACGCGCGCCGCGCCCTTCTTGCGCCTGCGTCCGTGCATTTTGGCCCTCTGAGGCCATCTGCAGCCGGGCGCGCGCAAAACCGATCCCACTTTTGACGAACGCGCACTATGTTGCGTCCCGACGACTCAGGAAGAGCCCGGCCCATGTCTGAATCCAGCCCCGCCATGCCGAAGCCCTACCGCCGCGTGCTCCTGAAGGTTTCCGGTGAAGTGCTGATGGGCGACACGCCCTACGGCATCGACACCAACACGGTACAGTCCGTCGCTGAAGATATCGCCGAGATCGTCAAGTCTGGCGTCGAGCTGTGCCTGGTCATCGGCGGCGGCAACATCTTCCGCGGCATGGCCGGAGCCGCAAAGGGCATGGAACGCTCTAGCGCCGATTATATGGGCATGCTGGCCACCGTCATGAACGCCCTGGCCATGCAGGACGCGCTTGAGCGGATCGGCGTATCGACCCGCGTGCAGTCGGCCATTCCGATGGCGACGGTCTGCGAGCCCTACATCCGGCGCCGCGCCCAGCGTCACCTGGAAAAGGGCAGGGTGGTGATCTTCGCCGCCGGAACGGGCAACCCCTTCTTCACAACCGACACCGCCGCCGCCCTGCGCGCCGCCGAGATGCAGTGCGACGCCCTGTTCAAGGGCACCAGCGTCGATGGGGTCTATACCGCTGATCCGAAGAAGGACGCTTCGGCCCAGCGCTATGACCGCCTGACCTATATGGACGTGCTGGCCAAGGACCTGCGGGTCATGGACGCCTCGGCCGTCGCCTTGATGCGCGACAGCAATATTCCGATCGTGGTCTTCTCCATCAAGGGGCGCGGCAATCTGCTGAACGTCCTGCGGGGCGAAGGCACCTTTACCGTCGTCGCCCAAGACGCCGCCTAAACTCTAGCGAAGAGAGCCCCGCCATGGCCGCCGCCGAAAAGCCAGTTCTGTCCCGCTACAAGGAGCGCATGGAGAAGTCCGTGCTGGCCCTGAAGGAAGATTTTGCCGGATTGCGCACGGGTCGCGCCTCTTCCAACCTGCTCGACCAGATCGTCGTCAACGCCTACGGCTCGATGGTCCAGCTCAACACCGTCGCTTCGATCAGCGTCCCAGAGCCGCGCCAGATCAACGTCAATATCTGGGACAAGGGCGTTGTCGCGGCCGTGGAAAAGGCGATCCGCAATTCGGATCTTGGCCTCAATCCGGTGGTCGAAGGCAACAACCTGCGCATCCCGATCCCGCCGCTGACTGAAGAGCGTCGCAAAGATCTGACCAAGATCGCCGGCAAGTATGCCGAGGCGCAGAAGGTCGCCGTGCGGAACATTCGCCGAGACGCCAATGACGACCTCAAGAAGGCCGAGAAGGCCAGTGTCATCAGCGAGGACGAGCTGAAGAAGATGGAAACCGAGGTCCAGAAGATGACCGACGAAGCCATCAGGAAGGTCGACGAGGCCTTGAAAATCAAAGAGCAAGAGATCATGCAGGTTTAGGCGCCGACCTGAGTAACGGGACGGTTAGGGAAGGCTTGAAGCAATGTCGGCGACGACCGGCCTGCAAGATGTTTCGGCGCGCGCTGGGGGCGATGCGTCGGACCGCTCTCTGCATGTGGCCATCATCATGGACGGTAACGGTCGCTGGGCTAAGCGGCGCGGAATGCCGCGCGCGCTTGGGCACCGCGCGGGCGTCAATGCGCTCAAGCGCACGGTAGAGGCCGCGCCGGATCTTGGCGTTGGCGTATTGACCGTTTTTGGCTTCTCGACCGAGAACTGGAGTCGTCCGGCGCACGAGATTTCCGAGTTGATGGGTCTGCTGAAGGCCTATGTCGAATCGGATTTGGAACGCCTGGCCCGTGAAGGTGTCCGAGTGCGGATCATTGGGCGTCGCACGGGGCTTGCTGCCGACATTCAAGAGATCATCGAGCGCGCCGAGCGCCGTACGGCCAGCAATACCAAGTTCATACTTCAAGTCGCTTTCAACTACGGCGGTCGCGGCGACATCGCTGACGCCGCCCGCGCGTTTGCAGAGGCCGTAGAGCGCGGGGAGGCGAAGGCTTCCGATCTCGACGAAGGCGCTTTCGAGCGGCTGTTGTCGACGTCCGCTGCGCCGGCCCCCGATCTCATCGTTCGCACCAGCGGAGAACAACGGATCTCGAATTTCCTGCTGTGGGAATGCGCCTATGCGGAGCTCGTTTTTCAAGACGTGCTCTGGCCTGACTACGGACCCGAAGCGCTCTCGGCCGCCATTGCGGAATATCGCGGGCGTGACCGACGCTATGGAGGCATTACTGCCGATGACGTCGCCGTCGCCGGCTAAGCGCTTCAACTGGATAAACTTACGGGTGCGGGTGCTTTCAGCCACCGTGCTCGTACCCACAGTCGTGGCCGCCGTATGGTTTGGTGACGTCTGGTTCCTGGCGCTCGTGGCGGTCTGTGTCGCGCTCCTGGCCCGCGAGTGGGGCATGATGAGCGCGCCGCGCGCGCCCAGGGGCGTGGCTCTTGCCATAGGCGTCGCCGTTCTGGTGGCGGTCGTGGCTGCATTCCGCGGACACTACTATCTGACCTGGCCGCTCTTGGTTGCGGGTGCGATCCTGGCCGCCTTGATCGCCCGAGGCGCGGTCGAGCGCCGGGCCGACGCAGCCTATGGCGTTATCTACATTGCGCCGGCGTGCATCGCCCTAGTCTGGCTGCGCATGATTGATGCCGGCCTCAGCTGGACGCTTCTGCTGTTCGCCGTCACCTGGTTCGCTGACATTTTCGCCTTCGTGGTGGGCAGCATCCTGAAGGGACCCAAGCTCTGGCCGAAGTTCTCGCCAAACAAGACCTGGTCGGGGTTCTTTGGCGGGCTGGTGGCCGCTTCGATCGCCGCCGTGGGTATCGATGCCCTTTCTGCGTTGCTGCCGGGCTTGCCGGACATGAACCTGACCTGGCCGGTCGCCGCGCTCATCGGGTTTCTGGGCGGCCTGTCCACGATGATGGGCGACCTTTGGGAATCGATGCTGAAGCGCCGGTTCGGCGTGAAGGATTCCGGGGACCTGATCCCGGGTCACGGCGGTCTGCTGGATCGCGTTGACGGCCTGATGTTTGCGGCCATCGTCATTGCCGCAGTGCGGCTGATCTATCTTTACGGATTGGCGCGTTGATGGCCGTCCGACGGGTCGTGGTTCTCGGCTCCACGGGGTCGATCGGTGTTTCGACCCTGGGACTGTTCGAAGCGGCCGGCGTCGAGGTCGAGATTCTAGCCCTGACGGCCGGTCGCAATGTCGAGCGGTTGATCGAACAGGCGCGCCGCTGGCGTCCCACTGTCGCGGTGATCGAGGACGAGAGCCTGCTAGGCGCTCTGCGCGACGGCTTGAAGGATACGGGCGTTCGATCGGCGGCCGGGGCTGCGGCGATCATCGAGGCCGCATCGATGGGCGCCGATTGGGTGATGTCGGCCATCGTCGGAGCCGCCGGCTTGGCGCCGACCCTGGCGGCAGCGCGAACGGGCGCGGTGATCGCTCTGGCGAACAAGGAGAGTCTGGTCTGCGCCGGGCCCGCCCTGCTGAGGATCGCGCGCGAGTCGGGCGGATCGGTGATACCGGTCGATTCCGAACACTCGGCAATTTTCCAGATTCTGCAGCCGGCCTGTATCCAACGCGTATCGCGCCTGATCCTGACTGCGTCCGGGGGGCCGTTCCGCACCTGGACCCGCGAACAGATGGCGGTCGCCACGCCTGAACAAGCCATCGCTCACCCAAATTGGTCGATGGGCGCCAAGATTTCGGTCGATTCGGCTTCCATGATGAACAAGGGGCTGGAGATGATCGAGGCCTCGTACCTGTTCGATACTCCGGAAGAGCGCATCGAGGCCGTGATCCATCCGCAGTCCGTGATTCACAGTCTGGTTGAGTACGCCGACGGCTCGACGCTGGCCCAGCTTGGCCCGCCCGACATGCGCAGTCCGATCGCCTGCGCGTTCGCCTGGCCTGATCGGCTTCCCTGGCCCGCGCCGCGTCTTGATCTGGCCGCCTATGGCCAACTCACCTTCGAGCAGCCTGATCTGGAACGTTTTCCATCCATTACCATCGCCCGAGAGGCGATGCGGCTAGGCGGCGGCGCTCCGGCTGCTATGAACGCAGCCAATGAAGTGGCTGTGGCGGCGTTCCTTGACCGTCAGATCGGCTTTCTCGATATTGCCGCCTCGGTGGCGGGGACCCTGGACCGCATGAATAGCCTGGGTGCCCTAATGGAAGCCGACGCAGATCCGGTCGAGAGCGCCATGACGACGGACGCGAGCGCCCGCCGCATTGCGGCCGAGGTTGTGCGCCAAGTTCACCGCAACAACTGAAGACGAGAAGAAACCCGACATGCTCGGCTTCATGCAATCGGCGGCCGCCTACATAATCGCCTTCCCGCTGGTGATCCTGGTGGTCGTGACCGTTCACGAGCTTGGACACTTCTGGGCGGCCAAGGCGTGCAACGTAGAGATCGACCGATTCTCGATCGGCTTTGGCCGCGCCATCTTCTCGTGGCGTGATCGCGATGGCGTCCAATGGCAGATCGGCTGGCTGCCCCTGGGCGGCTATGTCCGGTTCGCTGGCGATGAGAACGCCGCGAGTGTTCCTGACCAGCAGGATCTGGCCAGCCTGCGCACCGCGATCGAACGTCGCGAAGGCAGCGAGGCAGTCAACCGCTATCTGCATTTCAAGCCTTTGTGGCAGCGGGCTTTCATCGTCGCGGCGGGCCCTGCGGCCAATTTTGTCTTGGCGATCACGCTGTTTGCTGTGCTGCTGGGCGTGTTCGGCGAGACCGTGCGCCGCCCCGTGATCACGGGCGTGAACGCCGGCAGTCCCGCTGCGGCTGCAGGCTTCCTGCAGGGCGACGTGATCATCTCGGCCGATGGCCGCAAGGTGAACAACTTCGGCGAACTGGACAGTTATGCGCTGCTTCGCAGCGATGTTCCGATCCGCTTCAAGATAGAACGCGACGACAAGACGATCGAACTGGTGGCGACGCCGGCGCTCGTGGACGTTTCGGATGGCTTTGGCGGCAGTCAGAAGGCCGGCATGCTGGGCTTTGGCGCGCCGCCGCTGATCGCCAGCGTCGAGCCGGGCTCGCCTGCCGAGAAGGCTGGTCTGCGACGCGGCGATTTCATCCAGCGCGCCGATGGCGCCGCGATCGGAAGCTTTGAAGATCTTACCCGCCATGTGGCCAAGCGCGGTGGCAATCCCATTGCCTTCCAAGTCTACCGGGGCGGCGAGACGATCACTATCGTCGCAACGCCTACGATGCTGACCCGGCCTGATGCGGACGGCAAGCCGAAGGCCCGGATGCTGCTCGGGGTCGCTGGCGGCCTGCCCAGCAGCGATATCCAGCGCGTGCGTTATAACCCCATCGAGGCGCTCGCAGGCGGCGTCGCCCGCACCTGGGATGTCCTGGAAACCACAGTCTACTATCTGGGCCGGGTTATTCGTCTGGAGGTCTCGGCCGAACAGATCAGCGGTCCCATCGGTATCGCCAAGACCTCGGGTCAACTGGCTCAGGCCGGCGCCGCCGGCGCGACCGACTTCCCATCGATGCTGCTGGGTTCTGCGGTAGCCCTGATCTGGCTGTCGGCAATCCTCTCCGTCAGCGTCGGCTTCATGAATCTGTTGCCAATTCCCGTTTTGGACGGGGGGCATCTGCTGTTCTATGCCTATGAGGCCATCGCCAGACGACCGCTCGGCGCGCGTCTTCAGGCGGCAGGCTACAGGGTTGGTCTTGCGCTGCTGCTGAGTTTCATGTTGTTCGCGACCTGGAATGATCTGCAGCGCCTAAGCGTCTTCAAATTTTTTGGCGGGCTGTTCTCTTGAGCGGTCGCCTTCCGTCCATGATTGGTCCCATGAACAAAATTCGCGCCCATAGCGCCGCGTTCGCCACCGGTGTGGCGCTTCTCTTCGGTTCGACCGCGTTGGTCGCGCCCGCTGCGGCTTTCGCCCAGGCGGCGCAGACTAGTGTGGTGCAACGGATCGTCGTGCAGGGCAACGAACGGATCGAGCAGGGCACGGTGATGTCCTATCTGCCGATCCAGCCGGGCGACACCGTGGACGCCGCCCGTCTCGACCTGGCGCTGAAGACCCTGGCGCGGACCGATCTCTTCGCCGACGTGAAGATCGAGATGTTGTCGGGCGATCTGATCGTGAAGGTCGTCGAGAACCCGATCATCAATCAGGTGGTCTTCGAAGGGAATTCGTCCCTGAAGGAAGACAAGCTGAAGGACGAGGTCCAGATCCGTCCGCGCGGCATCTTTACTCGCGCCAAGGTTCAGGCCGATGTGCAGCGCATCATCGAACTCTATCGCCGGTCGGGCCGCATTTCGGCGACCGTCACCCCAAAGGTTGTGGAACTGCCGCAAAAGCGCGTCGATCTGGTGTTCGAGATCAACGAAGGTCCCAAGAGCGGCGTGCTGGGCATCAACTTCCTGGGCAATTCCGAGTATTCGGACAACGATCTGCGCGACGTGATCGTGACCAAGGAGTCGCACTGGTACAAGTTCCTGACCAGCAACGACAACTACGACCCCGACCGGATCGAGTACGACCGCGAACAACTGCGCAAGCACTATCGCAATCGTGGCTATTTCGACTTCCGCGTTGTATCGTCTATGGCTGAACTGGCTCCGGACAAGAACGGTTTTGCAGTCACCTACACCTTGGACGAGGGTCCGAAGTACAAGTTCGGCAAGATCACGGTCGAGACCGAACTCAAGAAGCTTGATGGGACACTGCTGGCCCAGATCCTGCCGGTCCGCACCGGTCAGCTCTACGAAGACGAGCGCATCGAGCAGGCGACCGACGCCCTGACCTTCGCGGCCGGCGCGGCCGGCTTCGCCTTCGTGGACGTGCGTCCCCGTTATGTGCCCAATCGCGAAACCAACACGGTCGACGTGGTCTTCCAGGTTCGCGAAGGCCCGCGCGTCTACGTCGATCGTATCGACATCGTCGGCAACACCCGCACCCTTGACTACGTGTTGCGTCGCGAACTCGAAGTGGCCGAAGGCGACGCCTATAATCGCGTGCTGGTCGACCGCTCCAAGAACAACATCCGTCGCCTGGGCTTCTTTAAGGAAGTCGAGATCGAGGAAGTGCCCGGCAGCGCGCCTGACCGCACGGCCCTGCGCGTCAAGGTCGAGGAACAGCCCACCGGCGAGCTCTCGTTTAGCGCGGGCTACAGCTCGGTCGACAAGCTGGTGCTGGATGTTGGCATTACTGAGCGGAACTTCCGCGGTCGCGGCCAGAACATGCGCGGGCGGATTTCCGTCGGCTCACTGCGGCAGCAGATCGATTTTGCCTTCACTGAGCCGCGCTTCCTGAACCGCAGCCTGGTGGCCGGCGTTGATGTCTATTCGTTCCGCTACGACCTCAGCGACTACGCCGCCTATGACACCCGTTCGGTGGGGGGCAATGTTCGCATCGGCTTCCCGCTGACCCAGAACGCTTCGATGAGCATGCGCTACACGCTGCGTCGCGACGAGGTGAGCGTCTCTGACGGCCTGTGCAACAGCGGCTCGGTGTCGCAAATCCTCTGCCTGCAGCGCGGCGCCTACATGACCTCGCTCGTCGGCTACGGCCTGCGGATCGACAAGCGGAATGATCCGATTCAGCCCACGCGCGGCTGGTTCGCCGACCTGAACCAAGATCTGGCGGGCTTCGGCGGCGACGTGAAGTACCTGAAGACCGAAACCGACGGGGGCTGGTACTGGGGCTTCAACAAGGACTTCATCTTCAGCGCCACGGGTTCGGCCGGCTATATCGAAGGCTGGGGCGGCGACAACGTCCGCATCAACGACCGTTTCTACAAGGGCGGCACCAACTTCCGCGGCTTCGAGACTGCCGGTATTGGCCCGCGCGACATCTCGACCCAGAGCAACTCGATGGGCGCGAAGCTCTACGCGATCGGCACGCTCGAGTTGACCGTTCCGACGCTTCTGCCCGAGCAATACGGCATCAAGGCTGCGGTGTTCAGCGACTTCGGTACGGCTGGCTTGCTCGATGACGTCGATCGCCAGTCTTCAACGGGCGTGTTCGATCCGAATATCCGCGACAACCTGGGCCTTCGCGCCTCTGCGGGTATCAGCATCGACTGGAAGTCGCCTATGGGCCCCATCCGGTTCGACTTCAGCAAGATCCTTTCCAAGGAAGACTACGACCGGACCGAAACGTTCCGGTTCTCCACCTCCACAAGGTTCCAATGATCATGACTTCCAAGTTCCTGTCCGCGGCCGCTTCGGGCGTCGTCGCCATCGCCATGTCGACCAGCGCCCTGGCCCAGACGGCTCCTGCTGCCGCTCCGGCGATCTCGCACGGCGCGCCGATTGCTGGCGTCTGCATCTTCTCGAGCCAGCGCGCCGTCGGCTCCTCGGCGGTCGGCAAGGCCGTCGATGCTCGTCTGAAGACCATCATTGCGCAGGTGAACGCCGAACTGACCGGCGAACGCACCACGCTGGACAACGAAGCCAAGGCGCTGGACGCCAAGAAGGCCACGATGGATCAAGGCGCGCTCGAGCAGCAAGCCGCTGGCCTGCAGGTCAAGGCCAACGCCTGGCAGCGCAAGGGCCAACTGCGCCAGAAGGAAGTCGAAGCCACCGAACAGAAGGCGCTGTCGCGCGTCTATCAAGAGCTCGATCCCGCCATCAAGCAGGTCTATCAGCAACGCACCTGCGGCATCCTGATGGACCGCGAGTCGGTGCTGCTGGCCAATCCGGCCATGGACATCACTGACGCTGTGGTGGTCGCCCTTGACGCCCGCATCAAGACCCTGACCTTCGACCGCGAACGTCTGGACCAACCGGTCGCCGGCGCTCAAGCTCTGTCGCCGACCAAGAAGTAAGCGAGTCGGCCCGCGCCCTGCGCCGGGCCCATCGCCGAGAGGACGAGATGCCGGACCCACGATTTTTCGATGACATGGGTCCGGCGTCACTCCAGGAACTGGCGCGTCTTGGCGGGGCCGAACTGGGGGACGTCAGTCTTGGGTCGCGCTCCATCGCCCATGTCGCGCCGCTTGACGCCGCTGATGGGCGAGCCGTCAGTTTCTTTTCCGACCCCAAACGTCGTGACGCGGCCGCCACCACCCAGGCCGGGGCCTGTTTCGTTCGTCCCGAGCACAGCGATATGCTCGCGCCGGGTTGCGCTGCGCTGTTGACGGCACATCCGCAGGCCGCCTGGGCGGCCGCCGCCACGCGGCTGCATGCGCCCCGTCGCCACGAACCACTGTCGGCTTCCATCCATCCCGATTGCGAGTTGGAAGACGGCGTCAGGCTGTCACCCGGCGTGACGGTCGGTCAGGGCGCGAGGATCGGGCGAGGCACACATCTATCGCCAGGCGCGGTGATCGGCCCAGGCGTCACCATCGGACGCGACTGCCTGATCGGGGGCAATGCGGTGATCGGTTTTGCGATCATCGGCGACCGGGTCAGCATCCATGCCGGCGCGGTGATCGGCGAGGCGGGTTTCGGCGCCGCCGGCGGACCGCGCGGCGTTGTCGATCTGCCTCAACTCGGTCGAGTGGTGATCCAGGATGGCGTCACCGTCGGCGCCAACAGTTGCATTGATCGGGGCGCCTTTACCGATACGACGATTGGCGAAAACACCAAGATCGACAATCTGGTGCACGTCGCGCACAACGTCCGTCTGGGTCGCAATTGCGTGCTGGCGGCCTATACAGGGCTCTCCGGCAGCACCGTTGTCGGCGACGGCGTCGCGTTCGGCGGCAAGGCCGGCGTTGCGGATCATTTGACCATCGGCTCAGGAGCCAGCATCGGCGCATCGGCGTCGGTGTTCAAGGACGTGCCTGCGGGCGAAACATGGACAGGGTTTCCGGCGCGGCCGCTCAAGCGGTGGCTCCGAGAAACCGCATGGCTGTCGCGCATGGCGGGCGGCCGGGGAACAAGGGGCTAAGTATGGGCCAAGACGTCGCCGAACCGGCGCAAACCAATATCGACATCGCCGAGATCCTGGCCAGGATCCCGCATCGCTATCCCTTCCTGCTGGTGGACCGGGCCGAGGACTATCGCCCGCATCAGTCGATCGTCGGCATCAAGTGCGTGACGGTGAACGAGCCCTTCTTCCAGGGTCACTTCCCGGGCAATCCAGTGATGCCCGGCGTCCTGATCATCGAGGCCATGGCTCAAACGGGCGCGGTTCTGATGAGCAAGTCGCTGGAAGTCGACACTGAGGGCAAGACCATCTTCTTCATGTCGGTCGACAACGCCCGCTTCCGCAATCCCGTGCGCCCGGGCGAGGTGATCCGCATGGAGGTCGAAGTAACGCGGTCGCGCTCGACCATCTTCAAGTTCAAGGGCGTGGCCAAGGTGAACGACAAGGTCGCCGCCGAAGCCGAATTTGCGGCCATGGTGGTGGAGACGCCGACCAAATGAGCCAGATTCATCCAACGGCCATCGTCGATCCCGGCGCGAAGCTGGCGGCCGATGTCGAAATCGGCCCGTTCAGCATCGTCGGACCGGACGTGACCCTGGCGACCGGGGTGCGTCTGATGTCTCACGTCGTGATCGAAGGCGTCACGACCCTCGGCGAGGGGTGCGTCGTGCATCCGTTCGCCAACCTCGGCGGCCCGCCCCAGCACCTGGGGCACAAGGGCGAGAAGACCCAGCTGCTGATCGGCCCACGCAACATCATCCGCGAACACGTCACCATGCACACCGGCACCGCGTCGGGCAAAGGCGTGACGACAGTGGGCTCCGATGGTCTCTACATGGTCGGCTCGCACATCGCCCACGACTGTATGGTCGGCGACCACGTGGTCATGGCCAAGGGCGCGACCCTGGGCGGTCACGTCGCGATCGGTGATTTCGTATTTATGGGCGGCCTGGCGGCGGCTCACCAGTTCAGCCGCATCGGCCGCTACAGCTTCATCGGCGGCCTGGCCGCGGTGACCAAGGACGTGATCCCCTACGGCTCGGTGTGGGGCAACCACGCCCATCTCGAGGGCCTGAACCTGGTGGGCTTGAAGCGTCGCGGCTTCTCGCGTGAGACGATCAACGCCCTGCGCGCCGCCTACCGCCTGTTGTTCGCCGACGAGGGGACCTTCCAGGAGCGCCTGGACGACGTCGCCGAGATCCACGCGGGCAATGTCGAGGTGATGGAGATCGTCGACTTCATCCGCTGCGACAGCAACCGTCCGCTTTGCCTGCCCGAGCGTGAGGTCTAGGCTTTCCTCATGCGCAAGCTTGGCCTGATCGCCGGCGGGGGCGCGCTGCCCGTCGAACTGGCGGCCCACTGCGAGGCCGCAGGGCGTCCATTCGCGGTGATGCGGCTGAGAAGCTTTGCTGACGCCGCTCTGAGCCGCTATCCCGGCATGGAGGTCGGGCTTGGCGAATTCGGCAAGGTGTTCAAGGCGTTGAAGGCCCAAGGCTGCGAGGTTGTGTGTTTCGCGGGCACGGTCAATCGCCCGGATTGGTCGGCCCTGATGCCGGACCTGCGCGGCGTGAAGGTCATTCCGGGCCTGATTCAGGCTGCTCGGCGGGGCGATGACGCCCTGCTGCGCCGGGTGCTGGATGAGTTTGAAACCGAAGGCTTCGCCATCGAGGGCGCCCACGAGGTACGGGGCGAGATGACCTTGCCGGTAGGCGTTCTGGGCGCCCATGCGCCTCGCCCTCAGGATCAGCACGACATCGAGCGCGCCCTGCTGGTGGCCCGCGAGATCGGCAAGCTGGACGTAGGGCAGGGCGCCGTGGTCTGCGAGGGCCTTGTGCTGGCGGTGGAGGCCCAGGAGGGCACAGACTCCATGCTGCGCCGTGTGGCCGATCTTCCCCAAGCCATTCGCGGCACCGCGGAGCGCCGTCGCGGCGTGTTGGCCAAGGCTCCCAAGCCGATCCAGGAGACCCGCGTCGATCTGCCGACCATCGGCGTCGCCACCCTGCAGCGCGCCGCGCGGGCCGGTCTGGCCGGCATTGTCGGCGAGGCGGGCAACCTGCTGGTGCTCGACCGCGCTGCGGTGATTGCCTGCGCCGATGATCTGGGCCTGTTCGTGCTGGGGGTCGAGCCCGGGAGTCTGGGATGACCCGCCCGCTGACCGTCATGCTGGTGGCCGCCGAGGCCTCAGGAGACGCTCTCGGCGCTGGCCTGGCCAAGGCCCTGAAGCGACGCCTGGGCGATGACGCGGTGAATTTCGTCGGCGTCGGCGGCGCCAAGATGGCCGCCGAGGGCATCCAGAGCCCCTTCGACATCGCCCAGCTGTCTATCATAGGCATCGTCGAGAGCCTCAGAGCCTATCCCAGGGCCATGGCGCGACTGAAAGACACTCTGGCGCTCGCGGAGCGGGAAAAGCCCGATGTGGCCGTCCTGATCGACTCCTGGGGCTTCAATATCCGGCTCGCTCAGGCCCTGCGTCGACGGAGCCCCGCGCTGCCTCTGGTGAAATATGTTGCGCCCCAGGTCTGGGCCTATCAGCCCGGCCGGGCGAGGGCTTTGGCCAAGGCCGTTGACCTGCTGCTGTCGATCCAGCCGATGGATAAGCCGTTCTTCGACAGGGCCGGTCTGGAGAGCGTGTTCGTCGGCAATTCCGCCCTGGCCAAGGATTTTAGCCAGGCCGATCCGGCCCGGCTGCGCGCTGCCATAGGCGCTGCGGCTGACCAGGAGATCCTGCTGGTCTTGCCCGGCAGTCGCCCGTCAGAGATCGAGCGCGTGATGCCGGTCTTTGAAGACGCCGTGCGCAGGCTGAAAGCCGATCGCCCGAATCTTGCCGTGGTCGTCCCGGCCGCCTCCACCGTCACGGCCGCCGTGAAGGCGCGCGTGGCCGGATGGCCGTTCCGAGCGCATGTGATCGAGGACGAGGCGCTGAAGGATGACGCCATGGTCGCTGGAACCGTCGCTCTGGCCTGCAGCGGCACAGTGACGACCGAGCTTGCGCTGGCCGGTTGTCCGATGGTCGTGGGCTATCGCACCGGCGCCGTGACCTATGGCCTGCTGAAGCTGCTGTTCAAGCCGCGCTGGGTGACCCTGTTCAATATCGCGGCTGGCAAGGCTGTGGCCCCGGAATATCTGCAGAAAGCCCTGCAGGGCGAGGCGCTCGAAAAGGCCATCGCTGTTCGACTGGACAACGCCGATCAGCGCGCGCGGCAGATCGCCGAGCAGAGCGCCGCGCTTGAGCGAATGGGGCGGGGAATGCCTGACCCGTCGGAGGCCGCAGCCGAGGCCTTGCTGGCTTTCCTCGCCAAGGCGCGGCCAGCGACCTGACGCGGCCCGGCAGCGCTGCGGGCCTCGCCGTTGACCGTCTGGAACGACTGGGTGTCGAGACGGACTCGGACTATTCTGCCTTTCGTGACCCGTAAGACTGGAGACCAGTTTTGGCGATCGATCCGGCAGCGCCCGCAGTTCCCATCACGCCCGCTCGCGCCACGGGGAGCTCGCCAGAGGTGGCGGCGGCCTTGTCCGCGCTTGCGCGCGCCGCCGTGGCCAACAGCACATCGACCCTTGGCCAGATCGTAGGCGCAGCGCATGCGGAGCCTCAGGGGGCGTCTGGCGCGGCCACGCCCCCCGTCTCCGACGCAAGTGTCGACGCACCGGGTGGCGGACACCTGATCGCGCCATCCCCGCCTTCGGCGGAGCCCTCCGCCAGCGACCGGATGGCCGCGGCTGTGCGATCGGCTGCGGCTCGGGCGGCGCCGGTCCAATCCGGCTTGGCGCCGATGATGGCGGACATCGAGGCGACGGTCATTAGACCGGAAACGCCCGAAACGGTGCGGCATGCGGCCAAGGCCTTGCTTGAAGGCGCCATTCTCACCCAGCAACCCATGACATCCACGCTGGTTCGCAATGCCTTCGAGGATTCTGGCGTCTTCATGGAGGCCCGGCTGGCGCGGGCCGCGCTGGTCGCACAGTCATCGGTTCCCGCCGCCACCGGGGACATGAAAGCGGCGCTGCTGGTGTTTCGCGCCGTGGTTTCGACGTGGCTGGCCAAGACGCCCGGGGCCGAGCCCGGCGGGTCGCGGGTCCCTTCCTCTTCCGGCGAACCCACCGCAGCGCAGCGGTCTGGCCCCAATGTCGGCGCGACCTATACGCCAAGCGGCTCGGTCGCCTCGGTTCAGGGTCCGGTTTCCGCCCCCATCGCGCAACCGTATCGCGCCCCACCAGGATTGAATGCCGCGCCGGCTCTGCCTCCGGTTTCAGATCCCCTTGCTACGATTGCGAGGAACGAAGCGACGCCAAGGCTCGACCAGAACGCCCCCGAAGCGACGCCTCCGGCCACGCAGCCTCGCGTTGCTCCGGCTCCGGCGCCGCCGTCGCGTCCATTCCTGATGGTGGGACTGATCGAGGACGAAGTCGTCGCCCCGCCTCTGCCAGTGGAGAACAACGAGGCAGAGGCAGCCGCCCGCCACTCCGGGCTCGCGGTGTCATCGCGCCCACCTTCTGGGCCGCCGCCGCCGCCCTACGCGGGTGGTCCCACAGCCGCCCAGGCGGCCGTCCGTTCGGATCTTCCCGGAGATCTGCCGCCGGCCGAACTGGCGCGGCGTCTGTTGAAGAGCGTCGATGGCGCCATCGCGCGCCAGGAGCTGTCGCAGATCGCTTCGCTGCCGGAGTCGCGCGGTGAGGCGGAGCGGACCACAGAGATCAAGACGTCTCGCTGGGTGTTCGACCTGCCGTTCCAGACCGCTCAAGGCTTCGCGGTGGCGCAGTTCGAAATCAGCCGGGATGGCGGAGGCGGCGGATCCGACTCCGGGCGCGAGATCGAAAAAACCTGGCGCGCCCGTTTCTCGCTGGATGTGGAGCCGCTGGGGCCGGTCCATGTCCAGATCGCCCTTACGGGCGCCTGCGCGCGGGTTGGTCTGTGGGCCGAACGACCGGAAGCCGTGGCCCGGCTTCAGGCGGGGGAGGCGGCTTTGAGCGCCGCGCTTCGCGAGGCCGAGCTGTCGCCAGAGGTCGCCTTCCATGCGGGCGCCCCGACGGTCGCTGTGACCGCGCCAGGCCGCTTCGTGGATCGGGCGTCATGACCGGGCCTGTCGGCGGCGCGCGCGGTCCCGGCAAGATTGCTGTCGCCTTGCTTTACGAGGGCGCCGATACGCCCAGGGTCGTCGCTTCAGGTCAGGGTTGGCTTGGCGAGAAGATTGTCGAGACGGCGCGCGAGCATGGCGTCCCCATCGAAGACAACCCGGCTCTGGCCCAGGCCCTGTCGACCATCGAGATCGATGAGGAGATCCCCGAAGCGCTCTATCGCGCGGTCGCCGAGATCCTCAGCTTCCTGCTCAAGCCGTAACGGGCAAGGAAAAGGCCCCGCCTTGCGACGGGGCCTCTCCGGATCGGTCTGGCCGGATCAGTCTGAATCGACGGCTTAGCCGCGCTTTTCGAGCGGCGTGTAATCGCGCTGCGTCGCGCCGGTGTAGAGCTGACGCGGACGGCCGATCTTGCGCGCGGGATCCTCGAACATTTCCTTCCACTGGCTGATCCAGCCAACGGTGCGGGCCAAGGCGAACAGCACGGTGAACATGTTGGTCGGGAAGCCCATCGCGCGCAGGGTGATGCCCGAATAGAAGTCGATGTTCGGGTAGAGCTTGCGCTCGATGAAGTAGGGGTCGCTGAGGGCGACCTTTTCCAGCTCCATGGCCACCTGCAGCAGGGGATCGTTGATGCCCAGCTGTTCCAGGACCTCGTAGCAGGTCTTCTGCATGACCTTGGCGCGCGGGTCGAAGTTCTTGTACACGCGGTGGCCAAAGCCCATCAGCTTGTACTTCTTGTCCTTCACGCCCTGCACATAGGCGGGGATGTTCTCGACCGTGCCGATTTCCTCGAGCATCTCGAGGGCTTCCTGGTTGGCGCCGCCATGCGACGGGCCCCACAGGCAGGCGATGCCGGCGGCGATACAGGCGAACGGGTGAGCGCCCGACGAACCGGCCAGACGGACGGTCGAGGTCGAGGCGTTCTGCTCGTGGTCGGCGTGCAGGATGAAGATGCGGTCCATGGCGCGCGTCAGGACGGGGTTGGGAACCCAGTCCTCGGCCGGCACCGAGAAGCACATGCGCAGGAAGTTTTCCGAATAGGACAGTTCGTTGCGCGGCGTCACGAACGGACGGCCGACGCTGTACTGGAAGGCGCGCGCGGCGATGGTCGGCATCTTGGCGATCAGGCGATGGGCGCTGATCTCGCGTTGCTTGGGATCATCGACGTTCAGGCTGTCGGCATAGAAGGCCGACAGGGCGCCGACGGCGCCGGTCATGATCGCCATCGGGTGAGCGTCGCGGCGGAAGCCCTGGAAGAAGCTGTCGAACTGGGCGTGCAACATCGTGTGATAGGTGATGTTGTGCTCGAACTTGGTGGCCTCTTCGGCCGTGGGCAGCTCGCCGTTCAGCAGCAGGTGGCAGACTTCCAGGAACGAGGACTTCTCGGCCAGTTGGTCGATCGGATAGCCGCGGTGCAGCAAAATGCCGGCGTCGCCGTCGATATAGGTGATCTTGCTCTCGCAGGACGCGGTCGAGGTGAAGCCCGGATCGAACGTGAAGTGGTCGCTGTCGCCGTAGAACTTCCGGACATCGACGACGTCCGGACCGGTGCTGCCCTTGAGGATCGGCAGATCGTAGCTCTTGTCGCCGATCGTCAGTGTGGCTTTATCGGTCATGCGGGAAACCCCTTCATCGATGGAACGAGCAGTCCAAGTTTCATTTCGCGAGTGCGTTATAGCGCCTCATGCGCGCACAGCTAGCGCGTCGTCAAGACGGCCGAGAGTCTCCTCGCGACCGATGGCGGTCATGATCTTGTTCAGGTCGGGCGCTTGTGACCCGCCCGTTAGAATGCCGCGCAGCGACGGGCCGAATTTGCCAAAGCCGACACCTTCGGATTCCGCGAAGGATTTCAATAGCGTTCCCAGCTCTTCCACGTCCCATTCCGGGTTCTGGGCCAGGCGATCGCGCAGGCGGCGCAGGCGCTCGACTGTTTCTTCGTTCAGTTGCTTGGCGGTTTTTTCCTCAAGCGCGAACGGGCGCATTTTCAGCGCGAATGCGCAGTGTTCCGCCAGCTCCAGGATGGTCTTGGCGCCTTCCTTGACCTGGGGAACGACCGCCAGCAGGCGAGCGGCCGCGTCTGTTGGCAAGCGGGCGCCCTGGGCGATCAGCGCCTTCAGGACAAGGTCGGCCAGACGGCTGTCATCGGCGACGCGCAGGTGCTGGCTGTTGATGTGATTGAGCTTGGCCCAGTCCAGGCGCGCCGGCGCCTTGACCACGTCCTTGACGTCGAACCATTCGATCGCCTGGGCGTCGCTGAACACCTCGTCGTCGCCGTGGCCCCAGCCAAGCCGGGCCAGATAGTTGCGCAGGCCCTCGGGGATGTAGCCCATGTCCGCGAACTCGCCGACGGCCTGGGCGCCGTGGCGCTTGGACAGCTTGGCGCCGTCCGGACCGTGAATCAGCGGGATGTGGGCGAAGGCCGGCAGGTCCCAGTCCATCGCCTGATAGATCAGGGTCTGGCGGGCGGCGTTGTTGAGGTGGTCGTCGCCCCGGATCACGTGGGTGACGCCCATGTCGTGGTCGTCGACCACCACGGCGAGATTATAGGTCGGCGCGCCGTCGGCCCGCAGCAGGACGAGGTCGTCGAGATCGGTGTTCTTGAACGTCACCGGACCCTTGACCAGATCGTCGACCAGGGTCTCGCCGTCGGCGGGGCCCTTGAAGCGGATGACGTGCGGCGCCGACGGATCGGCCGGCGGCGGCGCGTCGCGCCAGGGCGAGCGGATGGCGTGGCCTTCAGCGCGGGCCTTCTCGCGGGCGACTGCCAGTTCCTGGACCGTCATCCAGCAGCGATAGGCGCGGCCGCGCTCCAGAAGCTGCTGAACCACCTCGGCGTGGCGCGGCGCGCGGGTGTGCTGGAACACCGGCTCTTCGTCGGATTTCAGGCCCAGCCAGTCCAGGCCCTCGAAGATCGCGGCCACGGCGGGTTCGGTCGAACGCTCGCGATCGGTGTCTTCAACGCGAAGAAGGAACTTTCCACCCGTATGGCGTGCATATAACCAGTTGAACAGCGCTGTGCGTGCGCCGCCGATGTGCAGGAAGCCGGTGGGCGAGGGGGCGAAGCGCGTGACCACGGCGCGGTCGGTGGAGGAGGGGTTCGACATCGAACTCAATGCTGAAAGGCAAGACGCCGCCGAGACGGCCGGGAACGCGCGCCGAGGCGCGGCTTGGGCGGAGCGTCTTAGCACGGCGCTTCGCGCATGGCCTAGTCCGCCGACGATGTTCCGCGTCCTGCGCGATGAGATGAGCGCCAATCTGGATCGCTGGTTCCTGTGGAGTCCGGTCTGGTTCGGCTTGGGCGCGGCGGCCTATCTTCAAGCGCCTTTCGAGCCCTCGCTCCCGCTATTGGCCTTTCTGAGTCTGATCAGCGTCATACTGTGGTGGCTCTACCGATCCTCGATCCGGACCTTGATCGTCCTGTTGGCCTTGTTTGCCTTTGCGATGGCGGGGGGACTGGCGGCGAAGATTCGCAGTGACAGGGTCGCCGCGCCGGTCATCGACGGCGAGCGCGCGCCGCGTCGCCTGGAGGGCTTCGTGGTCGATGTCGTCAGTCCAGGCGCGGGCGGACCTCGATTGCTGATCGCTCCGGTCGCCATTGGAGGCCTCACGCCAGCTGAGACGCCAAACCGGGTCCGGGTGACGGTCGACGCTGTGGACTTGCCCAAGCCGGGGGACGCTGTGCGACTGCGCGCCATTCTCGGCCCCCCGCCGCCTCCGGCTGCGCCGGGTTCCTATGACTTCGCTCGCGACGCCTGGTTCAACGCCGTTGGGGCGGTCGGTTTCTCGCTCGGCGATATCAGAGAGACGCATCTGGATCCGCCGCCCTGGCGACTACGGGTCACCATGGCTGTCAACGTCTTCCGCTGGCGCCTGGCCGAGCGGATCGTCGCGCACATGGGACCTGAGAGTGGCGGGATCGGCGCGGCCATGGTCACCGGCCACGAGACCTGGATCACGCCCGAACAGACCGAGGCGATGCGCGCCTCGGGGTTGGCCCACATTCTTTCGATATCGGGCCTGCACATGGCCATCGTCGGCGGCTTCGTGTTCGGTCTGACCCGGCTGGGAATCGCGGCCTGGCCCTGGCTGGCTCTGCGCGCTCCGGGCAAGAAGATCGCTGCTGTGGCGGGCCTGACGGCCGTAGCGATCTATCTGGTCATCTCCGGCGCGCCGCCGCCGGCCGAGCGCGCGGCGATCACGGCCAGCGTGGCCTTCGCCGCCATTCTTTTCGACCGCCAGGCCGTAACCCTGCACGGCCTGGCCCTGGCGGCGCTGATCATCCTGGCGCTGCAGCCCGAAGCGGCCGCTGCGCCTGGTTTTCAGATGTCGTTCGCAGCCACCACGGCCCTGATCGCTCTGGCCGAAGCCTGGCCAAGACCGATGCGCGAGATTTCGGTGCCCTGGCCGATCCGGGCGATCCAGGCAGTCGGCGCCTGGCTGGCCGTCAGCATTGGCGCGAGCTTTGTCGCCGGACTGGCGACAGGTCCCTTCGCCATGCAGCATTTCAACCGTGTGGCCATCTGGGGTTTGCCGGCCAATCTGATCGTCGCGCCGCTGTCGTCCTTCGTGATCATGCCGTTCCTGGCCCTGGGCACGGCGCTGGAAAGTGTCGGCTGGGGCGCGCCCTTCCTGTTGATCGCCGGCTGGGGCGTTGAGGCGATGGTCGATGTAGCCCGAAAATTCGAGTCGATCGGCGGCCAGGCCGTGGTCGCCAGCGCGCCGCCGTTCACCCTGGTTGTCGCGTTCCTGGGTTTGATGATTCTTTGTCTCTGGAGCGGACGACTACGCTGGCTCGGCGCACCCCTGGCGCTGGCTGTCGCCCTTTGGCCTCGCCCTCCGGCGCCTGATGTCTGGATCGCCGCCGACGGCGCCACGGCCGCTGTTCGGCAAGGCAAGGAGGCCGTTCTCCTCCGACCCGACAACCGCCGCTTCGGCGCTGAACTGTGGGCGCGTCGACGGGGTCTGGCGATTGGCGAGACGCGTGGGTTTACGTGTTCGGCCTATGCCTGCCGGCCCCAGAGCGACGCGCCGGTCGCCGTCGCCCTGTCGTGGAGCCGCAAGGAGATCTCGGCGCAGGCGCTCGGAGATCTCTGCTCAGGCGCTGAAATCGTTGTCCTGCGCGGCGACTTTTCGGGCGCAATGCCGACGGGGTGCGCCGATCGCATCGTCCTTACGGCAAAAGACTTCGCCGTCGGCGGCGCAGCCGAGCTCTATCGGCGCGACAATGCGTGGTGGATTGTATGGGCGCAGCCGCTGCGAGGGCGGCGGCCATGGTCAGGGTCGCATTGAGCGCTACTGCCACTCACTGTCACCATGAGGCACTATCTCTGACGGGTTCCCGGAGGATTTGATGTCGTCGCCCCAACTAGCCGCACGCCGCGCCGCCTTTCGCACCTTGCATGAGGACGGCTGTTTCATCCTGCCCAATCCATGGGACGCCGGAAGCGCCAGGCGTCTCGAAAGGCTTGGCTTCAAGGCTCTGGCGTCCACCAGCGCCGGGGCGGCCTGGGCCTTGGGGCAGGACGATGGCGGGCTGACGCGGGATCAGGTGCTGGCCCGTCTGGGCATGCTCTGCGGCGCGACGGATCTGCCGGTGAATGCCGACTTCGAAGCTGGTTTCGCGGATGAACCCGAAGGGGTGGCCGAAAGCGTGCGGCTGGCCATCGCCACGGGGATCGCCGGCCTGTCCATCGAGGATCGTATCGGGCGTGACCTCTACGAGCCGACGCTCGCGATAGAGCGGATCAGGGCGGCGCGGGCGGCGATCGACGCCAGTGGTGAGGATGTGATCCTGGTGGGGCGAACTGAGGGATTCCTGATCGGGCGCAAGGACTTGGCGGCGACTGTCGAGCGTCTTGTCGCCTATGCTGAGGCCGGCGCCGACTGCCTGTACGCTCCCGGAGTGATCGACGTCGCTTCGGTCGCCGAGATCGTCAAGGCCGTCGCACCCAAACCGGTCAACGTCTTGATGGCTTGGCCGGGCCAGGCCGTTCAGCCTCTGGCCGACGTTGGCGTGCGCCGGGTGAGCGTGGGCGCCGCTCTGGCCGGGGCCGCCTGGGCGGGGTTTGACATCGCGGCCAAGATGCTGGCCGAAGAGGGCAGGCTGCCCTAGGCGCGCACCGCCTGATCAATGGCTTCGGCGATCCGTTCCGGCGATTCCGCCCCGACGACCGCGACCTTGCCGCCGAAGATCACATAGGGCACGCCGGTGACGCCGCCCTGCACCGCCATGGAATGCTCGCGGGTCACCGACTCCCGGTCGGCGCCCTCGGACAGCAGTTGCAGCACGACCAGCCGCTCCATGCCGGCAGCTTCAGCGATATCGGCCAGCACCATGGGGTCGCCGATATCGCGGCCTTCCGTGAAGTAGGCGGCGAACAGGGCCTCGACCACCGCGTCCTGGACGCCGGCGGTCAGGGCCCAGCGGATCAACCGATGGGCGGCGTTGGTATTGGGGGATCTGTCGATGACGGCGAAATTGAAGGTAATTCTGTCATCGGCGCCGCCAGAGACCAGGGCCTCGTGCACGACCTTCAGGCGTTCCGGATCCTTGAACTTGCTGGCCATATAGGCCTTGCGGTCGACGCCTTCCTCGGGAAGCGTAGGGTCCAGCTGATAGGGCCGCCAGATCAGCTTGGCCTCGATATCGGGCCGCAGAGCCATCGCAGCCTTCACGCGCCGCCAGCCCAGATAGCACCACGGACAGACAACGTCGGCGACAACGTCCACGATCATCGGCTGGTTCATCGCGGGTCTCAGCTGGCTTCGCGCTGCAGGGCCCGGGCGGCGGCCCGCTCCAGCGCCTTGACCGGCCCTTCGCCGGCTTCGATCTGGGAGACGCCGATGTCGAATTCGCAGACGAACGGCGGCCGGTCCTCGCCGGCGTCAAAGGCGGTGCAGCCGATGACCGCAGCGATCCGCTCGGCCGCAGCGCGCGCGGCGTCCTGGTTGGTGGCGGGCAGGGCCAGGGCGAAGACCTCCGGCGCCAGGCGGGCGGCGGTGTCCTCGACGCGGACAAGGCGGCCGACCATCGAGCCGATCTGGGGTATGGCGCGGTCCAGCCAGCCATTCTGACGCGCCCAGACGGTCTCAGGCTTGTCGGCGACCCGTAGGACGCAGATGGACAACGGACGGGAGCGCTCCCGCGCAGCGGCCGTCAGGCGCGCCAGGTGGGCGGCGAACAGATCGCGCGTGAAAAGGCCGGTGGCGGCGTCCATCAGACCCGAACTGCGGGCCTTTTCCAGCGCCCCACGGATCGACTCGCCACGCCGGTAGTTTCTGGCCAGTTCCATCACCCGGCGCGCGGTTTCGACCTCCGGCGTCTCTGGCGAAGCGACGTCGGAAACGCCCCGGTGGAAGGCCTCCGACATGGTCACATAGCTTTCGGCCTTCAGATACAGCATGGCCGGAATGTGGAAGAGGCGCGTGTTGCGACGCATGCCGGCCGCGATCGACAGGGCTTCCTGCTGGTTGTCGCCGGCCCACAGCACGACGGAATCGAAGGCGCGCTCGTGCAGGTAGTCGAACGCAGTATAGGCCGTGAAAGCGCCCACGACTTCCGCGCCGCTGCGCTTGAGGGCGTTGGAAAGCGCCAGGAACTGCGGGGCTGGCTCACCGACCGCCAGGATGCGGAACGGCGAGGGCTGGGGTTCGGGCAGGTCCATCCGGCGACCGCGCTCGCCGAAGGTTTCGAGCCGCAGCTCGAACTCCTCCTCGGCGATGGCTGTACGAACCAGAGACTCCAGACGCAGGGCCGCCTGGGACGGATGCAGCGGCGGCGAAAGCGTCAGGTCGAAGGCCTGGCTCTGCTGCCCGCCGTCGAGTTCGCCGATGGCGATTACGGGAAGGCGGCGCGGCGCGACAGCGGCCTTGAGGCGACGGGCGAGCGACTGGGTGTCGGGACCCGCGCTGGCGAGGTCGACGATCACGGCCTCGATCGGCAGGTCGCCAAGCGCTGCGAGGGCGGCATAGGGCCCACGCGCGGTGATGGTCCGCCAGCCAAGCCGGTCCAGCCCCTCAGCCAGGGGGCCGGCGCGCAGGTCGTCGCGCGCCACGATCAGGATTCGGGCGTCAACCGCCACACTCTACCTCCGCCCGAAATCCAACTAACGCCGGCCGCACTCGACCGTCGGGATTCGACGCCGCAACATAGCAGAGGCGCTCACGGGTGATAGGGACGCAACGTCGCGCCGGTGTGGTCAAATTGCTTTTGGACAATCGCCATGCGCGATGTCGCCCCGCACGTGATCTCCGAGCCCTGGCGCCAACAGCCGCTTGCATGACCGAACGTCAGGACCTTTCTAGTCGATCCAACGGCTGCGCCGAAGAGTCGATGAGGAGACCACCATGGGCCAGGGGCCACTTTCAGGACTGAAGATCGTGGAGTTCGCGGGCATCGGTCCCGGTCCGTTCTGCGGCATGCTGCTGTCCGACCTTGGCGCTGACGTGATCCGGATCGACAGGAAGGGGCAGGGACGAGGGGGATCGCCGGCCGATGTCACCGCGCGCGGTCGCCGGTCTGTGGCGCTGGACCTGAAAAATCCCGCCTCCATCGAGACGTGTCTAAAACTGCTTGAAAGCGCTGATGGCCTGATCGAGGGCTTCCGGCCGGGCGTCATGGAGCGCCTGGGCCTTGGCCCGGATGTGGCGCTGGCGCGCAATCCCAAGCTCGTCTACGGCCGCATGACCGGATGGGGGCAGTTTGGTCCTTACGCCAAGGCTGCCGGCCACGACATGAACTACATCGCCATCACCGGGGCGCTGGACGCCATTGGCACGACGGAAAAGCCGGTCCCGCCCCTGAACCTGGTCGGCGACTTCGGCGGCGGCGCGCTCTATCTGGCGTTTGGCCTGCTGGCCGGCGTGATCCATGCCCGGGCGACGGGGCAGGGCCAGACGATCGACTGCGCCATGAGTGATGGCGCAGCCTCGCTGATGGCCATGTTCTACGGTTTCAAGGCGGGCGGCATGTGGAGTGAGGGACGCCGGTCCAATCTGCTCGACGGCGGCGCGCACTTCTATGACACCTATCAATGCCGCGACGGTGGCTGGATCTCGATCGGATCGATCGAGCCACAGTTCTATCTGCTGCTGCTGGAAAAGACCGGCATCACCGATCCGCAGTTCCAGCACCAGATGAGCCGCGAGGAGTGGCCGGAGCTGCGAGACAAGCTCGCCGCCGTGATCCGCACCAAGACTCGCGATGAATGGTGCGACCTGATGGATGGCACGGACGTCTGTTTCGCGCCGGTCCTGTCGATGGCGGAAGCGCCTGCGCACCCTCACAACGCGGCTCGAGAAACCTTCGTCGAGGTGGCTGGCGTGGTGCAGCCTGCGCCCGCGCCGCGTTTCTCGGCCACACCGGGAAAGATACAGGGTCCTCCGCCCTCGGTTGGGGGCGACAACGACACCGCACTGGCGGACTGGGGCTTTTCCGCCGAGGCGATCGCAAACCTGAAGACCACCGGCGCACTCTGAAAGCTGTCTGCCAGGCTATTGTCGTCGTTCAGCGTCGGTTCAGCCGCCGGTCCCTAGTTTGATCAGGTACCGGGCGTTGCGCCATCCGTCCCTCGATGTGGCGTTCGGTTTCAGGCTTGTCCTGCGGAGACGCGTCGCCTTCCCTGAGGCGGCGCGTCTTTGTCGTTGCGGCCGCGGGGTTGCGCCGGGAGAAGAGCGCGGGCAGGTTCCGGCCGATGCAAGACCCCCAACCCATCCGATGGCGCGATCTGGATCTGGACCCGATTCACTGGGCCCGCGAGGTCCTGCGCGTTCTTGGCCTTGCCCTGGCTCGGATCTGGGGGCGCGATGTCATGCTGTATGTCGGCGGCGTATCGTTCTTCGCCCTGCTTGCGGTCTTTCCCGGCCTGGCGATTCTCATCGGCCTCTACAGCCTTCTGCTGACGCAGCAGCAGGCCGCCGCCCAGGCGGAAAACCTTGCCGAACTGATGCCGTCGGGCGCGCGAGCGATGTTCGAGAGCGAACTCACCCGCATCGCCCACGCACCCGAACAGGCCGTTTCGGCCCAGAGCGCGGTCGTCCTGGTCATCGGCGCCTATGCCGCCCATCGCGGCTTCAAGGCCCTGTTGGCCGGTCTCTCGTTCATTCATGACGAGGAAGACCAGCGCGGATTCGTCGGCTTCAACCTTATGGCCCTGTTCGTGCTGATCGCCGCCTTTGGTCTGTTGTTCGTGATGTCCGGCATTTTTCTGATCTTCCGGCTGCTCGGAAGCGCGCTTCATCTGCGCCCGCTCGAGGGCGTTCCGTGGGTCCAGAGCGAGTGGACCTGGGCCAGCCTGGGCGTCGTGATCGGCATGACGCTGATCTACCGCTACGCCATGTCGCGCGCGCCTGTCGGCTGGCGGGCGTCGACTGCGGGCGGCGTCGCCGCGGCGGTCCTTTGCCTGTTCATGTCCTCCGCCAGCGCCTTCTATGTCGATAAGGTCGCCCAGCTGGGCGCCACCTACGGCTCGATCTCGGCGGTGATCATTTTCCTGATCTGGCTGTCGTGGAGCGTGAACGCCATCTTCCTGGGCGGCGCCCTGGCCACTGAGGTGGAGATCGCTCTGGATGAACGTCCCCGCGCCCTTGTTGAGGGACCGCGAGGCGTAACGCTCAAGACGCCTTCAGCACCAGAAAGCTGATCGCCCCGGCGTCTTCATCGGTGATCGCGACAACCGTCGCGCCGATACTTGCGGCAAAGTGTGGAACGTCGATACGCGCTAGCGGATCATCGGCGATCAGTCGCACCTCACTGCCCGCCGGCGCAGCTTCCAGGGCCCGCCTCAGGCGCAGGGTCGGCACGGGGCAGCGATGTCCCCGGGCGTCGACGAGGACGGGATTACTCATCACCAAAGACCCGCTCGGCCTCGTCGGCAGTCAGGATCCGGTGCTGTCCCGGCTCAAGGTCGGCGGGCAGGACCAGACCACCGATCCGCTCCCTGTGGAGCTCGACCACATGGTTGCCGACAGCCGCAAACATGCGCCGCACCTGATGGTAGCGACCCTCTGTAATGGTCAGGCGAGCATGATGGGGATCGATCACAACCAGGTCCGCCGGCAGCAGGGGCTTTTCCTCGCCGTCCAGCATCAGTTCGCCCGCAGCGAACAGCGCGCCCTCCAGCCCACTCAAGGGGCGGTCGAGCGTCGCCAGATAGGTCTTGGGCACATGACGTTTGGGCGAGATCACCCGATGCAGATAGTCGCCATCATCCGTGATCAGGATCAGGCCGGAAGTGTCCTTGTCGAGCCGTCCCACGGTCGAGAGGCCCGGATCCCGAATGCGCCAGCGACGGGGAAGCAGGTCATAGATGCGCTCCCCGTCTTCCTTGTGCGAGCAGACCACGCCCAGTGGCTTGTGCATCAGCAGCACCAGTGGCGCGGGCGGATCGACCGGCGCGCCCCGGATGGTCATGCGTTCCGGGAGATCAGGGGTGACGGCGACCTTGGTCCCGACGTCCTTCAGAATCTTTCCGTCTAGCACGACCTTGCCGCTGGAGATCAGCGCTTGGACGTCCTTTCGGCTGCCATAGCCCAGATTGGCCAGCAGCCTGTCCAGCCGCGCCATCAGGGCCTTGGTCACTTGCGGGCCTCGTAGACCTTGTAGCCGTTGGTCTCGCCGGCCAGCCGGACCTTGGCGAAATGCTCGTTCAGGATCGCTTCGTAGGGCAGGTGACGATTGGCCACCAGCCAAAGGTCGCCGCCTTTGCGCAGGTTGGCGGCGGCTGTCTTGATGAAGGCCTGCCCCAGTGAGCGATCCTCGCCGCCGGTTTCATGGAACGGCGGATTGGTGACGACGAAGTCGAGCTTGTCCAACGATGTGGCGGCTTGGCGGACATCGTCCCAGACGAACTCCGCACGTGGGTCTTCGATATTGCGGCAGGCCGCGTCGATGGCGCGGCGATCCAGATCGATCAGCGTCAGTTTGGTGACCTTCGGCGAGGCCAGAACGCTGCGGGCCAACCAGCCGATGCCGCAGCCGAAATCGGCGCCGACGCCGGAAAGCGGCGGCAAGGTTTTCAGGAGCAGATCGGTGCCGGGATCCAGTCGATCCCAACTGAAGACGCCTGGCTGCGTCCACAGGTCGTCGGAGGCGCGGCGCGGCGCTCCTGCCTCGATGGCGGCTTCAAGCCCGACGGGGTCAGCGGGGCGAAGCGCGACGCAGATGCGATTGTGTTTCTTGGAGCTTTCGCCGACCACGCAACCGAAGGCCTCAAGCTCCTTCTTCAGTCGCAGCCCGCCGCGATCCTTGGGCCCGAACGCCGTCAGGCGGCCGTCGATGGCCAGGGTCCGTAGCGCATGGGCAAGAACGAACCGGCGCTCGACCACGCCAGCCGGCGCGCGAATCGCGAAAGCGTCCAGTGACTGATCCGGGATCGAAGCCAGATCCGTTGCTCCGGTCACCATGGGGGAGACCTGGATCGCGTCTGCGGCGACAGGCGCCAGATCGTGATCGGCCAGGCCGTAGAACGCGGTGCGAGCTGTAGACATTGGAATCCTGGACTTCCGCCGCGCCAGATCCTGCGGGTCCAGCGCGGCGGGGAGGGTGTGGCGGACAGAGTGGGATTCGAACCCACGGTAGACTTTCACCTACGGCGGTTTTCAAGACCGCTGCCTTAAACCACTCGGCCATCTGTCCGGAGCGGCGGCTATATCAGCGCGCCCCCGCCTTAACCAGACTGCAAAACAACTGATGCATGCTGAAAGTTCGGAAGGGCTCGCCCGCGTCGGAAAGACGTCAGCATGGTTGTGGATCAGCATCTTTGGCGCGTCCTGAGGAGCGCCGGCCTGGTGGCTATGGCGGCCGCTAGCCTGGCCGCCTGTTCCACGCCAAAGCCGCGCCTGGACACCAGGATCGACAGCAACAGGCACGTGTCGTCTTCGCCGCGCGGACCCATGGTGTCGCCATCCGGAAAGCCCTTGAGAGGAACCGAGAAGCCCTATCAGATCAAGGGGATCTGGTACTATCCCCAGGCCGACCCTGACTATGACGTCAAGGGTATTGGCTCCTGGTACGGCGAGCAGTTCCACAACCGCCGCACGGCCAACGGCGAGATTTTCGACATGGATGCCGTCTCGGCGGCGCACAAGACCTTGCCGTTGCCCAGCCTGGTCGAGGTGACCAATCTCGATAACGGCCGCAGGATGGTGCTGCGTGTCAATGATCGCGGCCCGTTCGTGGGTGATCGCGTTATCGACCTGTCGCGCGCCGCCGCCGATCAGCTTGGCTATCGTCGTCAGGGTGTGGCCCGGGTGCGGGTGCGCTATGTAGGCCCAGCGCCGAAATCGTCATTTGGTGGGCGCCAGTATGCCCAGGCGCCCGCGCCGCCTCCACCTCCGCCGCGCCGGGAGCCGCCAAGGCAGGATGCTGAGCCGGTCTGGCCCGCAGAGCCGCCGCCGATCCCCACCCAGATCATTCCCGCGCGGCAGGCCGCCTTCAAGGTCCAGGCCGGATCCTTCTCCAGCCGCGAGAACGCCGAGCGCGCCGTGGCGCAGCTGAAGACCGCAGGACGGGCGACAATCGAACCGCTTGAGCGCGCCAGCGGCACGCTTTACCGCGTCACCGTTTCGGCCGGCGAAGATGAGCTCCAGGCCTGGTCTCTGCGGGATCGCGTGGCGGCGCTGGGCTATTCCGGGGCCACCGTCCTGCGTCCCTGATGGGGTGTCGCGAGGCCACTGGACAATCGACGCGATCCGGCCGAATTGAGGCGGGTGATGCGCGGATCATTCATCAGTTTTGAAGGCGGGGAGGGGGCTGGAAAGTCGACCCAGATCCGTCGCTTGGCCGACCGCCTGACAGCGGCCGGCTTTGACGTTGTGCTGACCCGCGAACCGGGCGGCAGCCCTGGCGCCGAGTCGATCCGCGAGCTACTGGTGAACGGCGACGCCGACCGCTGGTCGCCCGTGACAGAAACGCTTCTCATGTACGCCGCCCGCCGGGATCATCTGGAGCGGGTGATCCGCCCGGCCCTGGATCGCGGAGCGATGGTGCTATGCGACCGCTTCGCCGACTCCACTCGCGCCTATCAGGGCGCTGGCGGAGATGCCCCGGCTTCCCTGATCGCGGCGCTTGAGGATCACGTCCTGGCAGGCTCCATTCCTGATCTGACCCTGATCTTTGATATTCCCGCCACGATTGGCCTCGATCGTGCGGCGTCACGCGGCGGCGCGGCGCGATTTGAGTCCAAAGGGCTGGATTTTCATGAGCGTCTGCGGGCCGGATTTCTGGCGATCGCCCAGAAGGAGCCTGAGCGTTGCGCCGTGATCGACGCCAACGGCACGCCTGACCTAGTGTTCGAGTCGGTGTGGGACGTGGTTTCGACCCGCCTGAGCCTCTGAAATGGATGCGCCGCCGCACCCACGCGATGTCTATGGGCTGGACGGTCTCGGGGCGGCCGAAGCGTCTTTCCTTGACGCTCTGGGGCGCGGCCGCCTGCATCACGCCTGGCTGCTGGTGGGCCCCGAGGGGGTAGGAAAGGCGACCCTGGCCTATCGCATGGCCCGCCGCCTGTTGGGCGCGCAGCCCGACCCTTCCCATGGCCTGCTCGGCGCGGCCCCCTCTGATGTGGTCAGCCGACAGGTCGCCGCCCGCTCACATCCCGATCTTATGGTGCTGGAGCGCGCCACCGACGACGGCAAGGCGCGCAAGTCCATCCCGGTCGACGAGGCGCGGCGCTTGCCCGAGTTCTTCGCCAACTCGCCGGCGATCTCGCCCTATCGGGTGGCGATCATCGATGCCGCCGACGATCTGAACGTCAACGCCGCCAATGCGGTGCTCAAGACGCTGGAAGAGCCGCCTGCGCGCGGTGTCATCCTCTTGGTCAGTCACGCCCCCGGAAAGCTTTTGCCGACCATCCGTTCGCGCTGTCGCCGACTTGTCGTGCCCGCCCCGGGCGTGGAGGCGGCGACGAGCATGGTCGAGCAACGGGCTGGGCTGGCGCATCGCGACGCCGAACGCCTGGCCCGCATGGCGCATGGTGCGCCGGGCAGGGCGCTGCAACTGGCATCCTGCGGCGCTCTGGCCATGGACGACGCCGCCAGCGAGATTCTGCGGGGCCTGCCCGCCATTGATGAAGGCGCCCTGCTGGCCATGGCCGACACCTTTCGCGGCGGCGAGGGCGCCGCGCGCTTCGAACTGCTGTTCGAACGCCTGGCCGATCAGGTTCACGCCATGACCACCCGCCTGGCGACGACCGGGTCTTCGCCTGCTCTGGATCGTTGGGCGGCTGTCTGGGAGCGCCTGTCGCGCTGGCCCGGGGAAGCCGAGGCCATCAACCTGGATCGCGCCGATGTTTTCTGGAGCGCCATCTCGGACTTGCGCGCAGCGGCCAGGACGGCGATGTGAGCCGCATGCTCATCGACAGCCACGTCAATCTCCACGCCCACCAGTATGACGAAGACCGCGACGCGGTGATCGCCCGCGCCCGCGAAGCCGGGATCGGCCTGATGGTCACCATCTGCGACAAGGTTTCGTCATTCGAAGCGGTCCACGCCATCGCCATGGCCGAGCCCGACATCTGGTGCACGGTCGGCACCCATCCGCATGAAGCCAAGGAAAATCCTGACCTCTCGGTCGAGGCCCTGGTCTTGCTGGCCAGCCGGCCGCGCGTCATCGGCATCGGTGAATGCGGCCTGGATTTCCACTACGACTTCTCACCCCGCGATGTGCAGGCCCAGGTGTTTCGCACCCACGCCGCCGCCGCCCGCCAGACGGGCCTGCCGCTGGTCGTGCACACCCGCGAAGCCGACGAAACCATGGCGCAGATCCTCGAAGAGGAGCATGCGCGGGGCGCGTTCAAGCTGCTGATGCACTGCTATACCAGCGGTCCCGAACTGGCCGCCCGCGCGGCGGCCTTGGGCGCGTGGTTCTCCGTTTCCGGCATCGCCACGTTCAAGGCGGCCGAGGAGGTCAGGGCGATCATTCGCGACATGCCCGCTGATCGGATCATCGTTGAGACCGACTGCCCCTATCTCGCGCCCGTGCCGATGCGCGGCCGTCGCAACGAGCCGGCCTATCTTCCCCATATCGTTGACAAACTTGGCGATATTCGCGGCTGGACGCGCGCCGAGACTGAAGCGCGCACGGAGGACGCCTTCTTCGCCCTGTTCGACACGATACCGCGGCCATGACGGGCCAGCTGGAATTCACGATTTTGGGTTCAGGCTCCTCGGGCGGCGTACCGCGAGCCGACGGTGATTGGGGCGATTGCGATCCGGCCGATCCGCGCAATCTGCGCACGCGCTGCTCGCTGCTTGTCCGTCGGAAGGGGGAAGGCGGCCCGCTGTCCGAGACGACCGTCGTCGTCGATACGTCGCCTGATTTTCGTCTCCAGGCCGTAGCGGCCGGCGCTCGGCGCATGGACGCGGCACTCTTTACCCACGACCATGCCGACCAGGCGCACGGGATCGACGATCTGAGGCCATTCTTCCTCAATCAACGTCGGAAGATCCCGACCTATATGGATGAAGCCACGCATGCCGGGCTGACCCGTCGCTTCGAGTATGTGTTTGAAACGCAGGGCGGATATCCGGCCATATGCGAGCCCAGACCCTTACCGTCACACGGCGTAGCCTGGAGCCTGGACGGGCCGAGCGGTGAGATTCCGGTCCGGAGCTTTGACCTGGATCACGGCAATATCCGATCTGTCGGCTTCCGGTTCGGCGGCGTGGCCTATACGCCCGATGTGGTGGCCATTCCCGAGGAGAGTTGGCCCGCATTGACGAACCTGGATGTGTGGATCGTTGACGCCCTGCGCTGGACGCCGCATCCGACCCACGCCCATGTCGATCGGACCCTTGAATGGATTGCCCGCGCCAAGCCGCGCCGCGCGATCCTGACGAACCTTCATATCGATCTGGACTTCAATCAGTTGTCGTCGAAGCTACCCGTCGGCGTAGAGCCTGCGTTCGACGGCATGCGCGTGGTGATCTAGCCGCCTGCGGTTCCACGCGGTCCGCTTCCGACGCGTGGAATGCACTCGCCGCCCGTTCTGGCGCCTGCGATGGAAGTGTTGCAATTCATCGCTAAGGCGAGCCCATGCAAAAACCTGTTCTGCCTGTTCATGGTGGTCCGCGCGCCCGGGCCTTGAAGGTCGTACCTTTCCTTCTTGGCCTGATCGCGACGCCGCAATCTCCGTTGCATGCCCATCCTGGCCACGCCGTTCGACCGGTCGCGCCCAAGGCGCAATCCCACCGACCCGTGGATCCTCAGAAACGACAGTGGCTGGCTGGCGACCACCACGTCCACAGCTGGTTCAGCGTTGGGGTCAAGCCGGCGTCCGATCCTTCCCAACCGCCAGAGCTGATCAAGGCCGGTGACGCCAGCAATCCCATCACGACCAACGCCAGCATGGCCGTCAGGCACGGCCTGTCCTGGATGGTCGCGACCGACCATGGCGGGCCCAACCATTCAAAGCTGAACCGGGACGAAGCCTATCCCGAACTGCTCCGCGCCCGGAACATGACCCCTGAACTGCTGCAGTTCTGGGGCATGGAACTCGACACCCCTGCAGCCGAGCATTCCAGCCTGATCCTTCCCCGGTCCGCTTCGGAACGCGACGTGCTGTTCGGGATAGAGAGCCGGTACAATCGGCGTGAACCCTGGCCGGCGGATCCCGCCCGCGACGAGGAGGCGTTCATGCTGGACGCCCTGCGCCACATGCAGGCGCTGCCTCAGCCGCCCGTCGTCATCGCCAACCATCCGTCCCGCTCCGCCACCGGGGTCGGCCGCTATGGTCTGGTGTCACCGTCTGAACTGCGCGCCTGGAACGATACAGCGCCCGAGGTCGCCGTGGGCATGGAAGGCGCGCCCGGCCACCAGGCCACCAGCCTGAAGCCGGATGGCGCCATCGATCCCAAGGGTGATCGGGGTGGCTATTCGCGAGCGCCAACCATGGGCGGCTTCGACCAGATGACGGCGCGGCTGGGCGGTTTTTGGGACTCCATGCTGGGCGAGGGGCGTCGCTGGTGGATCACCTCCACCTCGGACTCCCACCGACACTATACGGACGGCGGCAGTGACTTCTGGCCCGGCGAATATTCCAAGACCTACGTCAAGGCCGAGCACACCTATGACGACGTCCTGGACGGTCTGCGCCATGGCCGGGTTTTCGTGACCCTGGGGGACCTGGTCTCCGAGGTGGAGGTGACCGCCACGACGGCCGATGGCGCTCGACGGGCCGAGATCGGCGGACGGCTGGAGGTTGATCCTGGCAGCGACGTGACGGTCATCATCCGCGTACGCGACCCGGCGGGCAAGAATTTCGGCGGCCATTCGCCTGATGTCTCGCGGATCGACCTCATCCAGGGCGACGTCCAGGGACCGACGGCGGATCGTAGCCGGGATTCTAACCCGACCACCCGGGTCATCCGCAGCTTCTCGCCCGGCGCCTGGGCGCGGGAGCGTGAGGTTCTGTCCATGACCTATGTGCTGAAGGACGTTCGGCGATCCAGCTATGTTCGCGTGAGGGGCACGAACGGTTCTGAGGTCGAGCCGCAGCCGGATCCGCTGGGAGAAGACCCGTGGTCCGACCTGTGGTTCTACGCCAACCCTGTCTTCATCACCGTCCGGTGAGCCGCGCCTGCGGAACGATACCCAAGCGCGGTGAAGCGCTTTCGTAGCGCTCCATCACAGAGGTCTTCAGTCCGACGCCAGCGTCAGCGCAATCGCCGCGACAGGCTCCGGCAAAGAAGCTGTCGGTGTTCCGGCCATGCTGCTGGTCAGGCGACCGTCAGTTGACCCCGGACGACGCCCTCTATGATCATGCCTGTTGATCGCGAGAGCCGGCGGCCGTGACCTTGAAGAACACCGCTGCAGCGGCAGTGCAGACGATGCCGACGATACTGGTGGCATAGGCGCTGGCGGTGAAGAACCGCAGCCAGTCCAGATCGACCATCGCGAAATTGCGCCAGACCAGCAGGGCGACGCTTCCTAGATAGCCCGACGCGTCGGCCAGATAGATCAGGAAGCCGGCAGTGCCGACCTGGCCGCTGAAGGCGATCATCCGATCGAACAGCATCGCGTTGAAAGGCGTGTAGGCCATGTACAGGCCTGCGCCCGTCAGGATCATCCAGGTCAGCGGCGACAGCAGTTGGGCCTGGAAAGCCAGGGTGGACCCGCCCAGCAGCACGAAGCCGGCCAGGATCACCGCGTGCATGACCAGCAACGCCCGGAGATTGTCGCGAACCACGATCACGGCGGCCATGACCACCAGGGCGATGACCGCGACGGGCAATTCACTGGCGGTGAAGACGCTCGAGGCCTCGCCAAAGCCCATGGCGCTCCAGATCTCGGCGGCGAAGTTGTCGCGGAAATCGCGGAACGCGGTCAGCAAAACATAGGCCAGAACCAGCAACACCACGCCGGGGCCATAGGCGGCCATGAAGGCCCTGCGCTGAACCTTGTCCATCGGCTGCCGTCGTACGCGCGCGGCCTCATCGTCGGCGCTGGGCGGGGGGAGCTGGGTCAGGGCCCAGACCGATACCGCCAGAAGCGGCATGAAGAGCACGCCGGTGGCGGCGGGCATCCAGAAGGGCGTGAGGTGGTGCTCGACCATCAGCCACTTGCCGACCGACTTCACAACGCCAGAGGACAGGATAAAGCTGGCGCACAGGATCGCGCCCAGCACCTCCGATGTCCGCCGGCCCTCCATGTAGCCAAACACCAGGCCCCAGATCATGCCGAGCGGCAGGCCGTTCAGAAACAGGGCTCCGACGTTCCACGGCGCAGGCGTGACCGCGAACAGGACCAAGGCCAGCCAGGACAGACCGATCAACGCCAGGATCGCCTGTCCCCGCCGCGCTGGGGAGATCTCGGAAATGACCTTTATCCCGATCATCTTTGAGATCGCATATCCGGCGACCTGGGCCAGCACCAAGGCTATCTTGTAGTCTAGAACGAACGCCCATCCGTCGACGGCCCCGAACGTCGCGGCTGCAAACGGCTTCCGGAAGGCGTACATTGAGAAGTAGGCGCAGAAACCGGCCAAACCGGCGAAGAGCGTGAAGGCGAACGGGTGCGCTCGCTCAAGCCAGCGTGGCGAAATCGTCATGGAAAATCCCCAGATATAGAGTTTGGTCTATACCAATTTCGTGGCGGTTCGGTGACGTCCGCCTTTGGAGTTGGGCTATGTCGACATTTTTCTTAAGGCGTCTTGGCTCGTGGGCGCGAGGGCTGAGCGTGGAGGGCCCAGCTTTACCTCCCGTATCGCCGCGCCTGCGAGAAAATGAAGCGTCTCCCGCTGCTGCATGACCTGGTCGGGCCGACACTCGAATCCTGTTGGATAGGAGGATGAGAACCAAGGCGCATGTGGTCAAGCAACCGGATCAGACCATCAGCGAGCCCGCAGGGCCATAGCGGGAGCTTCACGAAAAATTCGTCGAAATAGCAGCGTAATTGGTCTATACCAAACGACGGGCAGATTCTGGCGCTGTCATTGTTTTAGCGATGTTTCTGGCGAGGCGCGGCTGGCGCTGCGCCTGTTCCGGGCAGCGAAAATCGCGTCGGCAGCCCCTAATCTGGCTGAGTCGTTCGCTTGTGATCCGGGGCGTCCCCTTGGAGGGAAAAGGTAACCATGCGGCAGGAAAAATTCGATCTGGCCGTAGTCGGTGCGGGCATTGTGGGACTGGCTCACGCCTTGGCGGCCGTCCGGCTGGGCAAGCGCGTGGTCATCGTCGACCGCGACGCCCAAGCGAACGGCGCGTCTGTGCGCAATTTCGGCTTTGTGACGGTCACGGGCCAGGCGCGGGGCGAAGTCTGGTCGCGCGCGCGGCGGTCCAGCGCCGTTTGGGACGAGGTGGCCGCCGCCGCCGGTATCCCGATTGTTCAGCGCGGTCTGACCGTTCTCGCTCGACGCCCTGAGGCCAAGGCGGTCCTGCAGGCCTTCCTTGAGACCGAGATGGCCGAAGGCTGCGACTGGCTCGATGCCGGTCGGTTTGACGGCCGACTCCCAGCCACTGCGAAAGGGCAGGGAGCCTTGACCAGCACAGGGGATCTTCGCATCGAGTCCCGCGAGGCTATTCCGCGCCTGGCCCATTGGCTTGAGACGGCTCACGGCGTGACCGTTCTGCGCGGGGTGGCAGTGTACGGCGTCGAGACGGGACGACTGGAAACGGGAGCCGGCGACATCCTCGCCGACACTATCGTGGTCTGTCCGGGCGACGATCTCAGCACGCTGTTTCCGGGCGCTTTCGCCGGGGCTGCGGTCACACGCTGCAAACTGCAGATGCTTCGACTGGCCGATCCGGGGTGGCGGTTGCCGTCGCCGGTGATGTCCGACCTCAGCCTGGTGCGCTATCTGGGCTATTCGGCTCTGCCCCAGGCTGGGGCGCTGCTGGAGCGACTTCAGGCGGAGCAACCCGAGCACTTGGCGAACGGCGTGCATCTGATCGTGGTTCAAAGCGCCGATGGCTCGCTGGTGGTCGGCGACAGCCACCACTATGCGGCGACACCAGACCCCTTCAGCCACGAGCACGTCGACCGACTGATCCTCGATGAGTTTGCTGCAGTGTTTGGTCAGGTCGCGCCGCCGGTCGTCGAGCGTTGGACGGGGACCTATGCGTCTGCGCGCGGCCACAGTCTGGTGGAGGCGCCGATGAGCGGCGTCCGTCTGGTGGCGGTCACGAGCGGAACCGGGGCCTCCACGGCGTTTGCCCTGGCTCAGGATGTCATCGCCGACCTCTACGACCTTGAAGCTGGAAACCTGACATGACGCTGAACGCTATCAAGGCGGTTGTCTTCGACTGGGCTGGCACCGTGATCGACTTTGGGTGTCGGGCGCCGGTTGTGGCGCTGATCCAGGTATTTGGCGACAACGCCGTGAAGATCACTGACGCCGAGGCCCGGATCGATATGGGCAAGGCAAAGCGCGATCATATTCGCGCCCTTCTCGCCATGCCGCGAATCGCCGGGTGCTGGCGGGAGGCGCACGGCGTTCCCGCGACCGAGGACGATGTTTCGCGCCTGCATGACGCGGTGGAGCCGATGATGCGAGCGGCGGCCCGTGACGCGGCGCTACTCATTCCAGGCGCAGCCGAGTTGAGCGCGCGGCTAAGATCAGATGGCGTCAGGATCGGTTCGTGCACTGGCTACACCCGAGCCATGATGGCCGATATTCTGCCATTGGCCGCCGAGCAGGGCTATTCGCCCGACGTCGTCGTTTGCGCTGGCGAGACGAGGGAAGGGCGCCCCTCGCCTTTGATGATGTGGAAGGCTCTGGTCGAACTGGGCGCCTGGCCAGCCGGTGCGTGTGTCAAGATCGATGACGCCACAGTGGGCATTGACGAAGGACTCGCTGCGGGAGCCTGGGTGGTGGGCCTATCGGCGTCCGGCAATGGAGTGGGTCTTTCCCGAGAGGCGCTTGCCGCGCTTTCGCAGGGTGAGCGCGATAGGCGCATCGCCGCCGCTGCTCAGGCGCTCGAAAGATCTGGAGCGCACTATGTGGTCGAGAGCGTAGCCGATCTGGGCCCGGTCTTGGATGACATCGCGGCGAGGATCGCCGCCGGTGAGGCGCCGGCAAAACGCATCTCGCTTTGAGCTGGCTCTGATCAAGGACAGCCGCAGCCCTGAGACGTCCCATTGTCGCTGCCTCCAACCGAATTCGGCAGGCAAGCGATGGCGAGCCTGCTCGCTCATTGGTCGCCGTCGCGCCGTTTGGCGTCCCCGGCATAATTGTGCGTTTGCCAGTCGGGGCAAATCACAGTGGGAAGGATGTGAAACTTAGGAGCGTGGACGATGAGGGCGAACAAGGCGCGTTTTGGGGCCCTGTTGAGTGTGGTGTTGGTCAATGGGCTTTTGGCCGCGACGGCCACTTGGGCCGCGCCCGCGTCGTCAATCGAAGGCAAGGCGGCCGCGCGATTCGACGCCGTCGTCCACGATCGCGCGCAGCTGCGCCTGTTCCTGAAAAACATGCCCAAGGGCGGCGACCTGCACAATCATTTGTGGGGCGCGCCCTATGCCGAGGACTTCCTGGCCTGGGCCGCCGCTGATGGCCAGTGCCTCACCACCGGCGCGAAACCGGAGATCGTGACGGGGCCCTGCGACGGTCCGGGAAGGACTTCGGCCAAAGATCTGGGGCGGCGCGATCCGGCCCTCTACAACCGGGCGATAGACGCCCTGTCGATGCGAAACCATGCGCCCGGCGCTGATGGGGCGGCGGCTTCCGGACATGATCAGTTCTTTTCGACCTTTGGCAGGTTCGCTGCGTCGGCCGTGCGCAATATGGGGCCGATGATCGCAGTGACCCGCGACTATGCCGCCGGTGATCGTGTCAGCTATGTCGAGAGCTCTGCCAATCCAAACGCCATGCGGGCCTTCGCCGTTGCGGGACAGGCTGATTGGAACGGCGATTTCGAGGGCGCTTTCGCGCGACTGGCGCCCGGACTTGCGCCCATGGTCGCAGAGGTTGGGCGTGAGATGGACGCCGCTCTCGCCGATGCCGACCGGCGCCAGGGCTGCGCACCGGGCGTTGCCGCCAAGGTGGGGCCGTGCGGTGTGATGCTTGGCTTTCAGCCTTTCGTCGAGCGGGCTCAGCCGCCGGGCTTTGTCTTTGCCCAGATGTTGGCGGCTTTCGCCCTTGTCGAAGCCGACCCTCGCTTCGTCGGGGTCAACATCGTCAATCCCGAGGACGACCCGATCTCGCTGGCCGACTATTCGCTGCATATGCGGATGTTCAGGTTCCTGGCCGCCCGCTATCCCAAGGCGCCGCTGTCCCTGCACGCCGGCGAACTGACCCTGGGTCTGGTCCCGCCCCGCGACCTCACCTTCCACATCCGCGAAGCCGTCGAGGTCGCCGGCGCCAAGCGGATTGGCCATGGTGTGGATATTGCCTACGAGGACGACGCTGAGGGGCTCCTGGCGCGCATGGCCCGCGATCGCGTGGCGGTAGAGATCAACCTGACCAGCAACGACGTCATCCTGGGCGTAAAGGGCTCGGATCATCCCATCGCCCTCTATCGCAAGGCTGGGGTGCCTGTGGTGTTGTCGACCGACGACGAAGGCGTCTCGCGCATCGACATGACGCACGAGTACCTGCGGGCCGCCACTGAGCATGGCCTGCGCTATACTGATCTCAAGGGCATAGCCCGCGACAGCCTGGAGTACGCGTTCCTGCCCGGCGCCAGCCTCTGGATCTCGGAGGGTGTTCGCGTTCAGGCCTGCGCAGAGACCGGAGAGGTTTGTGACGCGTTCCTGGCCCAAAGCGTCAAGGCGACGGCGCAGTGGAGGCTCGAGCAGGATTTCGAAACTTTCGAGCGTTCGTTCAGCAATCGCCAGGGCCCGAACCGCTTAAAATCTCGATTTACGCTAAAGCGCGCGCAGTAGAAATCTGTTCTCGAGGTTTCGGTCTGGACCTTGGCGCCGACGCTGCGTGCTTGTCACCTAGAGCAGCAATCCAAACAGCCTGCAGTCACGCCGCTCGCCGTCGCGATGGATATGGCCCTTGAGATAGCCTTCGGGGTCGAAGCCCAGCCGCTCCAGAAGGCGCTCGGCGCGGGTGTCTCCCACATGGGTTCGGGCGATCAGGCGCTTGAGGCCGATCGAAGCGGCGTGGGCCAGCAGTGCGCTAACGGCCTCCAGGCCATAGCCTTGGCCCCAGCCCTCGCGGGCGACCATGAACCGCAGCTCTGCGCGATGATGTCGTTTATCAATGTCAATCAGTTCGCAATAGCCGAGGAAGTCCTCGGTTTTCGACTGGCGGATCGCCCAGTAGTGGGCCTTGCCCTCGTCCATTTCGGCGACCTGGGCGATAACGCAGGCCTCGACCTCTTCAGGGTCATCGATGGGCGCCTGATCCCAGTGGGCCATGACCTCGGGATCGCTGAGGAACGGATAGACGTGCGGCGCATCCGACGGTGTCAGCGGCGCCAGGGTCAGTCGCTCGGTTTCAAGGATCATTTGGGGTTTTGGCTTCGCGCTGAGGTCTTGAGTTGACGGGCGTCCTTCCCAGCTATGGCGTGAGCGCGCCGCTAGTGGTAGAGGGGCCGCTTCGTTTTTCACGGCGGAACGTCCCGTCGCCCGGATCGAGATCAGTTTACTCATGCTCATCGGCATCCTGCTCGCCATCAACATCGTCGTCTGCCTCGGCCTGATCGGCGTGGTTCTGCTGCAGCGTTCGGAGGGGGGCGCCCTGGGCATGGGAGGCGGCAACACCGGCTTCATGACGGCGCGCGGCGCGGGCGACCTGCTGACTAGGATCACCTGGATCCTGTTCTCCATTTTCCTGGTGATCAGCCTGGTCCTGACCATCCTGACCGGCCGCATGGGCGGCGCCTCGGCCGTGGATCGCCTGAACATCGACAGCCTGGACACCAAGACGCTGAACGCGCCGATCACGCCGCCGGCTCCCGTCGGCCAGGCCCCCGGGACCGCCCAGCCGGGCGCCATCCAGGCCCCGACCCCCAGCATCAACCAGCCGCTGACCTCGCAACCGGCCCCCGCGCAGCCCTCCGCGCCGGTGCCGGCCCCGGCCCAAACCCCGGCCCAGTAAGCGTTTGCAGCGAAAGCTGTTGATGAACGTCGGTCTTTTCGACGCGATCGCCGAATCGCGAGTAATCTGAGCGCCCATGACCCGGTACATCTTCATCACCGGCGGCGTGGTTTCCTCGCTTGGAAAAGGCCTCGCCTCCGCAGCGCTCGGAGCGCTCCTCCAGGCTCGTGGCTACAAGGTCCGCCTTCGTAAGCTCGACCCTTATCTCAACGTCGATCCCGGCACGATGAGCCCGTATCAGCACGGCGAGGTCTTCGTGACCGACGACGGCGCCGAGACGGACCTCGACCTTGGCCATTACGAGCGCTTCACCGGCGTTTCGGCGACCAAGGCCGACAACATCACCACCGGCCAGATCTACAAGACGATCATCGAGAAGGAGCGGCGCGGCGACTATCTGGGCGCGACCGTCCAGGTGATTCCGCACGTCACCAACGAGATCAAGCAGTTCGTGCTGTCGCCGGCCATGGACGAGACGGGCGAGAAGCCGGTCGACTTCGTGCTGGTCGAGATCGGCGGCACGGTCGGCGACATCGAGGGCCTGCCGTTCTTCGAGGCGATCCGCCAGCTGCGCCAGGACCTGCCGCGCGGCCAGAGCTGCTATGTCCACCTGACCTTGCTGCCGTTCATCAAGACGGCCGGTGAGATGAAGACCAAGCCGACCCAGCACTCCGTCAAGGAGCTGCGCTCGATCGGCATCCAGCCCGACATCCTGCTGTGCCGCTGCGAGCAGGAGATCCCGGTCGAGGAAAAGCGCAAGATCGCTCAGTTCTGCAACGTGCGGCCCAGCGCCGTGATCCAGGCCATGGATAGCTCGTCGATCTATTCTGTGCCGATCGACTATCACCACGAGGGGCTCGATGCGGAGGTGCTGGACGTCTTCGGCCTGCAAGACGCGCCCAAGCCGGACCTGAGCCGCTGGGAAGCGATCGAGGAGACGGTCAACCACCCCGATGGCGAAGTGACCATCGCCGTGGTCGGCAAATATACCGTCCTGAAAGACGCCTATAAGTCGCTGATCGAAGCGCTGCATCATGGCGGCCTGGCCAACAGGGTGAAGGTCAATCTCGACTGGGTCGAGAGCGAGACCTTCGAGGGCGATCCCGGCGCGGCTGCGGCTCGCCTGGAGAACGCCCACGCCATCATGGTGCCCGGCGGCTTTGGCGAGCGGGGGGCGGAGGGCAAAATCCGCGCCGCCCAGTTCGCCCGCGAACGCAAGGTGCCGTATTTCGGCATCTGTTTTGGCATGCAGATGGCGGTCATCGAGACCCTGCGGAACGTGGCCGGCATCAAGGACGCCTCGTCCAGTGAATTTGGCCCCACCGACCGTCCGGTCGTCGGGATCATGACCGAGTGGATCAAGGGCAACGAGACCGTTCAGCGACGCTCTGGCGACGACCTGGGCGGCACCATGCGCCTGGGAGCCTTCGACGCGGTTCTGACGCCCGGAAGCAAGGTGGCCCAGATCTACGGCGACACGGCCATCAGCGAGCGCCACAGGCACCGCTACGAGGTCAATATCGGCTACAGCCACCGGATGGAGGAGTCCGGCCTGAAGCTGACCGGTCGTTCGCCTGACGGCGTGCTGCCCGAAATCGTCGAACGCGAGGACCATCCGTGGTTTATCGGCGTTCAGTTCCACCCGGAACTGAAGAGCCGTCCGTTCGCCCCGCACCCGCTGTTTGCGAGCTTCATCGCGGCCGCCAAGGAGCAGGGCAGACTGGTCTGAACAGGCGTGTTGCATGTCTGAAGAGATTCAGGCATAAGCGCGCCCTCACACGGCGGCTTGGGTTATCCTGAGTCGCCGTCTCTAATTTTCACGCTCAGCGCGCAGAGTCACTTCGATGGCCGTTCCCAAAAGAAAAACTTCGCCTTCTCGCCGGAACATGCGCCGGTCGCACCACGCCCTGGGCGCAAACTCCTTCGTGGAAGACAAGGACTCGGGCGAACTGCGTCGCCCGCACCACGTCGACCTGAAGACGGGTCTGTACAACGGCAAGCAAATCCTCACCCCCAAGGAAGACTAAGGTCTTTCCTTCACGGCTGTGAATTCGAAGACGCCGCCAGGGTTCGCCCCGGCGGCGTTTTTTGTCATGGCTGTATAAAAAACGGTGTTATCCTGAGTGGACCAAGGGAGGTCCGCCCATGCTCACACGCCGATTTTTAACGGCGGGACTGGGGCTGTCGTTGTTGCCTCAAGGCGCTCTGGCTGAGCAGCCTGCGCTGGTGCTCACGCCGCCGCCTGAACCCGTCCTGGTCCTCGACGCCTCTCTCGACCTTGACGATCGCCTGACCGTCCCGGTTACGGTCAATGGCCAGGGACCGTTCGACTTTGTCGTCGATAGCGGTGCGGATCGCAGTGTTCTCTCCGCGCCGCTGGCCGATCGACTAGGCCTGGCCCCGGGTCCCAATGTGCTGGTTCACGGGGTTGGCGGCTCGCAGATCACGCATACCGCCCAGGTTGGCGAACTTGTTGTCGGCGATACGCGGCTCTCCAGCGTCAATCTTCCCATCCTTCCGCATGAACGCGTCGGCGCCGACGGCCTGCTGGGCGTCGATATCCTGGAAGGTCGCAACGTGATCATGGACTTCCGCAAGCGGAAGCTGGAGATTCGCCGCAGCCGCTCGTCCCTCGATTTCGTCCGGTTGCCCCGCGAGGTCTCGGTTATGGCGGATGATCGCTTTGGCCGCCTGACTGTCGCCGACTGCAGGGTGGCTGGGGCCAAGGCCCTGGCCTTTATCGACTCTGGCGGTGGGGTCAGCATCGGCAACATGGCCTTGTCCCGCGCCATTGCCACCCGCCGGCGCCGTCATGACGATGTGAGGCCAGCCCGGTTGTTGACGGCGTCCGGTGAGATCTCCGTCGGCGAGTACCGCATCGCGCCATCCCTGACGCTGGGCGATCTACGCCTGACCAATGTGCCGATCGCCTTCGCCGACCTCCACATCTTCGATGTCTGGAGACTCAATGATCGGCCGGCCTTGCTGCTGGGCGTCGATATCCTGCGACTGTTTTCACGGGTCGAGCTCGATTTCGGCGCGGGGCGGGTGTTGTTCCGCATCGGCGGCGTGACGCCGCCCCGCATCCTCAGCGCCTGATCCTACTGGCTGCGTCCCCGGGCCTGGATCTGGGCGCGCCTGGCCTCTACCGCCGCAGGCGTGACCTTGCGATTGTGGGCGCTGGAACGCTCATGCTCGATTTCGAGGCCCTTGCGGAAGGAGCGGTCAAACCCGTCGTCGATCAGGCTCTTGTAGAATGACAGGGTCTCCACCGGGATCGACGCCATGTCGGCTGCAAGCTTGAGCGCGGTCGGCATCAACTCGGCGGCCGGAACCACACGATTGACCAGGCCCCATTCTGCTGCGGTCGTGGCATCGATAAAGTTGCCGGTCAGTGAAAGCTCCTTGGCGCGATAGATCCCGATCAGGCGCGACAGTTTTTGCGACAGCCCCCAGCCAGGCATGATCCCGACCCGGGCGTGGGTGTCGGCGAAACGGGCGTTCTCGGATGCGATCAGCACATCGCAGGCCAGCGCCAGTTCGAAGCCGCCGGTGATGGCGACCCCATTGATCGCGCCGATGACCGGCTTGCGACACAACTCGATCGCTTTCACCGGATTGGTTTCCGCGCCCTGGTCATTGGCCGCACTCATCGCCCTTGGGTCGCTGCCCAACTCCTTGAGATCCAGTCCGGCGGTGAAGGCCTTCTCGCCGGCGCCAGTCAGCACGACCACACTGATCGCCGGGTCGGCGTCCAGCTCGAACATGACGGTATGCAGCATGGCCCGCAGGGCCTTGGACAGGGCGTTCATGGCCTCTGGTCGGTTCAGGGTGACAATGGCGATCGGGCCGCTCTTCTCGACGGTCAGCATGGCGTACTCCTCTTGTGACCAACGATCAGTCGTCATCCCGAGGGAAGTCAAGTTGCGCCGCAGCGCGGTCGCGGCTAAGGCTCCCGCGCCTTTCGCCTTGAGGAGCTGCCATGACCGAGATCGTCGACATCATCGCCCGCGAAATTCTCGATAGCCGGGGCAACCCGACGGTTGAGGTCGACGTGATCCTGGAAGACGGCGCCTTTGGCCGCGCCGCCGTGCCCTCGGGCGCCTCCACCGGTGCTCACGAAGCGGTCGAGAAGCGCGATGGCGACAAGAGCCGCTATCTGGGCAAGGGCGTTTTGCAAGCCGTTGACGCCGTGAACGGCGAGATCTTCGACGCCCTTTCCGGCGTCGATGCCGAAGACCAGCGCCGGCTCGACAATCTCCTGATCGATCTGGACGGCACCCCGAACAAGGCGCGCCTGGGCGCCAATGCGATCCTGGGTGTTTCGCTGGCGGCCGCCAAGGCCGCCGCCGAGTCCGCAGGTTTGCCGCTTTACAAGTACGTCGGCGGCGTCAATTCGCGCGTGCTGCCGCTGCCGATGATGAACATCATCAACGGCGGCGCCCACGCCGATAATCCGATCGACATCCAGGAATTCATGATCCTGCCGACCGGCGCGGCCAGCTTCAGCGAAGCCCTGCGCATGGGCGCCGAGATCTTCCATGGCCTGAAGAAGGCTTTGAAGGACGCCGGCCACAACACCAACGTGGGCGACGAAGGCGGCTTCGCGCCCAACCTCGGTTCGGCTGAAGACGCCCTGGCGTTTATCGTCAAGGCCGGTGAGGCCGCAGGCTACAAGGCCGGTGATGATTTCGTCCTGGGCCTCGACGTCGCCGCCACCGAGTTCTTCAAGAACGGCAAGTACGAGCTGGAAGGCGAGGGCAAGAGCCTGGATCCCGCCGGAATGGTCGACTACCTGGCTGGCCTGGCCGCCAAGTTCCCGATCCTGTCGATCGAGGACGGCATGTCCGAAGACGATTTCGAGGGCTGGAAGCTGCTGACCGAAGCCTTGGGCAAGAAGGTTCAGCTGGTCGGCGACGACCTGTTCGTGACCAACCCCAAGCGCCTGCAGATGGGCCTGGACAAGGGCCTGGCCAATTCGATCCTGGTGAAGGTCAATCAGATCGGCACGCTGTCGGAAACCATCGACGCCGTCGATCTGGCTCACCGTGCTGGCTACACCAGCGTGATGAGCCACCGCTCGGGCGAGACCGAGGACTCGACCATCGCCGATCTCGCGGTCGCGCTGAACTGCGGGCAGATCAAGACCGGTTCGCTGGCCCGCTCGGACCGGCTGGCCAAGTACAATCAACTGCTGCGCATCGAGCAGATGCTGGACGATCAGGCCGTCTATGCGGGTCGATCGGCTCTCAAGGGTCGTTGATCGCCCCTAAAGCGTGAATTTCAGGAGGGCGCGGCTTCGGACAGGAGCCGCGCCTTTTTCTTGACGACACAGCCCCTGATGGCGCGAAAGGCGGGATCGCCCGCCGAGCCGCCCTCCGGCGCCTGTCACATGGCCCGGACCGAGATAGCGCGCGACCATAGGCTATCCAGCCGTGTCCTCTCTCTCAGAGTGTTCTGAAGATGGTCGAGTTCAGGGCCGTGATCAGCCTGCCGGGCAAGGATGGCGATTCTCGCGCGCGCGCGCGGTCAGCGCGCCGTCGGCTGGATAGACGCCGGATCAGACGCTCTCATTTTTTCTATAAGCCCCTCCCGGAAGGGTTCCGGCGGTGGAATTCCTGTGTTCGCGAGTGCGAAATGAGCGCTGCGATGCGGTATCTAGATGCCGGTGAAACGATCTCAAATGAAAGCATCGGGCGGCGGCGGCTCTCGGATCGCAGACGCACTTCGTCAGCCCTTATTCAGAAGGCGTTAAGCACGATCTGAGACCCTGAGGATCCCCTCCCGGGATTCTCAGATGTTCGCCCGACTGCAACCGATCCTGCCGACCGCGGCGATCCTTTTCCTGATCTTCTACTTCGTGTTTCACGCCCTGACCGGCGAACGCGGGCTATTGTCGACGTCTCAACGCAATGCAGATCTTGCGGCCAAGACGAAGGAGCTCAAGAAGATCCACGCTGAAAGGATGGACCTGGAGGCTCGGGCTCGTCTATTACGCAGCGGCAGTCTGTCGGCCGATCTTCTGGAAGAACGCGCACGTTCTCTCCTGGGATATGCCGACCCGAGGGACTACGTGATCCGTACCAAGCGCTAGCGCTTTCGGAACACGGCCGACGGCGCGGACTGGCGATGGTTCTCCGGCTCATCCGATCCGGGAGCGATCTGGGCGTGACATGTGGAACACTTCCTTCGCGGAACCGACGACGACTTCGGCGGGACGTGCTCTGGGATGAAGGCCGCGATGAAGATTGGCCAAGGAGAGTTGAATGGCGCGAACGCGCAAGGGTGAAGCTTCCGAGGGTAAAGCGGGTGACACCGGTGTCAACGCTTTCGTCGGTAAGGACGAGCTTCTGAAGTTCTATCAGGACATGCTGCTTATCCGCCGCTTCGAGGAGCGCGCGGGCCAGCTGTACGGCATGGGCCTGATTGGCGGGTTCTGCCATCTCTACATCGGTCAGGAAGCCATCGCGGTCGGCATGCAGTCGATCCAGCAGAAGGGCGACCAGATCATTACGGGCTACCGTGACCACGGCCACATGCTGGCCGCCGGCATGGATCCCAGGGAAGTCATGGCCGAGCTGACCGGTCGCGCAGGCGGTTCGTCGCGCGGCAAGGGCGGTTCGATGCACATGTTCGACATCGAGACCGGCTTCTACGGCGGCCACGGCATCGTCGGGGCCCAGGTCGCGCTGGGCACGGGCCTGGCGCTAGCCAATCACTACAAGGGCAATGGCAACGTCTCGTACGCCTATTTCGGCGACGGCGCGGCCAACCAGGGCCAGGTCTATGAGAGCTTCAACATGGCCCAGCTGTGGAAGCTGCCGGTCGTGTACGTGATCGAGAACAACCAGTACGCCATGGGCACCAGCGTCGAACGTTCGGCGTCGGAGACCGCCTTCCACAAGCGCGGCGTCTCGTTCCGGATTCCGGGCGAGGAAGTCGACGGCATGGACATCGTCGCCGTGCGCGAGGCCGGCGCTCGCGCCACCGAGCATGCGCGAAGCGGCCAGGGCCCGTACATCCTTGAGATGAAGACCTACCGCTATCGTGGTCACTCGATGTCGGATCCGGCCAAGTACCGCACCAAGGAAGAGGTCGACGAGGTCAAGCACACGCGCGATCCGATCGATCACATCAAGGAGCGCCTGGCCAAGGTCGGCGTCACCGAGGACGATCTGAAGGGCATCGACGCCGAGGTGAAGCGCATCGTCGCCGAAGCTGCGGAGTTTGCCCGCACCAGCCCTGAGCCGGATCCGTCCGAGCTGTACACCGACGTATACCTGGAGGCCGCCCAGTGAGCGTGGACATCCTGATGCCCGCCCTCTCACCCACGATGGAAGAGGGCACGCTGGCCAAATGGCTGGTCAAGGAAGGCGACACCGTCAAGGCCGGCGACGTGATCGCCGAGATCGAAACCGACAAGGCGACGATGGAAGTCGAAGCCGTCGATGAAGGCGTCGTTGAGGCCATTCTGGTTCCCGGCGGCACAGAAAACGTCAAGGTCAACACGCTGATCGCGCGTCTGAAGGGCGAAGGCGAGGCGACCTCGGCGGCTCCGGCTCCGGCTCCCGCAGCCCAGGCTGCTCCGGCCGCCGCCGCGCCTGTCGCGGCGACTCCTGTCGTCAACGCCGGCGCCTCAACCTTTGCCGATCCGGAGATCCCGGCCGGCACGCCGATGAAGAAGATCACCGTGCGTGACGCCCTGCGCGACGCCATGGCCGAAGAGATGCGCCGCGACGACCGCGTGTTCCTGATGGGTGAGGAAGTCGCCCAGTACCAGGGCGCCTACAAGGTCAGCCGCGACCTGCTGCAGGAGTTCGGCGCCAAGCGCGTCATCGACACCCCGATCACCGAGCACGGCTTTGCCGGCATGGGCGTCGGCGCGGCGATGGCCGGCCTGAAGCCGATCGTGGAGTTCATGACCTGGAACTTCGCCATGCAGGCGATCGACCACATCATCAACTCGGCCGCCAAGACGCTCTACATGTCGGGCGGCCAGATCAAGTCGTCGATCGTGTTCCGCGGCCCCAACGGCGCAGCCAGCCGCGTCGGCGCCCAGCACAGCCAGGACTACGCGGCCTGGTACGGCAACGTTCCCGGTCTGAAGGTCATCGCGCCCTATGACGCGGCTGACGCCAAGGGCCTGCTGAAGGCCGCCATCCGCGACCCGAACCCGATCGTCTTCCTCGAACACGAGATGATGTACGGCATCGAATTCGACATCCCCGATGTCGAGGACCACGTCGTGCCGATCGGCAAGGCCAAGGTCCGCCGCGAAGGCACGGACGTCACCCTGGTGGCCTACAGCCGCATGGTCGGCTTCTGCCTGAAGGCCGCTGACGAACTGGCCAAGGAAGGCATCTCGGCCGAGGTCGTCGATCTGCGGACCATCCGTCCGATGGATCACGAGACGATCCTGCAGAGTGTGAAAAAGACCAACCGTCTGGTCACGGCCGAGGAAGGCTGGGGTCCGATGGGCGTCGGCGCCGAGATCGTCGCCCGCATCACCGAGCACGGCTTCGACTACCTGGATGCGCCGCCCCTGCGCGTGCACCAGGAAGACGTGCCGCTGCCCTATGCGGCCAATCTGGAAGCCCTCTCGCTGCCTTCGGTCGAGAAGATCGTCTCGGCCGCCAAGAAGGTCTGCTACCGCTGATGAAGACCCGGCTCACGTCTGGCGGGATGGCGGCAATCGCTGCATACCTGTTGGATGTGAGCCGTTTCGATTCCGGCCAAGAACAACACCTCGCCCCGGCGCGAGATCGCGCGGACGACGGCCCGGCCGACAACGTCCCGAACGCTTGAGGAAGAAGCTCAATGTCGATCGACATCCTGATGCCCGCCCTGTCGCCCACCATGGAGGAGGGAACCCTCGCCAAGTGGCACGTGAAGGTGGGTGACACCGTCAAGGCCGGCGACGTGATCGCCGAGATCGAAACCGACAAGGCGACGATGGAAGTCGAGGCCGTCGACGAAGGCGTGGTCGAGGCCATCCTGGTCGACGCCGGGACCGAAAACGTCAAGGTCAACGCCCTGATCGCCAAGCTGACCGGGGAGGGCGAAAGCGCCGCTCCGCCGCCCGCAAAAGCGCCCGATAAACCAGACAGCGCCAAACCTGATAATGCGCCGGTTGCGACCGCACAAACTGCACAAACCGCACAAACCGCACAATCGGCCGCGCCGGTCGCGGATGGCGCGCGCGTGCTGGCCTCGCCGCTGGCCCGACGCCTGGCCGCCGCCGCCGGTCTGGATCTGAAGACCGTCAAGGGCAGTGGCCCGCATGGCCGGGTGGTCAAGGCCGATGTCGAGGCCGCCGGCAAGGGCGGCGCCGCGCCGGCCAGGGCCGCGCCTGCCGCGTCGGCTCCGGTCGCCGCCGCCGCGCCGCGCCAGGTGCTGTCGCTGGAGCAGATGGGCATCCCCGCCGGCTCCTACGACCTGGTTCCGCTGGACGGCATGCGCAAGACCATCGCGCGCCGCCTGACCGACAGCTTCCGCGACGTGCCGCACTTCCCGCTCACCATCGATCTCGAGATCGACGGCCTGCTGGCGGCGCGCGCCAAGATCAACAGCCTGCTGGCGGATCAGGGCGTGAAGGTGTCGGTCAATGACATCATCATCAAGGCCGTGGCCGTGGCCCTCAAGCGCGTGCCGGAGGCCAACGCCTCGTACACGCCCGAAGGCATCGCCATGCACAAGCACGCCGATATCGCCGTGGCCGTGGCCATCGACGGCGGCCTGATCACCCCGATCGTCCGCGCCGCCGAGACCAAGGGCCTGGCCCAGATCTCGGCCGAGGTGAAGGACCTGGCGGCCCGCGCCAAGGCCAAGAAGCTGAAGCCCGAGGAATTCCAGGGCGGCACCTTCTCGGTCTCCAACCTGGGCATGTTCGGCATAAAGGCCTTCGCCTCGATCATCAACGAGCCGCAGGGCGCGATCATGAGCGTGGGGGCCGGCGAGCAGCGCGCTGTGGTCAAGAACGGCCAGCTGGCCGTGGCCACCGTGATGACCGTGACCCTGACCTGCGATCACCGCGTCGTCGACGGCGCGATCGGCGCCAAGTTCCTGGCGGCCTTCAAGCCGCTGATCGAAGAGCCGCTGACCCTGATCGTCTGATCATCGGAAAGGGCAGGGAGAGCGCCATGTCGGTCTATGACTACTCGGCCAAGACGCTGGACGGCCAGGACGTGAGCCTGGCCGACTATCGCGGGCAGGTTCTGCTGATCGTCAACACGGCCAGCAAGTGTGGATTCACCCCGCAGTATGAAGGCCTTGAAGCGCTTTACCGCGACTACAAGGATCGCGGCCTGACCATCCTGGGCTTCCCCTGCAACCAGTTCGGGGCCCAGGAGCCCGGGAACGCCGAAGAGATCGCCAGCTTCTGCTCGCTGACCTATGACGTGACCTTCCCGATGCTGGCCAAGATCGACGTCAACGGCCCTTCGGCCCATCCGCTCTATGCGTTCCTGAAGAAGGAACAGAAGGGCGTGCTGGGCACCGAGGGCATCAAGTGGAACTTCACCAAGTTCCTGATCGGCCGCGACGGCGAAGTCGTCGAGCGGTTCGCTCCCACCACCAAGCCCGAAGACCTCAAGGTCGCGGTCGAGGCGCTGCTCTAATTCTCCCGGATCGGCTTGCAGGCCGATCGATCGAGGCCGCCCGGCTCCCCTCGGGCGACGTCCAAGCTAGGGTAAGAACACCATGTCCACGGAATTCGATGTCGTCGTCATCGGCGCCGGTCCTGGCGGCTATGTGGCCGCGATCCGCGCCAGCCAGCTGGGCCTGAAGACGGCGATCGTCGAGCGCGAAAACCTGGGCGGTATCTGCCTGAACTGGGGCTGCATCCCCACCAAGGCCCTGCTGAAGTCCGGCGAGATCTTCGAGCAGCTGTCGCATCTGGATAGCTATGGCCTGTCGGTCGAGAAGCCGTCGTTCGACTTCAACAAGATCATCGAGCGCTCGCGCGGCGTGGCCAAGACCATGTCGGGCGGCATCGCCTTCCTGATGAAGAAGCACAAGATCGAGGTCGTCGAGGGCGAGGCTAGGCTCGAAAAGGGGACGCCGGCTCCCAAGGTCGTCGTGGCCCTGAAGGCCGGCGGCAGCCGCACGATCCAGGCGAAGAACGTGATCCTGGCCAGCGGCGCGCGGGCCAGGAACATCCCCGCCATCGGCGCGGTTTCGGACGGCGACAAGGTCTGGACCTATCGCGACGCCCTGGCGCCGAAGACCATGCCCAGGTCGCTGGTCGTGATCGGCTCGGGCGCCATCGGCATCGAGTTCGCCAGCTTCTATCGCGCCCTGGGCGCCGAGGTGACCGTCGTCGAGGCCGTCGACCGCATCATGCCGGTCGAGGACGCCGAGGTGTCCAAGGCCGCCCAGAAGGCGTTCGAGAAGCGCGGCATCAAGTTCCGCATCGGCGCCAAGGTCACCAAGATCGACAAGACCGCCACGGGCGTCTCGGTGTCGGTCGAGGTCGGCGGCAAGGCCGAGCAACTGACCGCCGAGAAGTGCATCGTCGCCATCGGCATCGTGCCCAATACCGAAGGGACCGAAGCGGTGGGCCTGACCACCGATCGCGGCCACGTCGTCACCGGCAAGCACGGCGAGACGAACGTTCCGGGCCTTTACGCCATCGGTGACGTCGCCGGCGCGCCCTGGCTGGCGCACAAGGCCAGCCACGAAGGCATCCACGCCGCCGAATTCATCGCCGGCTACAAGACCCCGGCCGTGCATTCGCCGATCCCGGGCTGTACCTATGCCAATCCTCAGGTCGCCTCGGTGGGCTACACCGAAGCCGCCGCCAAGGCGGCCGGCATCGACGTGAAAGCCGGCCGCTTCCCGTTCAAGGTCAACGGCAAGGCCGTGGCCGCCGGCGAAACCGAGGGCTTCGTCAAGGTGGTTTTCGACGGCAAGACCGGCGCCCTGATCGGCGCCCACATGATCGGCCACGAAGTGACCGAGATGATCCAGGGCTTCGTCACCGCCATCACGCTGGAAGCGACCGAGGAAGACCTGCACGGAATCGTCTACGCTCACCCGACCATGTCGGAAGCCATGCACGAAGCCACGCTCGATGCGTATGGACGGGTGCTGCACATCTAGGGGCCTGAATGGCGCGCGCGACGGCCTCGACGACCGACAAGCCGGCCAAGGCTGGGATCAAGGCTGCGGCCAAGGCCAGGAAGGGGTCGAAGACCACCCTTTCCGAGGCCAACCTCGCCGATCTGGGCGCGGAGCGGCTGGCGACGATCCTGATGGATCTGTCGGTCGACGGCTACGTCAAGCGCGCCCTGCGGCTGGAACTGGTCGCCGAGGCCAGTCCCGAAGGCCTGGCGCTGGAGATTTCCAAACGCCTGGCGGCCATCGCCAAGGCCACCTCGCGCATCCACTGGCGCAAGCGCGCCGCCTTCGCGCGCGATCTGGATCTGCACTTTCGGATGATCCAGCGTCTGGCGGAAAGCGATCCCAAGGCCGCCCTGACGCTGCTGATGGATTTCCTGGACCTGGCCGGTTCGGTCTTTGACCGCATCAGTCAACCCGAGGGGCCGATCGGTGAGGTCTTTGTCGAAGCGCGGGACGCGGTCGGCGACATCGCCCTGAGCGCCAAGGTCGCGCCCGTCGATCTGGCCGACCGGGTGGCGCGGCTGATCCTGTGCGACGACTATTTCGTGTTTGGCCCGCTGGTGGCTGTCGCGGCCCCGTCTCTGGGCGTGGCCGGTCAGGCGCGATTGGGCGAGCGCCTGCAGGCCGCCTTGACCCAGCGCCCCGCGCGCTCGGCCGGCGCCTATGACGCCAAGGCGTCGGTGGTCCGCGACGCCCTGCGCCGTCTTGCCGACATCAATGGTGACGTGGAGGCCTTTATCGCGACCTTCAGCGAGACCCAGCGGCGGTTTCCCGCCATCGCCGCCGAGATCGGGCGTCGCCTTCTGGCCGTCGGCAAGGCGGGGGAGGCCCTGGCCGCTCTGGAGGCCGCCGCAGCGACGGTCAAGCCGCACGGCCTGCTGTCGGTCCGCGCCGAGCCCGACGATCCGGTCGAGCGCGCCGCCTGGGAGGATGTCTATCTCGAGGCGTTACAGGCCAATGGCCGCCAGGACGAGGCTCAGCGCCGGCGCTGGGCGGCCTTCGAGGCCACCCTGTCGATCCCGAGGCTCAGGGCGTTCCTCAAGGGCCTGCCGGACTTTGACGACGTGGTCGCCGAGGATGACGCCAAGAAGATCGCCGCAGAGTTTCCGCGCTTCGAGGCCGCCCTGGCCTTTCTGATCGAGTGGCCGGATCTGGCTGCAGCGGCGCGACTGATCATCAACCGTCACGGCGCGATCAACGGCGCGGACGAAGACCTGCTGACCGCCGCCGCGCGCCGTCTTGAAGGCGCCTATCCGCTGGCCGCGACCCTCTTGCTGCGGGCCATGATCCGCAATGTGCTGACCTATGGCGTCGCGGGCCGCTACAGGGCTGCGGCCCAGCAATGGCTGGAGATGGAAAGCCTGGCGCCGATCATCGCCGATTTCGGCGAGTTCCCGGACCACGAGACCTTCATGGCCGACCTGCGGGCCATGCATGGCCGCAAGCAGGGCTTCCGCGCTGAACTGGAAGCCCTGGGTGGCGTATTCTAGGCAGATCTGTCTAGGCGGCCCTGGCGTCCTGATCGGCCATGCGCTGGATGGCGACATAGTCGGTCTTGCCGCTGCCCAGCACGGGCACTTCGGGCACCTTCAGGATCTTGCGCGGCACCGCCAGCTCCGGCGCGCCGATGGTCTGGGCGTGGGCCACCAGGTCAGAGACCGCAGCGTCGTGGCGGTCCGTGACCAGAACCAGCCTCTCGCCCTTTTTCTTGTCGGGCATCGAGATCACCGCGTGTCGGCCGTCGGGCCAGACCGCCGAGGCCAGGTCTTCGGCCGCCGTCAGGGAGACCATCTCGCCGGCGATCTTGGCGAAGCGTTTCACCCGGCCCTTGATGGTGATCCAGTTGTCGTCGGACATCGAGACCACATCGCCGGTGTCGTGCCAGCCGCCATCCGGCGCATCGATGCCGCCGTCCTCGCGCAAATAGCCCAGCATGACATTGGGTCCGCGGACCAGCAGTCGGCCGCCGCCTGAAATGCCTTCGACGGGCTCGACTCGGAATTCCTGACCGGGCAGCAGGCCGCCGACCGTGCCGCGACGATTGTCATCGGGCTTGTTCACCGCAATGACCGGCGAGGCCTCGGTGGCGCCATAGCCTTCCAGAACGGGGACGGGGCCAAATTTGTCGTTGATGAGGTTGTGCGTCTCTTCCCGAACCTTTTCAGCGCCACAGACGATAAACCTCAGGCCAGACAGCTCGTCGCTGTCCGACGCGCGCGCATAGTGGTTGAGGAAGGTGTCGGTGGCGAACAGCACCGAGGCGCCGACGTCCTTGACCAGGGCCGGGATCTGCTTGGTGTGCAGGGGCGAGGGGTACTGGAACGCCTTCATGCCCTTCAGCAGCGGCAGGATCACGCCGCCCGTCAGGCCAAAACAGTGGAACACGGGCAGCGGATTGAAGAAAATCCAGTCCGGGTCCAGCGCGATATGCGCTGCGACCTGCTCTGCGTTGGTGACCATGTTGGCCTGGCTCAGCACCACGCCGCGCGGCGCGCCGAAGCTGCCCGAGGTGAACAGCACCACGCCCCGGTCCGACGGCTTGGCCGGCGCCCGGAACTGACGCGGAAACGCGCCCGCGGCAGCGGCGAACAGCTTGTCGGCCAGACCGATCGTGCCGCGCACGTCTTCCAGATAGGTGATCGACGCCTGGGCTTCGAGCGCATCGACGATGTCGTGCAGATTGCCCAGCTCGATGAACTTGTGAGCGGTCAGGACGCGCTTGACCTTGGCCAGCTGGCAGGCGGCCTTCAGGTTTCGCAGGCCGGCCGTGAAGTTCAGCATGGTCGGCACGCGACCGAAGGCGTGCAGGGCAAAGAAGGTCACTACGGCCGCCGAACCCGAGGGCAGCAGCACGCCGACGTTCTCGCCGGGCTTCGTCATGGCCGCGATCTTGCGGCCCAGAGCAAAGCTCGCCCGGATCAGGTCGGTATAGCTGAGCGGGTTGCGATCTTGATCCTCAAGGATGGGCTTTTTGGCGCCATAGGTGTCGCGCGCATCGATGAGGGCGTCGAAGAGGGCCTTCTGGCCATCTTCCGCTTTAAAAACTACCGGCATCCCGGCGCAACCTCCCCGAAAAGCGTCATGGCTTTCGTTCGTTAGGTCGCGAGACTGCCGGGGAAGGTCCAGCTTTGCAAGGAAGAGTCACAAACCGCAGGATCAGCCCTTGTGGCGCGGCGCCTTGGCCGCGATGCGGGCCTTGATGAAGTGCTCGATCTCGACGAGCCAGGCGTCCCTTACGGCGTCTGATTCCATGTGCAGGTCGTGATGACCGGCGGGAAGCGCCGCCGCCCGGCAGTCGGCGATCGCGGCGCAGGCGCCGGCCAGGATCGCGGGGGTCGTCAAGCGATCCTTGCCCCCGTGCAGCATCAGCACCGGCGCCCTGACCCTGGAGACATCGGCGCGGGCGCGCTCGGACGCTTCGACCAGGGCTGCCTGCCAGCCGACGCTGGGTGAGCCCATGCGAAGGTCGGGATTGGCGGTCAGCCAGGCCTGCTGGACCGCGCCCCGTGTCTTGTCATCGGTCATGCCGGCCGCGACGCCGACAGGCGCATCGCGGATCCAGCCAGGCGCGCCGGGCGGCCTGATCCAGCCCAGCTTCAGACGACTGGCCCAGACAGCGACCTGTGTCGTCTGGGCAGGCGAGCTTTGCAGCGCGAAGACCGGCGAGGACAGGATCACCCCATCGGCCGGCAGGCCGGTCTCGACGGCCCGCAAGGCCACCAGGCCGCCATCGGCATGGGCAAGAACCACCAGCGGCCGGTCGCCCTTGGGTCGGATCACCACATTGACCAGGGCGCGGACAGCGGCGGCGTCGGGCTCGAAGCTGTCGACATGGCCGACATCGCGCCAGGGCGTCAGGCGCTCGGAACCGCCCTGGCCCTGCCGCTCCAGCACCCAGACCGTGTAGCCGTCCTTGTTCAGATGTCGCGCCGTCTCGAACCACTTTTCCGCCGGCTCGGCGTAGCCGGTCAGAATCACGACCGTGGCGCGCGGACCGATCGGGGGGGCCGACACGCCATAGCGCTGCGCCGGGCCGTTTCCGACCCGCACATAGCCCCAGGCCCAGTTATCCGGCGCGTAGAATCTGGGTGTGATGGATGGCGGTGTCCGACTGTCGGCGAACGGCGCGCGGGCGTCGCCATCACCGCAGCCGGCGAGGGGCAGGAACATCAGGACGGCGAGGAGGAGGCGACGCATATGATGCACTCATTTCGCGCCTTCGCGCCTCATGCAAGATCGCGTGCTTGATCCGGAGGGCAAGAAGACCGATTTAGGCGCCATGGCCACAGTGATCGACACGCTGACGGCACGCACCCCGGAAGACCGGGCGGCGCGCCACCCCGAAAAGCAGAACCGCCCCGATACGGCGGTGCTGCGCAAGCCCGAGTGGCTCCGCGTCCGGGCGCCCGGCTCAGGCCAGTACAACGAGACCAAAAGCATCGTGCGTGAGCACAAGCTGACCACGGTCTGCGAGGAAGCGGCGTGTCCGAACATCGGCGAGTGCTGGAGCCAGAAGCACGCCACCATGATGATTATGGGCGAGATCTGCACGCGGGCCTGCGCCTTCTGCAATGTCGCCACCGGCCTGCCCAAAGCGCTGGACGCCGATGAGCCGCGCCGCGTGGCCGAGGCCGTCGCCAAGATGGGCCTCAAGCACGTGGTCATCACCTCTGTGGACCGCGACGACCTTGCCGATGGCGGGGCCCAGCACTTCGCCGAAGTCGTCCTGGCCATCCGCGCCGCCGCGCCGGGCACGACCATCGAGATCCTGACCCCCGACTTCCTGCGCAAGGATCGCGCGGAAAACGTCGTCATCGACGCCCGCCCGGACGTCTTCAATCACAACCTCGAAACCGTGCCACGGCTCTATCTGAAGATCCGCCCGGGCGCCCGCTACTACAACTCCCTGCGCCTGCTGGAGCGGGTCAAGGAGCGCGATCCGGGCCAGTTCACCAAGTCGGGCCTGATGGTCGGTCTGGGCGAGGCCAAGGAAGAGGTCATGCAGGTGATGGACGACATGCGCTCGGCCGGCGTCGACTTCATCACCATCGGCCAGTACCTGCAGCCCACCCGCAAGCACGCCGCCATCGACCGCTTCGTCACGCCCGAGGAGTTCAAGGCCTATGAGGCCATCGCCCGGGCCAAGGGCTTCCTGATGGTCTCGGCCAGTCCGCTGACCCGCTCGTCGCACCATGCGGGTGAAGACTTCGCCAAGCTGCAGGCGGCGCGCCGCGCCCTCGACGCCCGGACGGCCTAGGCTTGCATCGTCACGTCGTCACGCGGGTTCTGCCCTATGCGCCCGAGCAGCTGTTCGTGCTGGTCGGCGACGTGGACGCCTATCCCGACTTCGTGCCGTGGATCACCGCCATGCGCACCTGGAACGCCCGTCAGGACGGTGCGGTCAGCACCGTCGACGCCGAGGCCCAGGTCGGCTTCTCGTTCCTGAAAGAGAAGTTCGCCACGCGCGTGCGTCGCGACGCCGAGCATCTGACGGTCGATGTCAGCCTGCTGTACGGCCCGTTCAAGCGGCTTTCAAATCAATGGAAGTTCACGCCCAAAGGCGCTGAAACCACTGTCGAATTTGTCATCGACTTCGCGTTCAAGTCGCGCATGCTCGACGCCCTGCTGGCGGCCAATCTGGATCGCGCGGCCGACAAGCTGATCGCCTGTTTCGAGGCGCGCGCCCGACAGATCCATGGGGCCCCCGGGTCCTAGTCTGCGGCCTCATTGCGCTCTTCCAAGCGGTCGGCGAAGTCGCCGAGATTGGCGTGCAGGTTCTCGACCGCGAACACCAGACCAAAGATCCGCGCCGCGTCGTCGAACGGCAGGTCCCGGATCGAGCCATCGGCGCGCAGCCCTTCAACCGCCTCCTGAAAGCGGACATGGGCCTGCGAAAAGGCCAGGCGATCAGGGCGCGCGCCCATCTGGATCAGCTCTGCGGCCTGGATCAGGAAGGTTCGGGCGGCGTCGAGCATGGCGGCCGCCGGCTCGGCCAGGCCCGGGATGGCGATCGGCTGGACCAGCGCCCGGCCAATCATCACGATGTCGTTGCGCTGCCGCCAGAGGGTGCGGGGCAGGGCCTCGGGCGCTGATCTGAGGCTGAGGCGCGAAGCCGTCTCGCGGTCGGCCTCCGCCATGTCGGTCTGCAGCCTGGCCATGATCACCCGGTTGGCGTCGTACTGGTCGGCCGCCACCAGATCGCTGGGCTGGCCGCGCAGGACCCGGGCGTAGTGCGACAGCAGACCGGCGTTGAGATCGACGATCTCGCGCACCCTCTGGACGATCGCTCCGTGAGCCCGCGCGGGGAAGATCAGCAAGGTTGCCGCCACGCCTGCGAGGCTGCCGACGGTGATCTCGATCACCCGGTACATCGCGGCGGTCAGCGGATCCATGTGGGTGGTCATGCCGATCAGCATGATCACGGCGGTCACGGGGGCGACCTTGAAGGTCGGCCGCACGGCGGCGAGGAACGACAGCAAGGCCACAGCGACGCACAGGATCAGCCCGCCAAACGCCGGATAGCGCAGATGCAGATAGGCCGCCGCCGCCCCGACCACGGCGCCGACCACCGTCCCCATGAAGCGCTCGATCGAGGCGGTGATCGTCGCGCCGATGCTGGTCTGCACCACGATGACGGCGGTGAAGACCGCCCAATAGCCCTGCGGCAGCTTGAGCAGGGTGGCCACGGCATAGGCCGCGCCTACGGCCGCCGAGACCCGGATCGCGTGCCGGATTTCGCTTTTGCGGGCCGCCGCTGCGGCCAGGGCGTTTTTCGACAGTCCCGCCCCGACGAACCGCCGCCAGTCCGAGGGCGCGGCTTCCGGCATCTCTAGGCCACGGCCTCGCGCAGCATTTCCAGCGCCGTGCGCACGGCCGCCAGCTGCACAGCCTCGCGCGTCTGGCCGTCAAAGGTCTCGTGGCGATGCACGAGCGAGCGATTGGCGCGGGCCACGGCGAAGTGGACGGTGCCGACGGGCTTCATCGGCGTGCCGCCGCCCGGCCCGGCGATGCCGGTTATCGAGACCGCGACATGAGCATGACTGTTGGCCAGAGCGCCCTCGGCCATCATCCGGGCGACCGGCTCGGAGACCGCGCCATGGTCGGCGATCAGATCGCCGGGCACGCCCAGCATCTCGGACTTGGCGCGATTGGTGTAGGTGACGAAACCGCGTTCGAAGACGTCCGACGCGCCCGAGATCGAACAGATCGCCCCGGCCACCAGACCGCCCGTGCAGCTTTCGGCGGCGACCAGTCTCAGGGACTTCTCTCGGGCCTCGGCGACCAGCAGGCGGGCCAGGGTTTCGATCTCTAGCGGAAACATGCGGCTCTCCAGCGGATTCTCTTCGCCCAGACTATACCCCTCAGGCCGGAGTCTCGACCGCCACGACGGCCTGGGCCGCCAGACCTTCGCCGCGCCCGGTAAAACCCATCTGCTCGGTGGTGGTTGCCTTGACGCTGACCCGGTCCAGCGGTAGCGCCAGGATCTGGGCCAGGCGCTCGCGCATGGCGGCCCGGTGCGGCTTGATCTTGGGTCGCTCGCAGATCAGCGTGACATCGACATTGATGATCGTGCCGCCCCGGGCGCGCACCAGTTCGGCGGCGTGGATCAGGAACTTGTCGGAGGCCGCGCCCTTCCATTGTGGGTCGGTGGGCGGGAAGTGATCGCCGATATCGCCTTCGCCGATGGCGCCCAGCAGGGCGTCGGTCAGGGCGTGCAGACCGGCGTCGGCGTCGGAATGTCCGATCAGCGTCTGGTCATGGACGATCTCCACGCCGCACAGCCACACCGAGTCGCCCGGCCCCCAACGGTGCGCGTCGAAGCCCTGGCCGATGCGGGTGATGCGGGCCGCGCCCGCCAGTCGTTCAGCCATGGCGAAATCCTCCGGATAGGTCAGTTTCATCAGCAGCGGGTCGCCCGGCGTGAGGACGACGCGGCCGCCGGCGGCCTCCACGACCTGAGCGTCGTCGGTGGGCTCGGCCTGGCCATGCCAGGCCAGATAGGCCGAGACGAGGGCGCCTCGCCTGAACGCCTGCGGGGTCTGGGCCCGCCACAGATTGTCGCGAGAGGTCGTGGTCAGCGGCGCGCCGGGGTCGGTACGCTTCAGGGTGTCGGCGACGGGGAGGGCGGGAAGGGCGCCGTCCGCGTCGGTCAGGGCGCCGAGCAGATCGTCGATGGTCTTGCGGCTCAGGAAGGGCCGGGCGGCGTCGTGCACCAGCACCGGCTCTTCCGTCGGTCGCTGTGAAAGCGCTGCGAGGCCCGCCTGAACGGACAGCGCGCGCGTCGCGCCGCCCCGAACGCTGCGCCAGCCCTTCAGGCTCGCCAGCACATCGGGCAGGATCAGCGCGCCGTCTTCAGACGCCACGATGATCACATCGACCGCGCCTGCGGCGATGAAGCTCTCGACCGACCAGCGCAAAACGGGTTTACCGGCCACGGATCGCCATTGTTTGGCTTGGCCAGGGCCGGCCCGGGTTCCGGAGCCGGCGGCGACGATCACGGCGGAAAAGGTCATGCCGCTGTTTAGTCCGGCCGTTGCGGTTGTCCAGTCGATCCGGGCTTTACTGCGCCGCACAATATGCCTAAAAACACAGCGTCGGGGATGATTACAAAATGAGCAACAAGCTCGAGGTCGGCGGAGTGGAAGTGCCTGGGCGCGTGTGGATCGCGCCCATGACCGGCATTTCCGATCTGCCCTTCAGAGAAACGGCCACGGCGCTCGGCGCCCCTTATGTGGCGACGGAGATGGTGGCCTGCGCCGAGTTTGCGCGGGGGCGGCCTGACGTCGTGCGTCGCGCCGCTGTGGGCGAAGGGCTGCCGCTGATGGTGGTGCAACTGGTCGGTCGCGACATTGCTCTGATGGCCAAGGGCGCCCGCATGGCCGCCGAGGCCGGCGCCGAGATCGTCGACCTGAACTTTGGCTGTCCCGCCAAGGAAGTCTCCGGCGGCCAGCAGTGCGGCTCAGCCCTGATGCGCGATCCGGACCTGGCCGAAGCCCTGGTCGCCGCTGCGGTCCAGGCGGTGACTGTGCCCGTCACGGTGAAGATGCGACTGGGCTGGGACGACAACACCCGCAACGCCGCCGATATCGCGCGCCGGGCCCAAGCGGCTGGCGCGAAGGCGATCACGGTTCATGGCCGCACCCGCAGCCAGTTCTACAAGGGCGTCGCTGACTGGTCGGCTGTCGCCGAGGTCAAGGCGGCGGTGTCGATCCCGGTCTTGGTCAATGGCGACATCGTCGATGGCGCCAGCGCGCGCATGGCGCTGGATCAGTCGGGCGCCGACGGCGTGATGATCGGCCGTGGCGTCTATGGACGCCCGTGGATCGCCGGGGCCATCGAGGCGGCGCTTGAGGGCCGCGCCTTTGTCGAGCCCGACGCCGAGGAACGGCTGGCTATCGCTCTCACCCATTTCCGCCGAAGCCTGGATTTCTATGGCCAGCCCCTGGGTCTGAAAATGTTCCGCAAGCACCTGGCCTCCTACATCGAAGCCGCGCCATGGCCCGAGACGCCCGAGGCGCGCCGCGCCGCGCGCGCCTCGATGTGTCGTCTGGATGAACCTGAACTGGTCGAAGGCGCTCTGACGCGCCTTTGGCTGGGAGACCGGAGGATCGCCGCATGAGCGACCATGCCCGTGTTCTGAGCGGCAAGGCGCCCGAGGCGCTGAAGGCCGCCGCCTTTGACCTCAGCCCGGAGCCGGCGCTGGTCGTCGACAGCAAGGGCGGTCTGGTGGCCGTCAATGAAGCCGCCGAGGCGCTCTTTGGCCACGGCCTGTCGCTGCTGGCGCGCGGTCGTTTCCGCGCCGCCCTGCCGCCGGGCTCGGTTCTGGTCTCGCTGCTGGATCGGGCGATCTTCGAAGGCGCGCCGGTTCGCGAGCATGGCGTCGAGGTCAATCTCTTCGGTCAGCCGCCTTTCGAAGCCGATGGCGCCGCCGCGCCGCTGGGCGATGGTTCGGTGCTGCTGACCCTGCATGTCAAAGGCGTGCTGGGCGTGGATCGCGGCGCGGACGCCGCCGGTCTTCGCTCGGTCGTCGGGCTCGGCAAGATGCTGGCCCACGAGATCAAGAACCCGCTGGCCGGCATTCGCGGCGCGGCCCAGCTGCTCAAGACCGGCGCTTCAGCCGCCGACCAGCCGCTGGCCCAGCTGATCGTCGATGAGACCGACCGCATCCGCCGTCTGGTGGATCGCATGGAGGCCTTCTCCGAAGACCTGCCGACGCCGCGCGAGGCCGTGAACATCCATCAGGTTCTGGACCGCATTCGCGCCCTGGTCGCCAATGGCGTGGCCGACGGCCTGACCCTGCGCGAGACCTATGACCCCTCGCTGCCGCCGGTGTGGGGCGACGAGGATCACCTGATCCAGATCTTCCTGAACCTGGTGAAGAACGCCGCCGAAGCGGCTCACATGCGCGGCGACGGGCGCGGCGCGATCTCGATCCACACGGCCTGGCGCCCCGGCGTTCGGGTGCGCGGCGCCGACGGCAAGGCCGCCAGCGGCGCGCCCATCGAGATCCGGATCCAGGACAACGGTCCCGGCGTGCCTCAGAGCCTGCGCGACCATCTCTTCCAGCCTTTCGTCACCACCAAGCCCAACGGCACCGGCCTTGGCCTGGCCCTGGTCACCAAGCTTGTCACCGCCCATGGCGGCCTGATCGATTTCGAGTCCGAGCCCGGCCGCACCGTGTTTCGCGTGCTGCTGCCCGTGGCGCCTGCACCTTCCGTCGGAGACGCGTAAGCATGAATGCCGCCAGCAAGAAGATCCTGATCGCCGACGACGACTCGTCGGTGAGGCTCGTTCTCAGCCAGGCCTTCACCCGGCTGGGCTATCAGGTGCGCGCCACAGGCAATGCCACCACCCTGCTCAAGTGGGTCATGGACGGCGAGGGCGACCTGGTCGTCACCGACGTGATGATGCCCGACGAGAACGTCTTCGACGTGCTGCCGCGCATCCGCAAGGAGCGGCCCAAGCTGCCGATCATCGTGATGAGCGCCCAGAATACGCTGCTGACGGCGGTCAACGCCGCCGACGCGGGGGCGTTCGAGTATATCTCCAAGCCGTTCGACCTTGACGACGTCACCGCAGCGGCGCGCCGGGCCCTTTCGCGTCCGGCAGACGCCGAGGCGTCTAAGGCCCAGGCGCGGGCAATGCGCGACGAACGCCTGCCGCTGATCGGCCGCTCTGCGCCGATGCAGGAGGTTTATCGCACCATCGCGCGTCTGGTCGGCGCCGACCTGACGGTGCTGATCCTGGGCGAAAGCGGCACCGGCAAGGAGCTGGTCGCCCGGGCCCTGCACGAGCTGGGACGCCGTCGCGACGGCAAGTTCGTGGTCATCAACCTGGCGGCGGTTCCCCGCGAGCGGGTCGAAACCGAGCTGTTCGGGCGCGGTGAGGGCGATCTGGGCCGCCTGATCGAGGCAGACGGCGGCACCCTGTTCCTGGACGAGATCGGCGACATGCCGCTGGACGCCCAGACCCGCCTGCTGCGCGTGATCGACGGCACCGAGCCGGTGCTCAATCCCAAGACCGGGCGCCGGCCGAATGTGCGGATCATCGCCGCCACCAACCGTGACCTGCGGGGGCTGATCCAGCAGGGCCTGTTCCGCGAGGACCTGTTCTTCCGCCTCAACGTGGCGCCCGTGCGCCTACCGCCGCTGCGCGATCGCACCGAGGACATTCCGGACCTGGCCCGCACCTTCCTGCTGCGCGCCGCGCGGGAGGGGCTGCCGTCCAAGACCATCGATTCCAGCGCCCTGGATCGCCTGAAGGCCCATTCCTGGCCCGGCAATGTCCGCGAGCTGGAAAACCTGATCCGGCGGATGTGCGCCCTGTATGCCGAGGAGCTGATCACCGCCCGGATCGTCGATCGCGAGCTTCAGGACCATACGCCGGCCGTTCGGTCGGAAGAGGGGCCTGTCACCCTGTCGATGCTGGTGGAGCGTCACCTGGCGGGTCATTTCGCCGACCAGCCTGACGGCGTTCCGGCGGCGGGCCTGTACGATCGGGTTCTTCAGGAGGTCGAGCGCCCGCTGATCCAGCTGACCCTGTCGGCCACCCGCGGCAACCAGGTCAGGGCCGCCGAGATCCTCGGTCTGAACCGCAATACCCTGCGCAAGAAGATCCAGGACCTGGGCGTGGAGATGACCCGCGGACGGCGCTGAAGCTTATTTGGCACATAGCTGTTGATTTTGGGGCACACCCACTTCTAGACTGACCTCATGGCGTCCGTCATGTCCGCATTCGGGTCCGAAAGCCCGCCGCCCCGGTTCAGCTGGGTCTGGTGGCGGGAGCGGCTGCGATCGCGCTATGTGATCGGCGGCGCCTATGCCCTGGCGGTGATCCTGACCGTTACGGGCGTGGCCTTGGCCTCGTCGCCGCCCGAAAGCGGTCCGATCAGCCCCGCCAGCACGGCCATCCTGATCGTGCTGGGCTTCAATCTGGTGCTGATCCTGGCGATCGCCACCGTGGTCGGCCTGCGCCTGTTCGAGATGATCGACGCCCGGGCCAATGACGCCGGCGCGCGCCTGCATCTGCGCTTCGTGGGTCTGTTCTCGTTCGCCGCCGTGGCCCCCGCCGTCATCGTGGCGCTGTTCTTCGGCGTCCTGGTCAATCGCGGGGTCGAGGGCTGGTTCAGCCAGCGGGTCAGGACCGTGGTCGAGAACTCGGCCAAGGTGGCGCGATCCTATGTCGCCGAACAGACGAACTATATCAGCGAACATATTCGCCCGATGGCCGCCAACCTGAACGAGGCCGCGCCGGCCATCTCGCAGTCGCCGGTGGTGTTCAGCCATTTCCTGGCCGGCGAGACCGCCAACAGCGGCTTTTCCGCCGCCTATGTGCTCGACCGCGACGGGCGCATTCTGGCGCGGGCCGAGATGCCCGGCGCACCCGCCTTCCTGGCGCCGCCGCCGTCGACCTTCCAGGGCACCGATACCGGAGAAGCGATGGCGCAGCGCTTCGTGTCATCGGACCTGTTCCGCGCGCTCTATCGCCTGAAGGCGTTTCCGGACGCCTATCTCTATGTGGTTCGCCCGATCGACACGGGGATCTTGAGTCACCTGATCGAGGCTGAAGACTCGCTGATCTCCTATCGCGACGCCGAGCGGAGTCGGGGGCGGATCCAGGCCATTTTTGGCCTCAGCTATGTGGAAACCGCGCTGCTGGTGCTGGTCGCTGCGGTCTGGGTCGGCATAGCCGCCGCCAACTCGATCGCCGGCCCCGTCGCCGGACTGGTGGAAGCCGCCGGACGGGTGTCGGCGGGCGATCTGGATGCTCGGGTTGACGCTGAAGTCGGACCTGATGAGATCAGGGCATTATCCAACGCGTTCAACATGATGACCACAGATCTTCAGGTTCAGCAGGCGGCGTTGCGAACCGCCAGTCTTGACGCCGAAACCCGACGCCAGTTCATCGAGACGGTGCTGTCAGGTGTCAGCGCCGGGGTGGTCAGCCTGGACGCCCAGGGACGGATCTCGGCTCTGAATCGTCGCGCCGTGACCCTGCTCAGTCTGCAGGAAGACGCCGTCGGCCTGGACCTCATCGCGGCCGCGCCGGAGTTCGATATCGTTGTCGAGACCATCCTGGAGGGGCGGTCTGACGCCGAGGTCGAGATCGATCTGGTGCGCGACGGCGAGACCCGCCGACTGCGCGTGCGCGGCGCCGGTCATGTCGCCGAAGGGCTGGTCCTGACCTTCGACGACATCACCCGTCTGGTCGCCGCCCAGCGCAACGCCGCCTGGAAGGACGTCGCCCGGCGGATCGCCCACGAGATCAAGAACCCGCTGACCCCGATCCAGCTGTCGGCCGAACGCATCAAGCGCAAGTATCGCAAGGAGATCACCAGCGATCTGGAGACCTTCGACCGCTGCACCGAAACCATCATCCGCCAGGTGGGCGATATCGGCCGGATGGTCGACGAATTCTCGGCGTTCGCGCGGATGCCCGCGCCGCGTTTCGAGCCGGCCAACCTGACCGAGATGCTGCGCCAGGGCGTCTTCGCCCAGCGGTTCGTGGATCCCGAGATCGAGGTCGTCCTGATTGAGCCGGGCGAGGACGTACTCATCCAGTGCGACGCGCGGATGGTGGGTCAGGCCCTGACCAACATCCTCAAGAACGCCGGCGAAGCGGTCGGTGCGCGGCGACACATCACCCCTGAACCGGCCGGCAGGATCACCGCGACCCTGGTGACCGACGACCAGGGTCTTAGCGTGATCATCGAGGACAACGGCGTCGGCCTTCCGGCCCGCGATCGCGATCGCCTGACCGAGCCTTACGTAACGACCCGCGAGAAGGGCACAGGCCTTGGCCTGGCGATCGTCAAGCGGATCATGGAGGACCACGAGGGAACTCTGGTCCTGACCGATGCCCACCAAGCGCCCGGAGCCCGGGTGATCCTGAAATTTCCGACGACCGCGCGGCTGCCCGCCGCGGCCCTCGGTGGCGTTGAGGAGATGATATGAGCGCTGACGTGCTTGTTGTGGACGACGAGGCCGATATCCGCGACCTCGTGGCCGGCATCCTCGAGGACGAGGGCTATGCCGTGCGAACCGCCGCGGATTCCAATCAGGCGCTGGCGGCCCTGCGCGCCCGCAAACCAGCTCTGCTGGTGCTGGACATCTGGATGCAGGGCGGGGGCATGGACGGGCTTGAACTGCTCGACATGGTCAAGGAGCTCGACCCTGACCTGCCGGTGATCATGATCTCAGGCCACGGCAATATCGAGACCGCCGTCAGCGCCATCAAGCGCGGCGCCTACGAGTTCCTGGAAAAACCGTTCAAGTCGGATCGGCTGTTGCTGGTGGTCGAGCGTGCGCTGGAGGCGGCAGGCCTCAAGCGCGAGAACCGCAGGCTGCGCGCCCAGAGCTTCACCTCTGACGGCCTGATGGGAAAATCGGCCGCAGCCCAGGCCCTTCGCCAGATGATCGCCAAGGTGGCTCCCGCCAATAGCCGGGTGCTGGTCTCCGGACCGCCTGGTGCGGGCAAGGAGCTCGTGGCCCGCTTGATCCACGGCGCCAGCGCCCGGACCCGGCAGGAATTCGTGGCGGTCAGCGCGGCCGGCATGGCCCCCGAACGTCTCGACGTTGAGCTGTTCGGCGAGGAAGGCGAGGGCGGTCGTCCGCGCAAGATCGGCGTGTTCGAGCGGGCCCACGGCGGCACCCTCTATCTCGACGAGGTGGCCGACATGCCGCGCGAGACCCAGAGCCGCATCCTGCGGGTGCTGGTCGAGCAGCGCTTCCGCCGCGTGGGCGGCGACAGCGACGTTCAGGTGGATGTTCGCGTCATTTCCTCGACCTCTCGCGACCTGCGCGACGAGATCGCAGCGGGACGGTTCCGCGAGGACCTGTTTCACCGCCTGAACGTCGTGCCCGTGCGGGTGCCAGGCCTGTCTGAGCGCCGCGAAGACATTCCGGAACTGATCAGCTTCTTCATCGACCGCATTGTCGAGGCGACCGGCCTGCCGCGCCGCCGCCTGGGCGACGACGCGCTGGCGACGCTGCAGGTGCAGACCTGGCCGGGCAATGTCCGCCAGCTTCGCAACAACGTCGAGCGCATGCTGATCCTGGCGGCCGGCGAGCCGGGCGAACTGATCACCGCCGAGATGCTGGCCGGCGCCGAGCAGCCTTCGGCCGGCCATGCCGGCGCGATCGGGGCCGAACGGATCATCGCCTTGCCGCTGCGCGAGGCGCGGGAGCTGTTCGAGCGCGAATATCTGCACGCCCAGATCCTGCGTTTTGGCGGAAACATCTCGCGTACCGCCAATTTCATCGGCATGGAGCGCTCGGCGCTGCACCGCAAGCTCAAGTCCCTGGGCGTCGCTGGCGCGCGGGCGGACGAGGAAGAATAGATGTCGCGTTTTGCCTATGTGAACGGCCGCTTCGTCCGGCACGGCGAGGCTGCCGTACATATCGAGGATCGCGGCTATCAGCTGGCCGACGGCGTCTATGAAGTCTGGGCCGTGTTCGATGGCAAGCTGGCCGACGCCCAGGGCCATTTCGCCCGGCTCTGGCGCAGCCTGGACTCCCTGCGCATCGCCCATCCCATGGGGCAGGCGGCCCTGACCGTCGTGCTTCGCGAAGCGGTGCGCCGCAATATGGTGCGCAATGGTCTGGTCTATCTGCAGGTGACGCGCGGCGTCGCCCGTCGGGACCACGCCTTTCCCAATCCCGCCGTTGCGCCCTCCATGGTGGTCACGGCCAAGTCGACCGATCCTCAGTTGGCCGAGCGCAAGGCGGCGCAGGGCGCGGCGGTCATCAGCGTTCCCGAGAACCGCTGGGGCCGCTGCGACATCAAGTCGGTCGGTCTGCTGCCCAACGCCCTGGCCAAGCAAGCGGCCCGTGAGCGCGGCGCGATCGAAGCCTGGTTCGTCGATGACCTGGGGCTGGTGACCGAGGGCGCGTCATCCAACGCCTGGATCGTCGACGCCGAAGGTCATCTGCGCACGCGCGACACCCAGGCCAACATCCTGCACGGCGTGACCCGCTCCACCCTGTTCGAGGTGATCCGCGAAGCGGGCCTGCCGATCAACGAAAAGCCCTTCACCATCGCCGAGGCGCAAGCCGCGCGGGAGGCCTTCATCACCGGGGCCGGCACCCTGGTGATGCCGATCGTCAGCGTCGATGGCGTGAAGGTTGGCGATGGGGCGCCTGGCCCGGTGGCGACGCGGCTTCGGAGTCTCTATATCCAGCGCGCCCGCGAAAAAGCCGTCTGACGGACAGGTCGAAAACGACTGGTCTGAAACAGCGCGAATTCGACGCAGGGCGCATTTTTCCACCGAATGGTGATCGCGTTCAGTGGAAAATGATCTAGCATGAACTTGTTTGTGTGGAGGGTGCTTTGCCCTCCGAAACAATAAGAGGGGAACCCCCATGTCTGCCGAAAAGAAACAAAACTTACAGGACACGTTCCTGAACAGCGTGCGCAAGTCCAAGACGCCGCTGACCATTTTCCTCGTCAATGGCGTCAAGCTTCAGGGCGTTGTCAGCTGGTTCGACAACTTCTGCGTCCTGCTGCGTCGCGACGGCCAGTCGCAACTGGTCTATAAGCACGCCATCTCGACCATCATGCCGGCCCAGCCCGTCCAGCTGTACGAGCCGAGCGCCGACTCCGACGATTGAATTAGAGACGCTTGTCCAAATCCTCAAAATCCGTAGACCACGCCGCGCCGGTTCTTAGGGCGCTCGTCATCCACCCGGTGCGGCCTCTGCGAGGCCCGGCCGCCGCTCTGGCGCGTGACCCTCAGTCGCGCCTCGAGGAGGCGGTCGGCCTGGCGCTGGCCCTCGATCTGAATGTCGTCGAGACGGTGATCGCGCCCCTGCGCGTGGTCACGCCTGCGACGCTGTTCGGCAAGGGCAAGATCGAGGAGTTCGCGGCGATCTGCGAGGTCGAGAAGATCGACGTCGCGGTGTTCGACGACCAGTTGACGCCCGTGCAACAGCGCAATCTGGAGCGCGGGCTCAACGTCAAGGTCGTGGACCGGACCGGTCTGATCCTCGAGATCTTCGCCCGCCGCGCCCGCACGCGCGAAGGCAAGCTGCAGGTCGAACTGGCGCGTCTGGACTATGAACGCTCGCGCCTGGTCCGCACCTGGACCCACCTTGAGCGCCAGCGCGGCGGCACCGGTAACACCGGCGGTCCCGGCGAAACCCAGATCGAACTCGACCGGCGTCTGATCGCCGACAACATTCTCAAGCTGAAGCGCGAGCTGGAAGAGGTGCGCCGCACACGCACCCTGCATCGCAAGGCCCGCAAGAAGGTGCCGTACCCGACCGTGGCCCTTGTGGGCTACACCAACGCCGGCAAGTCGACGCTGTTCAACCGGCTGACCCAGGCCGAAGTCCTGGCCAAGGACATGCTGTTCGCCACTCTGGATCCGACCCTGCGGACGGTAAAGCTGCCCGACGGTCGCCCCGCGATCCTGTCGGACACGGTGGGCTTCATCTCCGACCTGCCGCACGAACTGGTCGAGGCGTTCCGCGCCACGCTGGAAGAGGTGCAGGAGGCCGACGTCGTGCTGCACGTCCGCGACATCGCCAATCCCGACAGCGTGGCCCAGGCCCGCGATGTCGAGACGGTGCTGGCCGAGCTGGGCGTCACCTTCGACGAAGGCAAGACGGTGGTCGAGGTCTGGAACAAGATCGACCTCGTCCCCGAAGAGGACCGCGAGGAGGTTGAAGGCAGCGCCAGACGCAGCGAAGCCTCGGCCGTCTCGGCGGTCACGGGCGAGGGCTGTGAAGCGCTGCTCAAGCGCATCAGCGGCCTGATCGACGACTCCCCGCCCATTGCCGTCCGGATCGCGGCGGGGGAGGGCGAAGCCCTGGCCTGGATCTATCGCAACGGCCGCGTGCTCAGCCGCGAGGACGAAGCGGAGGGCGGCGTGACGATCGTCGCGCGACTGGATACCCAGGCGCTGGGCCGGTTTGAGCGCCAGTTTCCCGACGCCTTCGTGATGGTCGCCGGCTAGCTCTTCTTCTCGTCCGCCTTGGCGGCGTTCCACAGCGCGTCCATCTCGGCCAGGTCCGACTGATCGGGCGTACGCCCGTCCCTGGCCAGCGCCGCCTCGATATAGGCGAAGCGGCGGCTGAACTTGGCGTTGGTGGCGCGCAGGGCGTCTTCTGGCTCGACATCCAGCTTGCGGGCCAGGTTGGCGCAGACGAACAGCAGATCGCCCAGTTCCTCGCGCGCCTTGGCCCGGTCGCCGGCCTCGATCTCGACTTCCAGTTCGGCGATCTCCTCGCGCAGCTTGTCCAGCACCTCTTTGGTCGAAGGCCAGTCGAAACCGACGCGGGCGGCGCGCTTGGTCAGCTTCACCGCACGGGTCAGGGCGGGAAGACCCGCCGGCACGTCGTCGAGAACGCCTGTCTTGGCCTTGGCCTTGCGCTCCTGGGCTTTCAGGGCTTCCCAGCCGGCCGTCTGGGCGGCCTGGTCGTCATAGGCATGATCGCCGAACACATGCGGGTGACGGCGGATCATCTTGTCGGAGATGGCCGCGGCCACGCCGGCGAAGTCGAACGCGCCCTGCTCCTGGGCCATGCGGGCATGGAAGACCACCTGCAGAAGCAGGTCTCCCAGCTCCTCTTTCAGATCCCCCAGGTCGCCGCGCTCGATGGCGTCGGCGACCTCATAGGCTTCCTCCACCGTGTAGGGCGCGATGCTGGCGAAGGTCTGCTGCTGGTCCCACGGGCAACCGCCCACGGGATCGCGCAGGCGGGCCATGATCTCGATCAGTGCGAACAGCGGGTGTTCGACGTCACTCGGCGGGGGTGGCGAGGGCGGCATGCGTATCCGGTTCAGGCTCGTGGTGCGACGGCGTCGCCGCGTCCCGCGCCGCGAGCTGGCGCTGGATCTCGGCGACGCGAGTCGCGTCGAGCGGATAGCGCAGCATGACGGCGGCGACCACAAGGCCCATAGCGGCTGGAACCACGGAGTATAGCGCGATCAGAGCCGTTTCGCCCACCGGGGTGGGCAGTTTCGGGTCGAAGCCGAACAGGGCCAGCAAGGGGAAGGCGCCGATGGCCAGGGCATGGCCCAGCTTCACGGTGCCGCTGACCAGGGCATAGAGCAGCCCCGTCCGGTCGGCGCCGCTGGCCAGGCGTTCTTCGTCGCCAATGTCGGCCATCATGGACCTGACCAGCAAGGGCGCGGCGGAATAGGGCAGGCCGGCGAGGATCAGGACCAGCATGCCCGCCCACGTATTGCCGGCGGGCGTCAGCACCGCGCAGACCTGAACCACAGCATAGACAACCGACGCTACGGCCAGGGCGTGATGCTTGCCGATCCGCCGGGCCAGCATCGGCCACAGCGGCGCGCCGGCCAGGGCGGCCACGAAATAGATCAGCAGCAGAATGCCGGCCTCGGTCTTGTCGAAGCCCTTGATGCGCTCGAAGAAGAAGAAGAACAGGGCTCCGGCGATGCCCGGCGCCAGGCCCATCAGCAGGTCGGCGATCAGGAGCTTGCGGGTCGAGCTGCGCTTCAGCAGTGCGAAATACTGGGTGAGCCCGGAACGATGCCGAACGACGGGCGCCTGGCGCTCGCCGACTGTTCTGGTCGCCAGCAGCACGGTCAGGGGGATCAGCAGGACGATGAACCAGCCCATCGAGCGTATGCCCGCAGCGTGATCACCCTTGAACGCCAGGGCGATGATCGGCGGCAGGGTCAATACCAGGATCATCCCCACCACATTGCCGGCTTGCCACCAGCCATAGACCCGCGAGCGCTGCTGATAGTCGGTCGAAAGCACGGCGGCCCAGGCGGTGTGGGACAGCGCCATCATCGAATAGCCGGCATAGACGACGATAAGGCAGAGCCAGAGATACACGGGTCCGATACCGGGCTGGGCCATGAACAGGCCGAACGCGCCCAGCATGACAAGGGGTGAGCCCGCCACCAGCCAGGGCCTGAACCGCCCCCACTGGGTTCCTGTGCGGTCCATGATGCCGCCGATGAACGGGTCGAAGACGATGTCGATCAGCCGGACAATCAGGAAGGCGGCGCCGACTACGCCCAGCGACAGGCCCAGTTCGCTGACATAGAATTCCGGCAGATAGACCACCAGCGGCAGGCCCAGCGCCGCAAGGGGCAGGCAGGGCGCGGCGAACGCCGCCAGAGACCAGGATGATGGTCGATCGGTCATTCCGCGTAATCCTCTCCCGAACACGGCGGGTTGGATCCCGCCTCTTGAACTCATTGGGCGTGGCCGCCCTTTAGGACGGCGCTAGTGGGCGCCGAACTCATCCTTGGCCAATCGAACGGCCAGCCGGTCAAACGCCTCGTCGGCGTCGCTCCAGGTGCCATTGTACTGGGCCCAGCGAATATCGGTTTCGTACCAGCTGTAGGCCACGGGCGTGCGAGCGCCCGAAGTGGCCCGGTATTCACCACTGACCCGGGCCCCGCCGACGCCGAAGCTCTGATAGGAAAGCCCAGGCTTTGCGCTCATTTCCCGCAGGGTGGGACGATTGGGCCTGGCGTCTTCGATGACGAGGTCCAGCTCACCGCCGGCCGGATCCAGAGCGCCTGAACGATCAAGTCTCTTCTCGACCGAGCGTTTCAGTTCGCGGGTCAGATAGTCGAACTCGCGCGCATCCAGGGTCTGGGTCTTCTTGGCCAGGTCGGGTCCGATCGAGACGCGAACCGTCGCGACCTTGGGCGCCGAGAGGGCCGGGCCAGCGATCGTCGCGCCCAGGGCCAGGATCACAAGTGAGATTTTCATCGTCGGAACTCCGGATCTGATCCCCTTGCCGAAACTGTGCGGCCAACCGGACCAAAACGCCAGAGCCCGTTGAGCCCATCCCAAACGTTTGTTCGGATCCCCCCCCTCAAGGCCGAGGTTGCGGGTGAGGATCAGCCAAGCTTGCAGGCCGCAGGCGCGCCAACCGCCTGCGCCAGCACCGCCCTGACGACCTTGGGGGTATCGGTGGCGATCACCGCGACTCCGGCCCTGGCCAGATCGCCATACTCGCTGGGATTGCCGTCCGCCGCGTAGCGGTCGTCCGCGCGGCGGCTCGGCGCGCCGAGGGTTCCAAACATCGGCTCCACGCCGGCCTTGCGAAGGTCGGCCCACAGCGCCGGGTTCTCGGCGCGGGTTCCCGTCCAGGCCAGGATGCGATGGGCCGGCAGCCCGCCGCGGGTCAGGCTGGCCAGATGGTCCAGGCCGGACACGGGCACGGAGATCATCATCTCGGGGGCCAAGGGCGCCAGGCGCAGGGCGTCCGCGTCGTTGTAGACGATCAGCACCGCCCGTCCCTGGGCGCGCGCGGCGCGGGTCTCGGCGATCACCTGCCGGGTGAGGACGTCGCCATCCGCGCCTGAACTCTTGAAGTCCAGCGTCACAATCGCCCCGACCGCGCCTGCGGCATCCAGAGCCTCACGCAAGGTGGGGGGCGGCGCCTCCGTGACCTTGCCGGCACCGTCGATCAGGCGCGTGGCGCGCAGCTGCGCCAGGGTGTTGTCAGCGACGCGGCCGCGGCCCGTGGTGGTGCGATCCAGAGTCTCGTCGTGCATCAGCACCAGCGCGCCGTCCCGGGTCCTGGTGACGTCGATCTCGAGGAGGGCAGGGCGGATGGCTGTGCCGGTGGCGCGAATGCCGGCCAGGGAGTTCTCCGGCGTGGTGTCGTCCAGCACCGCACGGTGGGCCGAAATCAGGACGCCCCTGTCGCGCGCGCAGTCGAAAAAGGCCGCCAACGGAACCGCATCCGGGGCGCCGGGCGGCGTCGCGCAGCCGGCCAGGATCGACATCGAAACCGTCAGGCCAAGAGCCAGAAAACGCATAAAATTCACTCCGGATTGGCGAGTCGGTCAGACAAGAGCTGTCTAGCAGACTGACCACCAGCCTGGATGACGAACGCTCGATTTGAAGACTATCGACGCCTCTCATGTCGCTTCTGACCGCCCAGAGCGCTGCATTGACGGTGTGCGGCGCAACCTATAGGGCTGTTTTTGCGTCAGGTTCCTCGCAAGAGGATGAATAGGGAACGGGGTTCAAAACCCCGGCTGCCCCCGCAACTGTAAGCGGCGAGCTTACGCGTCACATGCCACTGGGGCCTCGGTCCTGGGAAGGCGACGCGCCAAGCCTAGACCCGTGAGCCAGGAGACCTGCCCGGCGCAGTCGTTCATCGTCCGGCCGGGGTGCGCCGAACGAACGGGATTTCCCGCGAAACGACATGTCAGTCAGGCCGCGTCGCGGCCTCTCGTCGTGGGCGCTTCCTGGCGTTTGGGGCTTGAGGACGTGCGCGGGTCATTCAAAGGGAAAGACCATGATCCGAGCGCTTCTGTGCTCCAGCGCAATATCCACTATCCTGATCTCCGGGGCCGCCATGGCCGAAGAGCAAAGGGCTCCTGAAACCGACGTCGCCGGAACCATCGGGGCCACGGCCCTGGCGGGGCTGGTGGTCACCGCCACCCGGTCGGTGCAACCTATCGAGAAGGTCGGTGCGTCCATCACCGTTCTGACGCCGGAAGCCATCAAGGCCAGCCAGGCCACGACGGCCGTCGAGCTTCTGGCCCAGACGCCCAGCGTCACCTTCGCCCGCAATGGTGGCCCCGGTTCGGCGACCAGCCTCTATATCCGGGGCGCGGAAACCCAGCACACCGTCGTGCTGATCGACGGGGTCAAGCTGAACGATCCGTCCTCGACCCAGGGCGGCTACAATTCCGGCAACCTGCTGGTCGGCGATGTCTCGCGCATTGAGGTTCTGCGCGGCGCCCAGTCGACTCTGTGGGGCAGCCAGGCCATCGGCGGCGTGGTCAACATGGTCACCGCCGAACCGACCGAGGCGTTCGAGAGCAATGCCAGCGTCGAGGGCGGCGCGCGCGACACCGCCTATATCCGCGCCGGCGCCGGCGGGGTGGCCGAACGCCTGACCTGGCGGCTGGCGGGCAGCTACTACACCACCGACGGCTTCTCCTCCTACGGGCCCGGCAAGGAGAAGGACGGCTATCAGAACACCGGCCTCTCGGGGCGGGTGCGTTTCGCCTTTAGCGACTCGGTCTCGGCCGAGGTCCGCTCGGTCTATTCGCGCGGCAAGAACGACTTTGACGGCTTCAACACCGACTCCGCCGAGTTTGGCCGGACCGAGGAGCTGGTGATCTATACCGGCCTGAACTTCGCCCTGCTGGACGGGCGTTGGACCAACCGGATCGCCTACGGCTACACCGACACCGCTCGCGAGAACATCAATCCGGCGCGTCCCGCCGTTCCGCTGACCTTCGACGCCACCGGCCGGAACAAGCGCTGGGAGTATCAAGGCGCCTTTGCGCTCAGCGAGACCCTCACTGCCTCCTTCGGCGCCGAAAGCGAGCGGTCGCGGATGGAAACCCGCTCGCCGAGCCTGACAAAGCCCAATCCGGCCTTCCGCACCGGCCGCGTCGGCGTCGACAGCCTCTATGGCCAGCTTCAGGCCGAGGTCATTGCGGGTCTGACCCTGACGGGTGGTCTGCGTTACGAGGACCACGACACCTATGGCCAGCACACCCTGGGCCAGGTCTCGGCCGCCTGGGCGCTGAACGAGGGCAATACCGTGCTGCGGGCCAGCTTCGGCCAGGGCTTCCGGGCCCCTGGCCTGTACGAGCTCTATAGCGAATACGGCAATCTGGACCTGAGCCCCGAAAAGTTCGACAGCTGGGACGCCGGGGTCGAGCAACGCCTTCTGGGCGGCAAGGCCAGGGTCTCGGCCACGGTGTTCGCCCGTGAGGCCGATAACGAGATCCGCTTCTTCTCGTGCACGTTCGGCTCCACCGGCGCCCCGTGCAACCCGGGCGGCGTCTTCCGGTTTGGCTACTACAAGAACATTCAGAAGACGCAGGCCAAGGGTCTGGAGCTGATCGGCCAGTTCGAGGCGACCAACCGCCTGACCCTGGCCGGCAACTACGCCTACACGGAGTCGGAAAACGCCTCGGGCGCCAATGCGGGCCGACAGTTGACCCGCCGGCCCAAGACCCTGGCCAATCTGTCGGCGACCTATCGCTGGCCGGTCGGTCTGAACACAACCATCGCCGCGCGTCATGTCGGCAAGACGTTCAACAACGAAGCCAACACCGTCGCCGTCGCCGGCTACACGCTGATCGATCTGCGGGCGTCCTATCCGATCAACGACACGCTTGAAGTGTATGGGCGGGTCGAAAATGCGTTCGACAAGGACTACCAGACCATCCTGAACTATGGGGTGCCCGACCGCGGCGCCTTCATCGGCGTTCGCGCCAGGTTCTAGAGCCGAGCGTGGTACGGCGGCTGTCCCCAAAAGGGACGGTCGCCGCGTCCCCGTCGGACACTTTCTGGGAGAACAGACCTGGCCGCCTTGATGATTCAGGGGTGTGGATCCGATGTCGGCAAGTCCGTGCTCGTCGCGGGCCTGTGCCGGCTGTTCACCAATCGCGGCCTGAACGTTCGGCCGTTCAAGCCGCAGAACATGTCCAACAATGCCGCTGTCACGGCGGACGGCGGCGAGATCGGCCGCGCCCAGGCGCTGCAGGCCATGGCCTGTCGCACGCCGCCGACCGTCGACATGAACCCGGTCCTGCTCAAGCCCCAGAGCGATGTCGGCGCCCAGTTGGTGGTGCTGGGCAAGATGGCGGGAACCTGGCAGGCACGCGGCTATCAGGCGCAGAAGGGCGCGCTGCTCGACACGGTGCTGGAGAGCTTCCGTCGGCTTGAGGCGCAATGCGATCTGGTCATCGTCGAGGGCGCCGGCAGCCCGGCCGAGACCAATCTTCGCGCCGGCGACATCGCCAATATGGGCTTTGCGCGCGCCGCTGACGTGCCGGTGGTGCTGGTCGGCGACATTGATCGTGGCCATGTCATCGCCGCCCTGGTCGGCGCGCACGCCGTACTCGACGCGCCGGACTGCGCGATGATCAAGGGTTTCCTGATCAACAAGTTCAGAGGCGATCCCTCCCTGTTCGATGACGGGAGGACCGAGATCGTCAGGCGCACGGGCTGGGCCGATCTTGGCATGGCCCCCTGGCTCTCGTCCGCCCGGTCGCTGCCTGCCGAGGACGCCGTGGTCCTTGACCGGTCAAGGCCGGGCGAGGGGCGGCGTTTGAAGATCGTCGCGCCCATGCTGTCACGCATCGCCAATTTCGATGACTTCGACGCCCTGCGCGTCGAGCCGGACGTTGATTTCACCTTCATACCGCCCGGCCAGGCCCTGCCGGGCGACGCGGATCTGGTGATCCTGCCCGGTACCAAGGCGACTCTGGCGGACCTGGCCTTCCTGCGCGCCCAGGGCTGGGACATCGACCTTGCCGCCCATGTTCGGCGCGGCGGGAGGGTGCTGGGTGTCTGTGGCGGCTATCAGATGCTGGGACGGAGCCTGAGCGATCCCGATGGCGTCGAAGGGCCGCCGGAGCACGTCGAGGGCCTGGGTCTTCTGGAGGTCGACACGATTCTGACCGGCGACAAGGTGCTGGCTCCCGTTTCGGGCCGGCTGGCTGGGGCAGACGGACGCTTCGAGGGCTACGAGATGCATGTTGGGCGCACGATCGGTTCAGAGCGCCCGATGCTGCTGATGGATAGCGGCGCCACGGATGGCGCGGTCTCGGCCGATGGACGGATCATGGGCTGCTACGTCCATGGTCTCTTCAACCAGGGCGCGGCGCGCCGGGCCTTTCTGGAAACGCTGGGCGTGGCGTCGGATGGATTGGACCAAAGCCTTCGCGTGCACGCCGCTCTGGACGCGATCGCCGACGCCCTGGAAAGCGCCTTCGACATAGAGGCCCTGTCGGCTATCGCCGGTCTGGTTGGCTGTTGCAGGCCGGACGCTCGCCTGTAGCCCGGCCGCGCGCAGAGACGACGGCCGGGCAGAAGGGTCGTCAGGTCCGGTCGCTGCTTATGGGCGAGATCCCCGCGCTGGCGCGCCCGGCAGGGCTTCCAGAGCCAGGCCGGCGCAGCGCCCGGCCGCGCGGACGGGATTGCAGACGGCCACGTCGCCGCCCTTCAGGCGCACCGTATAGCCGCCGGCAAAGCGCGGGTCGGCCCAGATATAGTCGGTTGAGACATATTGCGCGCCGCTGCTCAGGGCGGCGATGCGCTGGCTGATGTCGTTGGCCCGCGCCGCCTGGGTGTCGGCGTCTGCGCGCGTGCGGACGATGAAGCCGGCCTTCACGGCGGCGGCAATGCGGTCCTTCTGGGCGATCGGATCATTCAGGGTCAGATAGGCCGCCGCCGGCGAAGCCTCGTCCGTGTTGACGAACATGGCCCGGCCTTCCAGCGAACGACGGGCGCCGCGATAGAACGCCACCTTCTCGGGACTTTCATCCAGGGCGAAGAAGACCTTGCCGCGCGATGCGCCCAGGCTGGGCCAGCCCTGGGCCAGCACGGCCTCGCGCAGGGTGGCGTGCTGGCCCCGCACCCGGTCGGGGGTGATCAGATCGGCCTCGGCGAACACGGTGCGAACCTCGGCGTCCAGCGCGTCGAAGGCCTTTTCGTCAAAAGCCAGGGGCGTGACGCCACCGGGAAAGCTGGCGGGGCCGTCCTTGGCATTGATCAGAATGAGGATGGGGGCGTGGTCAGGGTGGGCGCCGGACCAGGCCTTCACCTGCGAGAGGCAGGCCACGAAGGTCAGGCACGAGGAGCGAAAGTCGACATCTGGGATGTGCAGGACCTTGAAGCCCGGCTGGGCCAAAGCCGCTGCGAAGTCGGGCGTCAGGGTCGCGCCGGTCCCCAGGGCAGTCAGGGGCCGCCCATAGCGCCCGCCCTGCGGGTCGGCGACGACGTCGATCTCCAGTTGACGCGCTCCGGCGTCCAGCTGCTCGGCCAGTGGTCGGTGCGCATAGTCGATGCCCAGGGCCGCCGGGCCGCGCGCGGCGACCATGACGGCCAGCTCGTCAGCCGGGATCGCCAGCTTGTAGCTGTTGTGGGTGCCCACGGTGGTCAGGTCGTTCATCCGCAGATCAGCGTCCAGCCGCGACCGCGCGCAGGCGAGGTCGTCCTTGGGGCAGGGGGCGAGGGCGGCGGATGTGAGGCCCAGAAACAGCGCGATGACGAGATTGAGCATAGGGCCTCCAAACGTTCCGCTTCGACTAGCGGGGTGGCATGACGCTTTGACGTCAGCCGCCGACAGCTTGCGTCGCCTTGAACTGTTTGTCTGCCCAAAGCGTGCTGTCACGGGACGCCCCTACTGCCCGGTGAGCCGCCGGCCCTGCGCCGATCGTCGCTCCAGCCACCACAGCAAACCCAGCACGGCAAGAAGGCTCGCGGCCCAGGGCCAGGCCGATCCGGGAGCGGCGGCGACCGCCCCCGTTCCGCGCCCGGCAGCCGCGTTCACCCGCTCCAGCGTCGCCTGCCGGTTGGCGCTGTGGGCCAGCGACGGTGCCGCATCGGCGGGGTGGACGTACACAGCCGTCTCGACATCGCCATCGACAATCCTGTGCCATCCAGACCGGCGGGGCCAGTAGGCGGCGCAGGCTGCGGGCCCTGTCGCCGGATCCGGACGCGGCCGGCTTTCGACGCCCTCGGGGTCGACGACGCGAACCTGCTGGGTGACCGGGCACAGCGCCGCGCGCTCACCCGCCCTTGCGATCGTTTCCAGGCGCACGCCCGGCGGCTCGCCAGGACGCGCCAGGGTCGAAAAGAGCTCGCTCCACAGTTCGCCATAGCGGTCGCCGTGGCCGGCCAGGGTCAGAGCGTAGCTGTCGGCCACGATCGACAGGCCCACCCGGCCCTGGCCGCGCGGCCGCCAGGCGGCGAGGGCGGCGCCGGCCGCATCCCGGATCATTGGCACGTCGTCTCGCCCGGTCTGGACCAGGCCAAGCCGGTTGAGTGCGAGCGTGGCGGGCAAGGCCGATCCGCCGAGACGGAAGGCTCGCGCAACGTCGCCACCGATGTTCGCCATGCCCAGCCCGCCCCATTCGCGTTGGGTGGTGTCGGAGAGCTGTCCCGTGGGTCTCAGCAGCAGACCAAGACCATCCTGCGCCGCGCCGCCGAGGGCGGCCCGCTCTCCGATCGACAGGGTCTCCCAGAGGCGATCATCGACGATGACGAGATCGACCTCGGCCAGGGCCGCTCGCGTCAGCGGCATCGGTGCATCGCCCAGACGCGCGCCACCGCCGACATCGATCTCGACGCTCAGCGCGATGCCGGCGTCCTGGGCCCAGCGGCGGAGATATTTGGTTTCAGGACTGGCGGCGCCGGCCAGGACGACGACCCGAGGCTGTCGCTGCGCCCGCGTCTGGACCGGGATCTCGATGTGCTGGACCAGCCGACCCGCCGTATCCTTCAGGCGCAGATCAAACAGCGTCAGCCCGGCGGCCCGCGATGCGGCCGACAGACCAAAGCGCTGACCGGCCTTCACCTCGGCGCGATCGACGAGCGCGCCGGCCGGGTCGAGCAGTTCGACCACGCCTGACCTCAGCGCGCCGATCTGGCCCGCCACGCTGAAGCGCGCGCCGGGGACGACCGGGCTGGGCAAGGTCAGGTCGACAAAGCCGCTGGGCGCCCGCGCGGGGATGAACTCCGCCGGCCGGTCCAGAGTGATCTGGTCGCGGGGCGTCAGGCCTTCGCCCTCGATGCGCAGCCGTCCGACCTGCGGATAAAGGCGCAGGGCCGCGCCGAGATCGGGAACGCGGATGGCGCCGGGCGCCGCGCCGGCCTCAGGCAGGGCGACAACCACGTCACCGGCGGCGCGCAGCGTCGGCGACGCCCCGCCTGTGACGATCACCAGGCGTCCGGGGGATGTCCCCACCGAAGGGGGGAAGAGCGTCAGGTGCAGAAAGACGCCTGCGAGGATTTGCAGGCCGGCCAGCGTGGCGAAGCGCCATGCAGGACCCCGCGCCGCCTCCGCCGCTGACCGCCGCCGAAACGCCAGTCGAACCACGCCGCCGACGACGGCCACGGCGATCAGGGCCGCCGTCCAGATCTGGAGATCGCCGATCATCGCAGGGCGTCCAGATAACGGCGGCCGCGGGCGTCCGCCGGGGCGCGACGCAGGACGCCGGCCGGCGGTCGCTCCAGCGCCGCCCATAGAAGTGCGCGCAGCTTTTGACGGCAGTCCAGGCAGCCCGGTTCATTGCGAACAGTATCGATCTGGGCCGACAGGGCCAGGGGATCGGCAAGGCGCTTCTGGTTGGCGCTCACCCAGCCCGCCAGGGCGTCCAGGCGCAGGGGCGTGGCGGGCTGGATCTGGCCCAGCGCGCGCCAAGCCTCGACGGCCGGCGTGTCGGCGGGATCGCGCGGCGCCGGAGTCAGCCGGCCCGAGACGATGCCGTCGCGCTTGCCGGTGAGGCGGCGGGAGAAGTCCACCGGCGGCATCTTCGACGGCGCGCGCGCCAGGAAGATCCGCGTGGCCTGTTGGGCGGTTTTCAGCAGGTCCAGCGCCCGATGGGCGTGAGGCAGGGCGTCCCTGGGCTTGCCCTGGCGCAGGGCGCGTTCGGAGTCCCACATGGCGTCCAGAGCCTGGGCCAGGGTCGAGCGCGTTCCCGGATCGAACAGGGTGGAGGCGTCGCCGGTGTCGTGCGCATGGCCGAACTGGGCGACCACGTCGCCCATATCGCCGAAGGTCGCAGGCTCGGCGCCATGGTCGTGCCCGTCGTCGTGACTATGTTTCTCTTGGGGTTCGGGTTTGGCGGGCGCCGATGCTGGACCGTCGTTCGTCGGCAGGTCCAGCGCGGGCACGTCATTGGTCGGGATGGACAGCCCGCCGCCGCCGCCCTCGGCCTCCTCGCCCATGAACTGGCCGTAGCGCAGGCGAAGCTGGGCCTGGTCGGCGCCCAGCCCGTTGGACCGGTCGAGGAAGGTGTCCGGCGTGATCCGGCCGCGCTGGGTGATCAAGGCCTCGGCGTCGATGATGATCTGGCGCTGGCTGCGGAAATAGACCGGCAGGATCTGGCGGGCCATGCCCTCGAGCCCGTCGGCCAGGCCCATGGCGGCCGGCCAGCGCAGGATGATGCTGGGACCTTCGACCCTCTGGGGCGCGGGCGCGCGATTGTCGCTGACGATCAGCTGGACGATCATGTCGCCGCCGGGCGCGAGGCCTTCGCGCGTCAGGTCGAGGTCGGCGGTGAAACGCTTGAGCCGCGCGTCGCCCCGGCCGCTCAGGGGCAGGGTCCGCTCGGTCGTGGTGATGTTTTCGCCTTCGCCCTTGGTGATCGTCATGCGCAGTTGGGCGGCGGCCGCCACACCATAGTCATCGCGGACTTCGAACACGGGCGCCCACCGCATCTGGCCGGGGGCGGTCAGGGTCAGGGCGCTGTCTGGGGTCAGGACACGAACCGCCGGCGCGGCGTCTGGGATCATCTCCACCCGATGCAGGCGCTGGCGGGGCAGGCCTGGGGCCTCGATCCGATACAGCGCCGACCGCGCGAAGACCCGGTCGCCCAGCCAGCGCCCGCCTTGTCGACGAAGGGAAAGGGGCGCGTCGCCCGGGAAGCTCAGGGTCGCGGCGCCGGGGCTGGGAACGAGGTTCAAGGCCCACTCAACACGCGAATTGGCGGGCGCTCGCACGTCGAGGCTGCTCTGCTCGAACGGGCGCAGGCCGGTATAGGCAGGCGGCGTGATGCGCAGCCGCGCGCCGGCGATCCTGGGCGCGCTGAGGGGCGAGGCCGATCGAACGCCGCCGACACCGCCGCCCGCTTCGCGCGCCGAGGGCCAGAGCATGACGGCCAGGATCGCGACAGTGCTGAGGCCAGCGGTCCAGGCGATCCAGCGGCGCGACCAGTCGGGGCGCAGGTCGAGGGCGGCGGCTTCGGCCAGCCGGGTTTGCAGCCGCGCCTGCTGCAGGGCCGCCAGGCCCTCCAGGCTGCCCGGCGCGCGGAGCAGGAGATCGCTGCTGTCCTCAAGGTCGGGCGCGCGGGCGTCCAGGGCGGCGGTCAGCCAGGCAGGGTCAAAGTGGCGGGTTCGCTTCCAGGCCGTCCAGCCCAGCGCCAGGGCCCCGAGGGTCATCGCGGCCAGCGCAGCCGCGACGCCGGCCAGCCGCCAGGTCGCGGCGCCGAGGGCCAGAACAAGCGGCAGTCCGACGGCGATCGTGTCGAGCAGGCTTCGCTGGCGGGCGGCCTGCAGGTGGTGGGAGAGCGCGGCGATCATGCGGCGACCGGCCGCCGCCGCCGGGTGGCCAGCCAGCGCTCGACCGCGAAGAGCGCGGCGATGGCCACGGCCAGCCACGGACGCAGGTCCACGGGATGGGGATTGTAGGGCGAGGCGCCGGGCGTCGCGCGCACCGTGGGCGCATAGTCGGCCGCAGCGACGCGATCGGGCGCCGGCGGCGGGTCCAGCAGGGACCACAGGGCCGCCGGAAAGTCGGACTCGACCAGGGCCGGCATGGCCCTGGGTTCGAGGGGACGGGTCAGGCGCAGCACGCGCCCCTTGCCGAAGCGACCTGCGCTGGCGAGCGGTTCGCCGGTCGCGTTGCGCCATGTCACCCGTTGCCCGCCCTCGACCGGGGACGGCGCGTCATGGGCCAGCAGCGCCACGCCGCCGTCCTCGATCCAGTCCAGAATGGTCGCAGGCATCGGCGCGCTGGACAGCCAGACGAGATACCGGGCGTTGCGGGGCAGGGGGCGGTCGACGGGGGCGGCCTCAAAGGCGGGCGGCTTGCCGGGCTCGGCGAAGGCTGTTGCCGCCGCGCGGAAGTAGCGAACAGCGTCCTCGCCATCCGAGGAATAGCGCACGCTCAGCGCGGGCGGCGCGCGCGCGACGACCGGTTCGGGGCGGGGTGACGACGCGGCGATCCGCCAGTCCACCTCACGCGACAGGTACAGCCTCTGGGCGTCGACACCGGTCAGCTCCGGCGGCATGACCACGGCGATCGGCGTCCTGGCGGGCGTCTCGGCGTCGAGCTGGCGGATGAGGCTGGCCGGGTTCGTCGGCAAGGCGGGCGCGGGACGGTCAACGCCAGGGAAGCCGGGCGCGAGCCAGACCCGGCGCTCGCCCCGATCCGGGACCTCCGCGATGTTGACCGCTGGCGAGACCGCGACCACGGGCCGGTCATCGCCCGGGGGGCGCGTCACGGGACGGGCCAGGAGCAGGGCGATGGCGACGATCAGGGCGATCCGCACCGCCAGCAGCACCCGCTCATCCAGCCGCAGGCGTCGCACGGGCCTTGGGTTGGGGTTCAGCCAGCGCAGGGCCGCGAAGTCGATGGTCTGGGTCTCGGTCCGCCGCGCGATGTGGATCGCCAGAGGAACCGCGATCGCGATCAGGGCGCCCAGCGCGGCCGGCAGGAGCAGGGTCGGCGTCATCGCTGGGGCGCCGGCTGGGACAGCTTCTGGATGGGCTGGTCCGGATCCTGGTCGATGAAGTGCTCGACATAGCGGACGCCCCGGCCTTCGAGCCGCGCGCGCAGGTCGGCCCGGGCCTTGGCGAAGCGCATCAGGAAATCCTCGCGCAGGGCCCGGCCGTCGCCGGCCAGCTCGGCCTCGCCTTCAGGATCGCGGAAGCGAAGACTGCGGTCGAACGGGAAGTCGCGCTCGTCGGCGGTCAGCAGCTGGATGAACGACACGTCGCGACCGGACGCGGCGAGACGCTCGGCGGCCGCGACGCAGGCCTCGTCGAAGCCGTCGGTGACGAACAGGGCCATGTCGCCGGGCGCGATGCGCTCGCCCAGGGTTTGCACGTCTCGCTCCCAGGCCGGAACGCCGCCGGGGCGAAGCGGACCGAGCGTCAGCCGGATGCGGTCGCGGTGACGCTTGTCACTGGACGGCGGCAGGACCAGCGCCCCTTGCGCCTGGGCGACGATGACGCCGAACCGGTCGCCTTGCTGCAGGGCGATCTCGATGACGGCGGCGGCCAGGCGCCGGGCGGCGTCGAAGCGCGACCAGTCGGGGCGGGCGAGATCGGCCTGGCCCATCGAGGCGCTGGCGTCCAGGACGATCCAGATCGCCACCGGGCTCTCGCGTTCGGCGTCGCGAACGAAGAAGCGGTCTGACCGGGAATAGAGCTTCCAGTCGATCCGGCGCAGGTCGTCGCCGCGCTCATAGGCGCGGTACTGGGCGAACTCCATCGCGCCGCCGCGATTGCGGCTGGCGTGCATCCCGTCGCCCGCCAGCACCGCAGCCGCGCGGGGCGCCAGCGACAGGCGTCGCAAGCGGCTGCGCAGGTCGGGAGGGAGGTCGAACGGCGACATGCGACGCGGTCAGTCCCGCGTCGGCGCCGGAAGCGCGGCCAGCAGGGCGGCGACCACGTCGTCGGTGGTCTTGCGGTCGGCCTCGGCCGCGAACGACAGCAGGATGCGGTGGCGCATGACCGGCGCCGCCAGAGCGACGACGTCGGCCCGGGTGGCCGCCAGCCGTCCGTGCAGCAGGGCCCGCGCCTTGGCGGCCAGCACCAGGGCCTGGCCGGCCCGCGGGCCGGCGCCCCAGCGGACATAGGTCTGGACGGCGGCGGGCGCGTCGGGGCCGGGACGACTGGCGCGGACGAGGGATGTGATCCAGGTCAGCAGGCCTTCGCCGACATGCACCTGGCGCACCCATTTCTGGAGTTCGACAATGTCGGGTCCGGTCATCACCGGGGCCGGCGCGGCGATGGCGCCGCCGGTGGTCAGGGCCAGGATCGCGCGCTCTTCCTCGGCCGTGGGATAGCCCACCCGGATGTTGAGCAGGAAGCGGTCAAGCTGGGCCTCGGGCAGGGGATAGGTGCCGGCCTGTTCCAGCGGGTTCTGGGTGGCCAGCACGAAGAACGGCTCGGAGAGGGCGTGCGTGACGCCCGCATAGCTGACCGTGTGCTCCTGCATGGCCTCCAGCAGGGCCGCCTGGGTCTTGGGCGGGGTGCGGTTCAGTTCATCGGCCAGCAGCAGGTTGGTGAAGACCGGGCCAGGCTGGAAGCGAAAGTGCCGGTGGCCGGTGCCGTGATCCTCTTCCAGCACCTCGGTGCCGAGGATGTCGCTGGGCATCAGGTCGGGCGTGAACTGGACGCGGCGGAAGTCGAGCGACAGCGCCTGACCCAGGGTGCGGACCAGCAGGGTCTTGCCCAGGCCCGGCACGCCCTCGATCAGGCAGTGGCCGCCGGCCAGCAGGCCGATCAGCAGCTGCTCCACGACCTCGTCCTGGCCGACGATGGCCTGACCGATCGCCGCGCGCAGCTCGCCCAGGCGCTCGAGCTTGAGCGCAATATCGGCTTCGGTGGGGGTCTGGGTCATCGCGGTTCCGAACAGGCGAGAGGCGGGATCAGGCGGTCAGGGCGTAGAGCACGATGTTGACCGCGAACTTGGTGTTGTCTTCGGCCAGGAAGCGCTTGTTGCGCCAGTCGTAATCCCACTCGCAGCCGTAATCCTTGTTGCTGTAGAGCAGGCCCAGGCGCCCGCCGATCTCGATGCCCTTGAGGTAGTCATGCACGAGATCGTCGCCCCAGCCGTTCAGCTCGAAGCTGGTGGCGGGCGGGCCGTCGAACTTGAAGAAGTTGCGATAGATGGCGTGGTCGTTGGGCAGTTTGCGCAGGGCCTCGGCGCCGAACAGCTTTGTCATCTGGCGTTCGAACGATCGGGCGAACAGGCCGTCGATATCGTGGTTGCAGTCATCGACGAACACGAAGCCGCCGTTGCGCACATAGCGCTCGAAATTGGCGGCCTCGGCGGGGCTGAACTCCACCAGCTTGTGGCCGGCCAGATAGCAGAACGGCGCGGTCAGCATCGCCGGATCCGACAGCCGCACCACGCGCTCCTGCGGATCGACCCGCAGGTTGGTGTAGTCGATCAGCGAGGTCAGGATGTTGGACGGCATCCGCTGGTCAACGTCCCAGTCCCCGGAGTCGTAGCGCAGGCGGGTGAACCAGAAGTCGTACACGGGCGCTGCGCGGGCGGCAGACGGGAGGCTGGCAAGCCAGCCCCCCAATGCGCCGCCCGTCAGCAGGCGCAGGCACTCAGAACGCGTTACGCGGTTACCGGCCATGCGTTATCCGGTCAGACGGCGTCCGACAGCGAGGTGAAGGTGAAGTCACGCACGCGCATCGGAGGGATCATGTACTGCATCTGACCGCCCTCGCTGACCCGAACCGGCCGGCCCAGATCGTCGATGTTGTTGAGCATGATCACCGGCGACTCGTTGAAGCGGAAGTTCTTCACCGGGTACTTCAACTGGCCGTTCTCGATGTAGAAGGTGCCGTCGCGGGTCAGGCCGGTCAGCAGCACCGTCTGGGGATCGACCATGCGGATGTACCAGGTGCGGGTCACCAGGATGCCGCGCTCGGTCTCGCGCACCAGGTCGGCGGTCGACTTGGTTCCGCCCGACATGATGATGTTGCCCGGCCGGCCCACCACCTTCTTGCCCTGCTTCTGGGCCCAATAGGGCGAGTAGAGCAGGTTGGCGATCTTGCCGTTCTCGACCAGCGGCATGCGTTCGCGGGCCCGGCCCTGGGCGTCCCAAGGCAGCACCGCCAGTTCGGGGTGCCAGGGGTCGGCCGTGAAGGTGACGCGCGGATCATAGACCTGCTCGCCCAGCTTGTTGCCGCCGCCCTTCTTGGACAGGAAGCTGCGACCTTCGTCGGCCTGGCGGGCGTCGAAGAAGTTGAGCATGAACGAGATCAGGCCCGAGGCGGCGGCCGGTTCCAGGATCACCGTGTATTTGCCGGGCTCCAGCGACTGCGCCTCGGCCGAGGCGCTGGCCTTGCGCATGGCGATCTCGATGTCGCTGGCCGGCTTGAAGCTGGTGGAGTCCTGCAGGTTGCGGCTGACCCAGCCCGAGCCCCGGCCGTCGGCCGTACGCACCGTGCAGGTGTAGTCGACCTCGGTGGCGCGCTGATAGCCGAACGCGCCCTTGCTGTTGGCGAAGGCGACGAAGCTCTGCTCGTCATTGAGGAAGCCGGCGGCGATCAGGTTCTGGGCGCGGCAGGGGGCGATGGAGGCCCGGGCGATCTCGGCCCGCTGGTCGGGGGTGATCGCGGCGGTCGCGGCGCTGAAGGTCGCGCTGGGCTTGTAGGTCTGGGCCTCGACGGCCGTGACGAACTCCGGATTCTCCGGCGCCAGCTTGGCCAGTTCCTCGGCGCGCTTGACCACGCGGGCCAGGGCGGCGTCCGAGAACTCGTTGATCGACGCCGATCCGACGCGCTTGCCGAACGCCACCTGGACCGACAGATCGGTATTGCTGACCACGCCGCTGGTCGAGACGTTGTTGAGGGCGAAACGAATATTGCCTTCGACCGATCCGGTCAGCTGGGCGGTGCACTCGTCGGCCGTCGACAGCTTGATGACCTTGTCGAGGATCGTCTTGGCCTCGGCCTCTGTCATGATGCTCATTGGACTGTCTCCCTCGACCCGATCAACCGAGCGAGCGCGCGGTGTTGATGACATTGATGTCGTCGAACCGGGTGGTCGACGAACCGTGGCTCACGGCCGAAACTTGGCTGGGCTGGCCTTTCCCATCAAAGAAGGAGCCAAACAGGCGGTAGTCGCGCTCGTCGCAGATCGCCGTACAGGCGTTCCAGAACTCGGGCGTGCGCATCTGATAGGCCACGTCCTCGAGGGGCTGGGTGATCTTGCCGTCCTTGATCTCGTAGAACAGCGTGCCGCCGAACTGGGCGTTGTAGCGCTGCTGGTCGATCGAGAACGAGCCGCGACCCAGGATGTAGATCCCGTCCTCGACGCCCGAAATCATGTCGTCCAGGCTCATCTTCTTCTTGCCCGGCTGCAGCGAGACATTGGGCATCCGCTGGAACTGCACGGTCGACCAGGAGTCGGCATAGGAGCAGCCGTCTGACTCGGTCTTGCCCAGCATGTGGGCCTGGTCGCGGGTGGCCTGGTAGTCGACCAGCTTGCCGTCCTGGATCAGCGGCCAGCTCTTGGTGCCGACGCCTTCGTCGTCATAGCCGACCGCGCCCAGGCTACCGGGCTGCAGCTTGTCGGCCGTGAGGTTGACGATCTCGCTGCCGTACTGGAAGCGCGCCTCGCGCTTGTCCAGCGTGGCGAAGCTGGTCCCGGCATAGTTGGCCTCGTAGCCCAGCACGCGGTCGAGCTCGAGCGGGTGGCCGACTGACTCGTGGATGGTCAGGCCCAGATGGTTGGGGTCGAGCACCAGATCGTAGCGGCCCGGCTTGACCGACTTGGCCGTGAGCTTTTCGCGCGCCTGGACGGCGGCGGCCTTGGCGTCCTCGACCATGTCATAGGACTTGCCGTAGCTGATGATGCCGTTGGGCGAGAGGCTCTTGTCCTCGGTCTTGGGGTCCAGGTACTCGTAGCCCAGACCCATCGGCGCGGAGAGACCCTCGCGCGAGCGGAACTTGCCGCTGGCCTTGTCGATGGCGGTCACCGTGAAGGGCGCCCAGATGCGGTGGACGTCCTGGTCGATGTAAGAGCCGTCGGTGCTGGCGAAGTATTTCTGCTCGTTGATCAGGAACAGGCTGGAATTGACGAAGCTGGCCCCGGCCGTCAGCGCCGCGCCGTTGACGCGCATCAGAAGGTCGACCTTCTCCTGCAGCGAGACTTCCATGCCGTTGCGGCGAATGGGCGTGGCCCACTTCACCTCGCCGACGCCCTTGGTGGGGGCCAGGCGGACGGGCGCGGTCTGGTTTTTGGCGTTGGCCTTGGCGATCATCGTGGCCAGGCGGGCCGTCTGGGCGACCGATTCCGCCGAAATGTTGTTGGTGGCGGCAAAGCCCCAGGCGCCGTCGGCGATTACGCGAACGCCCACGCCGCTCGATTCGGTATTGGTCACCGCCTGGACGTTGGCCTCGCGGGTGACGATGAACTGGCGCAGATAGCGGCCGACGCGCACGTCGCAATAGCTGGCCCCGGCGGCGGTCGCGGCGCTCATGGCCGCGTCGGCCAGGCGCTTCTTGACGGCCAGCTCGATGGTTTCCACCAGCTGATCGGCGGCGATGGCCTGACCGAAGCCGGGCAACAGCATGCCGCCGGCGCCGATTCCACAGGCAGCAAGAAACTGACGTCTATCCAAGTGTCTTCTCCCCAGTGGCCCACGATCCGGGGCGCTTGCGCCGCGTTCCAGTCGAGATGGAATCTGACGCTGAAGACGTTCTGTGCCGAGCCGTGGCGGAGGTCAATTCTTTCCCGATGTCATGCCCTGGGTGTCGTCAGGTTGCGCGGGATCGGGCTTGAGGCCGCCATGAGGTTCCGCAATCGCATCATCATGCCGAGCACGTTTGCTGGTCTCGCCTGTTCCGTCGTCCGCCTTGAACAGGGCGAGCCGGTTTCGCTTGACCTTGACGCCGGCATGGTCAGATTGCGCGGCAGATATCAGGCCGCTTCATGCGGCCAGGCCGCGCCTCCAGCGAATTCGGTCCGGCGTCCGTCGATAACCGGACGTCACGATAGCTTGATCCATGCTTTTGGAGGCCGCCGTGGCATTTGAACCGAAGCCCAGACTCTCGACGCGCGCACTCTCGGCTCTGCGCCAGTTCCTGCATCATGAAGCGGCCGGGGGGTACGTCCTGATGGCGGCAGCGGCCCTGGCTCTGCTGGTCGCCAATTCGCCCTGGGCCGCCGCCTACAACGCCGTGCTGCATATTGAGATCGGCGGGACCATCGCCGGCCTGGCGATGCGCGAAAGTCTCGCGCACTGGATCAATGACGGTCTGATGGCCGTGTTCTTTCTGCTGGTTGGGCTGGAGATCAAGCGCGAGGTGCTGGACGGGCAGCTTTCGAAGCCCTCGCGCCTGATCCTGCCCGGCGTTGCGGCGCTGGGTGGGGTCGTGGCGCCGGCCCTGATCTACAGCGCGGTCAATCTGGGAACGCCCGAACATCTTCGCGGCTGGGCGATCCCGGCGGCCACCGACATTGCCTTCGCACTGGGCGTCCTGTCGCTGCTGGGATCGCGCGCGCCGGCCTCGTTGAAGATCTTCCTGACGGCGATCGCCATTCTCGATGACCTCGTCGCCATCCTGGTCATCGCCGTCTTCTATACCGACCAACTCAACGTCCTGGCGCTGACCCTGGCGGGCGGCGTCACGATCGCCCTGATCGCCCTCAACCGTTTCAAGGTGACCTGGCTGTGGCTGTATCTGCTGCTGGGCGTGGCGCTGTGGTTGTGCGTTCTGAAGTCCGGCGTTCACGCCACCTTGGCCGGGGTCGTTCTGGCCATGACCATTCCGCTCCGGCCGTCGCGCGGCCGGCCCGATGATCGCCGTTCGCCGCTTCACCAGCTGGAGCATGCGTTGCACAGGCCCGTGGCCTTTGTGATTGTGCCGCTGTTTGGACTGGCCAATGCCGGCGTCAGCTTCGCGGGGGTGACCCTGGCGACGGTTCTCGCCCCGGTGCCGGTCGGGGTGGCGCTGGGATTGTTCCTGGGCAAGCAGGCCGGCGTCTTCCTCGCCGCCATGGCGGTGATCAAGCTGGGGTTCGCCGACATGCCGCGCGGCGCGACGGTACGCCAGCTCTATGGCGTAGCGCTGCTGTGCGGGGTCGGCTTCACCATGAGCCTGTTCATCGGCAACCTGGCCTTCGCCGATCCTCTGCTGCTCGACGAGGTCAAGATCGGGGTGCTGTGCGGCTCCGTCGTGTCGGCGGTGGCCGGCTATCTCATACTGGCCACCGCCCGCCCGGCCTTGCCTGCGTCAAGCGGGCCGGCGACGAGAAGGTAACAGTACGTTTGGTTATAACTGAATTCAAAACGTTCCGCCGCCGCCGCCATCAGGCCGGCTTTGCAAAGCCCATCGCCGCAGCGCAGCGCCATAACGTCAGTTTTCGACAAGTTCTCGCATGTCGCCCAATAACACGTTGCATAAATACTGTTATGTGCGGAAAACGCCGACCTTCGCCCGCGCCGCATGACAATCAGGAGGCTAGATGCCACGAGCCACCCCCGACCCCGCCAAGGTCGCGCACACCAAGGCGCTTCGGCAGGAGGCCGGCCGATGGCTTAAGGCGGGCCGAGAAGCGGCGGGCCTGACCCAGGCCCAGCTCTCCGAACAGGTCGGGCTGCGCTACTATACGTTTGTCTCCCAGGTAGAGAGCGGCGTCGGCCGTCTGCCGATCGAGACCCAGGCCGCGTGGGCCAAGGCCCTGAACCTTGACGAGGCCGACTTCGCCAGGACGCTGCTGGCCTATTACGAACCCGAACTCCATCGGCTGCTGTTCGAGAGCGCCGCCTCTCCCAGCCGGGCCATCGCCTAAGCGATCGCTCCGCGCATCGCCGGACGAACGGCTGCACCGCCTGGTGGTCTATGAGCGGATACCGGGTCGCTGAGACCGGGCGAGGCCTCAGACGGCCTCGTCCCCCGCCTCGTCCCCCGCCTCGCCGATCGCCTCGCCGATCGCCTGCACGATCGTCCACGACCGGCCGGTGATCCGGGTGGCCAGGGCCTTTTCGACGAGCCCGTTGCTGAACTTCGACGCGCCAAGCCCATTGGGGTAGGTGACGTAGAACTGGCGGCTCTCGACGCGCAGTTGCTCGCCCTCCGACAGTTTGGCGCGCAGGGCGCCGATCACCTTCTTGTCCGGCGGATCCTTGAGGAACAGGGTCATCAGCAGGCCCGGATCGGTTAGGGCGAACTCGGCATAGGGATTGGCGGCGATGATCGCCGCCCAGGCCTGGGCGGTGCGCACATAGATATCGGTGCGCAAGCCCATACGCGTGTGGATCTCGGTCTCAAGGAAGTTTTGCAGGTCAGCGCCGGTGCGCTCGGGGCTGTCGAACACCAGATTGTTGGCGCCGCCCACCGCGCGGGCGTTGGTCAGGCCCAGTTCGCCCAGCAGGTCGACAAAGGTCTCGGCCGCGATCGGCTTCTGGCCGCCGGGGCTGACGCTGCGCAGCAGGGCGATATGGGTGGTCATGGGTTTCAGGCCTGACTGTTCAGAGCCGCGAATCCGCGCTCCAGATCGATGATGAGGTCGGCCGGGGATTCCAGACCGATATGCAGGCGCAGCAATGGGCCTTCCAGATCGACGGGGATAGAGCGGCTCTTCAGTTGCGGATCGCAATGAATGGCCAGGCTCTCATAGCCGCCCCAGGAAAAGCCCAGGCCAAACAGCTGCAGGGCGTCGAGAAAGGCGTGAACGGCCGTCTCGCGGGCAGGTTTCAGCACCACGCCGAACAGGCCGCAGGCCCCGGTGAAGTCGCGCCGCCACAGGGCGTGGCCGGGATCGTCGGGCAGGGCGGGGTGCAGCACGCGCGCCACCTCGGGCCGCTGCTGAAGCCAGCGAGCGATGGTCAGGCCATTCTCGTGATGGCGGGGCAGGCGGGTCGTCATCGTGCGCAGGCCGCGCAGCATGGTGTAGGCGTCGTCGGGCGACACCGACCAGCCGATGTCCCACATGGCGTTGCCGAGCGCGTTTCCGATGTCGGCGTCCATGGTGGTGGCGCTGCCCATGAAGCAGTCCGAATGGCCGCCGACATATTTGGTCAGGGCCTGGACGCTGATGGTCACGCCATGGGCCAGCGGCTTGAAATAGAGGCCGGCCGCCCAGGTATTGTCGATCAGGGTCAGGATGCCGCGCGCATTGGCGGCCGCCGCGATGGCCGGGACGTCCTGCATCTCGAAGGTCAGCGAACCGGGCGCTTCCAGCAGGATCATCCGCGTCTTGCGCGTGGTCAGGGCCATCAGCGCGTCGGGCGACAGGGCCGGGTCGTAATAGGTGGTGGCGACACCGAAGCGGCTCAGCACCCGGTCGCAGAACCGGCGGGTGGGCTTGTAGGCGCTGTCGACCACCAGGATCTCGTCGCCGGCCTTCAGCACCGCCAGCATGGCGCCGGTGATCGCCGCCAGGCCGGAGGGATACAGGGTGACGTCCGGCGAGCCTTCCAGTTCAGCCAGGGCCACCTGCAGGGCGGCGGGCGAGGACAGGCCCGTGATGCCGTAGCTGATCAGACTTTCATCATACAACGAGGCCGCATTGGCCATCAGCACGGTCGAGCCGCGCTGGATCGGCGGATTGACCGTGCGGGCCGGAAGCGCCGACGACGCGCCCGTTCGGATCAGGCGGGTTTCTTCATCCATGGGGGTGCTTTCGACGACGCGGCGGACGGTCGTGGTTTAGGCCGGGTTGGTCGCAGCGCCAAGGCGTCAGGCGGGGCCGGTCACGACCGGAGTATCCTCAAGCCCGCCCCATTCGGTCCACGAGCCGTCATAGACGGCGGCGCGCGGGTGGCCCAGGCGGGCCAGGGCCAGGGCGACAACCGAGGCCGTGATGCCCGAGCCGCAGGTCGCGGCGACCGGCTTGGCGACATCGACGCCGGCAGCGGCGAAGACGGCCGCCAGCCTATCGGCGGACAGCATCGTGCCGTCGGGGGCCAGCATGTCGCCCAGCGGAATGTTGCGCGAACCGGGGATGTGACCGCCGCGCAGGCCGGCGCGGGGCTCGGGCGTCTCGCCGGTGAAGCGGCCGGCGGGGCGTGCGTCGACCACCTGCTCGCGGCCGGTCTCGAGGTTGCGCTTCATCTGCTGGGCCGTGCGGACGATGTCGGCTTGATAGCGGGAGGTGAAGTGGCGCTCCTGCGGCAGGGCGGGGCCGTCCTCGATCGGGTGACCTTCGGCGATCCACTTGGGCAGGCCGCCGTCCAGCACCACGACATCCTCATGGCCCATGGCCCGGAAGGTCCACCAGACGCGGGCGGCGGGCAGGATGCCCAGGCTGTCATAGACGACGATGCGCGACCCATCGCCCAGGCCCAGCTTGCGGACCCGCGAGGCGAACTTGATGGGGCTGGGCAGCATGTGCGGCAGGGGCGAGGTCTCGTCGGAGATCTCGTCGATGTCGAAGAACACCGCGCCGGGGATGTGGGCCAGCAGGAACTCGGCCTTCGGATCGCGCGGCGTGCCCGGCATGAACCACGAGGCGTCGACGATGCGCACGTCGGGCGCTTCGAGGTGATCGCGCAGCCAGGCGGTCGAGACGAGAGGATCTTGCAGGGTCATGGCTACGCCTTTCGGGGTCTGACTCGCCCCTGATTGAGGTCGGGCAGGATCGCGGGATCAGGCAGGATGGGCAACCCGACTCCGACCCTTAAGCGCCTCTATCTACATCCAGCCCGGGGTCGGCAGGCCCTTTTCGGCGAGGAAGGCCGGATTGAACAACTTGCTCTGATAGCGTGAGCCGTGGTCGCACAGGATGGTCACGATGGTGTGGCCCGGGCCCATCACCCTGGCCAGTTCAACGGCGCCGGCGACGTTGATCCCGGCCGAGCCGCCCAGGCACAGGCCCTCGTGCTCGACCAGCTCGAAGACGACCTTGAGCATGTCCTCGTCGCTGATCCGGAAGGGGTGATCGACCACCAGGCCGTCTAGATTGGCGGTGACGCGGCCCTGGCCGATGCCCTCGCTGATCGAGGTACCCTCCGACTTCAGTTCGCCGTCCCTGTACCAGCTGTAGAGGGACGCGCCGTGCGGGTCGGCCAGGCCGATCTTCACCGAGGGCTTGCGCTCCCGCAGCGCCTGGGCGACGCCGGCCAGGGTGCCGCCCGAGCCGACGGCGCAGATGAAGCCATCCACCTTACCCTCTGTTTGTTCGTAGATTTCCGGCCCCGTGGTCAGGTAGTGCGCCTGGCGGTTGGCGACATTGTCGAACTGGTTGGCCCAGATCACGCCATTGGGCTCGGTCTTGGCAAGTTCCTCCGCCAAGCGCCCGGAATAGCGGACATAGTTGTCGGGGTTGGAATAGGGAACGGCGTCCACCTCGACCAGCTGTGCGCCGAGAAGTCGGATGGCGTCCTTCTTCTCCTGGCTCTGGGTACGGGGGATGACGATGGTCGTCTTGTAGCCCAGGGCCGAGGCGACCATGGCCAGGCCGATGCCGGTGTTTCCCGCCGTGCCCTCGACGATCCGGCCGCCGGGCTTGAGCAGCCCTCGCGCTTCGGCGTCGCGGATGATGCCCAGGGCGGCGCGGTCCTTGACCGACTGGCCGGGGTTCATGAACTCGGCCTTGCCCAGGATTTCGCAGCCCGTCGCCTCGCTGGCGCGGTTCAGGCGGATCAGGGGCGTATTGCCGATGGCGTCCAGAACACTGGGGGAGACGCTGGCTTTGAAGGTCATGTGCGCGGATCGGTAAAGCTGAGGGCTGCGGGGCGGAGCGATCATGGTAGATCGTGTCGCGGCGACCCGACGCAAGCCCAGTTTTCCTGAAGGTCGGGACGAAGGATGAGCAAGGCGTGACAGATCAGGGACGGGGCGTGCTGCGGCTGGTGCTGGGCGATCAGCTGAGCGACGGTCTTTCCGCCCTGGCCGGGCTGGATCCCGAGCGCGATCTCGTCCTGATGACCGAGTCGGTGGCTGATGCCACGGCGTGGAAACATCACAAGCAGAAGCTGGTTCTGGTCTGGTCGGCGATGCGCCAGTTCGCCCAGCGCCTGCGGGACCGGGGCGTGCGGGTTCGCTATGTCAGGCTGGACGATCCGGCCAACACCGGCTCGATCGGTGGCGAGATCGCCCGCGCCCTGGCCGAGGAGCCCCTAGGCCGGGTGATCCGCACCGCCTGTGGCAAGTGGGGGCTGGAAGACCATCTGCTGACCCTGGCCCAGACCCTGCCGGTTGCGATGGAAACCCGCGAGGACGACCGCTTCCTGTGCTCACGCCAGCGCTTCGCCGCCTGGGCCGAGGGCCGCAAGGAACTGCGGATGGAGTATTTCTACCGCGAGATGCGCCGCGCCACGGGCCTGCTGATGGACGGCGACAAGCCGGTTGGCGGCCAATGGAACTTCGACGCCGAGAACCGCAAGAAGCTGCCGGCCGGGGTGCGACCGCCAGAGCGGCTGCGCACGACGCCCAATGCCACGACGCGCGAGGTTATGGCCATGGTCGGGGCGGGGTTCGAGGACCATTTCGGCCGCGTCGACACCTTCGCCTGGCCGACCAATCCCGAGGAAGCGGAAGCGATCCTCGACCACTTCTTCGACGACATGCTGGCGGGCTTTGGCGACTGGCAGGACGCCATGAGTTGGCAGCGGCCGTTCTTGTGGCACAGCCTGATCTCGCCGGCCCTCAATATCGGCCTGCTGGATCCGTTGACGGTCTGCCGCCGCGCCGAGGCAGCCTACCGGGCCGGCAAGGCGCCGCTGAATGCGGTCGAGGGCTTCATCCGCCAGATCCTGGGCTGGCGGGAATTCGTGCGCGGCGTTTACTGGCTGAAGATGCCGGAATACGCCCTGCGCAACGCCCTGGACGCCCAGGGCAAGCTGCCGTGGTTCTACTGGACCGGCAAAACCGACATGGCCTGCGTCGCCGACGCCGTGACCGCCGCGCGCGATCACGCCTATGCCCACCACATCCAGCGGCTGATGGTCACCGGCAATCTGGCCATGCTGCTGGGCGTGCATCCGGACGCGGTCGACGACTGGTACATGGTGGTGTTCGCCGACGCCTATGAGTGGGTCGAGATGCCCAATACGCGCGGCATGGCCACCTTCGCCGACGGCGGCATCGTGGGCTCAAAGCCCTATGCGGCCAGCGGCGCCTATATCGACCGGATGAGCGACTACTGCAAAGGCTGTCGCTATGACCTCAAGGATCGCAACGGCGATAATGCTTGCCCGTTCAACGCCTTGTACTGGGATTTTATCGACAGGCATGAAGCCCGTCTGGCCGGCCTGGGCCGCATGATGATGCCGCTCAAGACCCTGTCGAAAATGCCCGACGCCGAACGGGCGGCCTTCCGCGCCAAGGCGGCGGCCACCCGCAAGGCGATGGGGGTCTAGCTCGGGCTGGCGTGGGTCTCGATGACGTTCAGCAGGGCCAGCGGCCCGCCGGCGGTCGTGGCGGCGCACCAGACATTGTGCAGCCCTTCGACCTCGACCAGGCGGTTTTCGACGGCATCGACCATGATGCCCTCGGCGATGTCGGACGACACCTCGCCCAGCAGTTGCTCTTCCTGCAGTTCGCCGCACCAGGCGGTGACGGCGTCAACCGGCGTGGCGGCGTCAAACTGGCTGATATAGGTGCCGCCGTGGAAGTCCAGGACCATGGTGTAGAGGTTCATTCGAACGCGACCTCGCTGTGCTTTTGATCATTTACGCACACCCGAGGTCGTGAGGCGAAGGCCAAACGTCTAGGCCCTGCTCAGGCCCAGCTGGATCACGTTGGTGCGTTCGGTGCGGAAGCCCGCCTCGCAATAGCTGAGATAGAACCGCCACAGCCGCCGGAAGCGTTCGTCAAAGCCCAGCTTGATGATCTCGTCCCACGCCGCCTCGAAACGGAGAGCCCATTCCGCCAGGGTTTCGGCATAGTCCTGGCCAAAGCGGCTGACCTCACGCCACTCCAGCCCTGCACGCATCGTCTCGGCTCTCAAGCGCGTCTCGCTGGGCAGCATGCCGCCCGGGAAAATGTAGCGCTGGATGAAGTCGGTATGGGTCCGGTAGTGCTCGAACAGCTCGTCGCGGATGGTGATGATCTGCAGACCGGCGCGGCCGCCTGGGCTCAGCACCTGATGGATCTTGCTAAAATAGGTCGGCCAATATGCCTCGCCGACGGCCTCGAACATCTCGATGGAGGCCACGCTGTCAAAGCGGCCCTGAACGTCGCGATAGTCGATCAGCTGGATGTCGGCCTTTTCGGCCAGGCCCAGATCGAACAGACGCTTGCGGGCAAAGTCGTGCTGGGCGGGCGAGATGGTGATGCCGGTGACGTGCGCGCCGACCTCCTTGGCCGCGAACTCGGCGAAGCCGCCCCAGCCGCAGCCGATCTCCAGCACGGTCTGGCCGGTCTGCAGGTCGAGGGTCCGGGCCAGGGCCGCGTATTTGGCGCGCTGGCCGTCCGCCAGGGTCTGGCCGGGCTGGTCATAGAGCGCCGACGAGTAGGTCATGCTGGAGTCCAGCCAGCGGGAATAGAAGGCGTTGCCCAGGTCGTAGTGGGCGTGGATGTTCTTCTTCGAACCCCGGCGATCGTTGCGATTGAACAGGTGAAAGAGGGCGTTGATCGCCCGCATCACGATATTGCCCTCGACCAGGTCATGCAGGCGGTCGAAGTTCAGCGAGAAGGCCTCCAGCACGGTGGAGAGATCGGGCGTGTCCCACTCGCCGGCGATGAAGCCTTCGGCGAAACCGATATCGCCCGAGGCCAGGGCGCGGCGCACGAAGCGATAGTCGTGGATCTGGATCACCGCCCGGGGCCCGGGCGTCTTGCCTTCGATGTCGAACCGCTTGCCCGAGGGCAGGATGAAGCTGAGGGAGCCCGCCGCCCAGTTCTCGGCCGCAACGCGCAGGGCCGTCCGGAACGCGCCGGGGGCGCGCCGCAGATCGGGGTCATTCCAGAGCGCTGTGTCCGAATAGGTCATGGCGGTCCGCATGCGGTCTCCGGGGCATTTAACGCTGTTGAGACCGTCCCCGCAAATCCCTCTTAGTCTCCCTTGAGACTTTGATAGGCGGCCAGGGCGCGTTGCCGCGCCTGGGCGTGATCCACGACCGGTCGCGAGTATGTACGCTTGGCGGCAGGGGTAAGATGCGTCGCCGCCGTCCACGGGCTGTGGATAACCTTGTCCGGCAGATTGCTCAGCTCGGGAACCCAGCGTCGGACATAGACCCCCCGCGGATCGAACTTCTCGCCCTGGGTGATGGGATTGAAGATCCGGAAATAGGGCGCGGCGTCCGCGCCGCTGCCGGCGGTCCACTGCCAGTTGCCGACATTGTTGGCCAGATCTGCATCCAGCAGCGTGTCCCAGAACCAGGCCTCGCCCTGTCGCCAGTCGATCAGCAGGTGCTTGATCAGGAACGAGGCCACGATCATCCGCACGCGATTGTGCATGAAGCCTGTGGCCCACAGCTCGCGCATGCCCGCGTCGACGATCGGATAGCCGGTCCGTCCCCCGGTCCAGGCGGCGACCGCCGCGTCGTCGCGGTTCCAGGGGAAGGCGTCGAACTCTGGCCGGAAGTTGGCGGTGATGATGTCTGGTCGATGGAACAGGATGGAGTGGTTGAACTCTCGCCAGCCGACCTCGGACAGGAACTTGTCGGCCTGGGCGACGGGAATGTTTCCCGCTGCCGCCTCGGCCCGGGTGGCCACCCAGATCTGCCGGGGGCCGATCTCGCCAAAATGCAGGTGCGGCGACAGCAGGGAGGTCACCTCGACCCCGGGGATGTCGCGCTTGTCGGCATAGTCTTGGATCTTCGAGCTCAGGAACGTCGACAGACGATCGGCCGCGCCTGCCTCGCCGGGCCACCACATCGAGAATCCGCCCGACCAGTCAGGCCGGGTCGGATGCAGGCCCCAGTCGGACAGACGGTCGCTGGACGGCGATGCGGCGGGCGAGGGCAGGGCGACGGGCGCCGGCGTCACATGCACCTGGCCGATATGCTCGCGCGCCGCCCGCCAATAGGGCGTGAACACCTTGTAGCCTTCGCCGGAGCCGTTTTTCACGGTCCAGGGCTCGTTGAGCAGGCTGGCATTGAAGCTCTCGCAGGCCAGTCCCCGTCCGCGCAGGTCGGCCTTGATCGCGGCGTCGCGGTCGATGCTGGCCTTGTCGTACAGCCGGTTCCAGACCACGCCGGCCGCGCCAGTCTCGGCGATCAGGTCATCCAGAACCTCGGCCGCCGCGCCGCGTCGCAGGATCAGCCTGCCGCCGCGCTGGTCGATATCGGCGCCCAGGGCGCTGAGCGACTTGTCCAGCCACCACAGCGACGCTGCGCCCATGGGGCGAACGCCCGGCGTTTCATCCAGAATGTAGAGCGGAATGACCGCCCGGCCCGTCGCAAGCGCCGCGTCCAGGGCTGGATTGTCGGTCAGGCGCAGGTCCTTGCGAAGCCACACCAGGATCGGTCCGTCGCCGTCCATGTCGATCCGCACTTGCACCGTCCCGCTTCTGAGGCCACCTGTCTGACCTGAAATCACCACTCGCCGGAAGTCTTGCCTTGAGTCAGCCCCAAGCCGTAGCCCCAAACGCCGTCGTCGAGGTCAAGACCCCGAAAGGCGCGCCCGTCCGCATCGGCAATAACGAAAAGCTGTCGATCATCGCCGGCCCCTGCCAGATGGAAAGCCGCCAGCACGCGCTGGAAACGGCCCATGCCCTGAAGGAGATGGCCGACCGCCTGGGCGTCGGCCTGATCTACAAGACCTCTTACGACAAGGCCAACCGCACCTCGGCCAACGCCCAGCGTGGCATCGGGCTGCATGACAGCCTGGCGATCTTTCAGGAGATCCGCGAGGTCACCGGCCTGCCGACCCTGACCGACGTGCACGAGATCAGCCACTGCGCCCCGGTCGCCGAGGCCGTCGACGTGATCCAGATCCCGGCCTTCCTGTGCCGCCAGACCGACCTGCTGGTCGCCGCCGCCAATACCGGCCGCGCGATCAACATCAAGAAGGGCCAGTTCCTGGCCCCGTGGGACATGAAGAACGTCATCGCCAAGGTGACGGGCGCCGGCAATCCCAACGTCATGGCCTGCGAGCGCGGCGTGTCGTTCGGCTACAACACCCTGGTCAGCGACATGCGGTCCCTGCCGATCATGAAGGAGATCGGCTGCCCGGTCGTCTTCGACGCCACCCACAGCGTGCAGCAGCCGGGCGGCCTGGGCGGTTCTTCCGGTGGGCAGCGCGAGTTCGTGCCGGTTCTGGCCCGCGCGGCCGTCTCGATCGGCGTGGCCTGCGTGTTCGTGGAAACCCACCCCGATCCCGACAACGCTCCATCCGACGGTCCCAACATGGTGCCGATGAGCCAGTTCGAGGCCCTGATCGCCAACCTCCTGGAATACGACGCCCTGACCAAGCGGGCCGCATGACCCGCAAGACCGTCCTCGTCACCGGCGGCGCCGGTTTCATCGGCTCCAACATCGTCGCCAAGCTGTGCGAAGATCCGACCATCGACGTGGTGGTCTGCGATCGCCTGCGCGAGGCCGATAGCGGCAAGTGGCGCAATCTGGCCAAGTCGCCGATCGCTGATTTCGTGGCGCCGGAAGACCTGTTCGCCTGGCTGGCCAGGCGCGGCGGCGACGTCGAACTGGTCATCCACATGGGCGCGGTGTCGTCGACCACCGAGTCGGACGCCGACAAGATCATCCAGTCCAACTTCGTGCTGTCACGCGACCTGTGGGACTGGTGCGCCGAGCATGGCCGCCGGATGATCTATGCCTCTTCGGCGGCGACCTATGGCGACGGGACCCTGGGCTTCGACGGCAAGGACGACATCGAGTCGCTCAAGGCCCTGCGCCCGCTGAACGCCTATGGCTGGTCCAAGGCCCTGTTCGACATCTACGCCGTCCGCGAAGCCGCGCGCGGTCGCAAGCCGCTCCAATGGGTCGGGCTGAAGTTCTTCAACGTCTATGGTCCCAATGAGGGCCACAAGGACGGCATGAAGTCGGTGGTCGCCCAGGTCTGGCCCAAGGTCGCGGCCGGCGAGGGCGTCAAGCTCTTCAAGTCGCACAATCCCGACTACGAGGACGGCGGTCAGCTGCGCGACTTCGTCTATGTGCGCGACGCGGCCGACATCGTCGGCTGGCTGGGCGACAATCCGCAGGTCAACGGCGTCTTCAACCTGGGCTCGGGTCAGGCTCGCACCTTCAAGGCCCTGGCCGAAGCGACCTTCCAGGCCGTCGGGCGCCAGCCGGACATCAGCTATGTCGAGATGCCCGAAGTGCTGCGCGGCAAGTACCAGTACTTCACTCAGGCGCGCATGGAGCGGCTGCGAGAGGCTGGCTACACCGCGCCGATGACGTCGCTCGAGGACGGGGTGGCGGACTATGTGGCGGGGTATCTGAATACGGATGATCCGTATCGGTAGGGGGCGAATTTTAGGCGCGCAACTGCCGCCACGTCACACTTGCAGCCCCTTTCCGCGAGCGTAATCTAACCGCTGATCAGTCGGAAAAACCGACGAGGGAGCGGAACATGGTCGGCATCGCCGCCTGGGGCGCCTATGCGCCGCGTTTACGTTTGAGCCGCAGGGCGATGGTCGAGGCCAATGCCTGGGTCGCGCCGAACCTGAAGTCCAAGGGCAAGGGCGAGCGCTCGATGGCCAACTGGGACGAGGACGCCCTGACCATGGCGGTCGAGGCGGCTCGTGACGCCTTGGGGTCCGGCGACGACCGCAGCCATGTCGACGCCCTCTACTTCGCCTCCACGACCGCGCCGTTCGCCGACCGGCTGAACGCGGGCGTCGTCTCGGCGGCCCTGACCCTGGAAAAATCGATCACCGCCAGCGACGTCACCGGCTCGCAGCGTTGCGGCCTGACGGCACTGGCCGACGCCCTGGCGGCGGTGTCCGGCGGCGCGGCGAAGACCGCCCTGGTCGCGGCCGGCGAGCGTCGCAAGGCGCGCGCGGTCTCGGCGCTGGAGCTCGACTGCGGCGATGGCGCGGCAGCCTTTGTGGTCACCGCCGAGGGCGGCGCGGCCGATTTCCTGGGACGCGGCAGCGTCACCGACGACTTCGTCGACCACTTCCGGGGCAATGACGGCGGCTTCGACTATGCGTGGGAAGAGCGCTGGATCCGCGACGAGGGCATCGTCAAGCTGGTCCCGCCGGCGGTGAAGCGCGCGCTGGCTGCTGCGGGCGTCGCGCCTGCGGACGTGGCGCATTTCTGTTTCCCTTCGACCTTTTCCGGCATGGCCGCGACCCTGGCCAAGAGCCTGGGCATCCCGGCCGAAGCCGTGCGTGACAACCTCGCCGCGTTGATGGGCGAGGCGGGCAGCGCTCATGGCCCGCTGATGCTGGCCCACGCCCTGGAACAGGCCAAGGCGGGCGAGATCATCGTCGTTTCCCAGTTCGGCCAGGGCGCCGAGGCCCTGGTGTTCCGGGCGACCGGCGCGGGCAACCTCAAGCCGGCGCGCGGCGTGACCGGTTCGCTGGCGGATCGTCAGGAAGAGACCAACTATCTGAAGTTCCTGATGTTCAATGGCCTGGTCGACTGGGACAAGGGCATGCGGGCCGAGAAGGACAACAAGACGGCCCTGACCACCCTCTATCGCAACGAGGACATGATCCTGGGTCTGGTCGGCGGCCGCTGCCGCGAGACCGGCGTCGTGCAGTTCCCGCGCACCCGCATCTCGGTGGCTCCCAACAATCCCGCCGTCGACACCCAGGAGCCGTACCGGTTCGCCGAGCGCAAGGCCTCGGTGCTCAGCTATTCGGCCGACTACCTGACGTTCTCGATGGCCCCGCCCAACCACTACGGCATGATCGTCTTCGAGGGCGGCGGGCGGATCATGATGGACATCACCGACGTGTCGCCCGGCGACGTCGACACCGGCCTGCCGGTCAAGATGGTGTTCCGGATCAAGGACATCGACGAGAAGCGCGGCTTCGTCCGCTATTTCTGGAAGGCCGCGCCGGATCGTTCGGCGGTTTCAGCTCAAACCGCCGTCGCGGCGGAATAGGAGAGACGATCATGGCGCAAGGCATCCGTGACAAGGTCGCCATCCTGGGGATGGGCTGCAGCAAGTTCGGCGAGCGTTGGGACTGCGGTCCCGACGATCTGATGGTCGAGGCCTATATCGAGGCCATGAACGACGCCGGCATCGAGCCCAGCCAGCTCGACGCGGCCTGGTTCTCGACCCATGTCGACGAGATGGGCACCGGCAAGGGCGGCACGCCGATGTCTATCGCCCTGCGCCTGCCCAATATCGCCGTCACGCGGGTGGAGAACTTCTGCGCCTCGGGGTCGGAAGCCTTCCGGGGCGCGGTCTATGCCGTGGCCTCCGGCGCGGCCGATATCGCTATCGCCCTGGGCGTCGAGAAGCTGAAAGACACCGGCTATGGCGGCCTGCCGGTCGCCAATCCCGGCACCTTGATGCCTCAGGTCATGCCCAATGGCTCTGCCCCCGGCAATTTCGCTCAGCTGGCCAGCGCCTATCGCGCCAAGCATGGCGTCTCCAAGGACGACCTGAAGCGCGCCATCGCCCATGTCTCGGTCAAGAGCCACGCCAACGGGGCCAAGAACGCCAAGGCCCACCTGCGCAAGCCGGTCACGGTCGAGCAGGTGCTCAACGCCCCGATGATCGCCGAGCCGCTGGGCCTGTTCGACTGCTGCGGCGTGTCGGACGGCGCGGCCTGCGCCATCGTCACCACGCCCGAGATCGCCAAGGCGATGGGCAAGAAGAACCTGACCATGGTCAAGGCCATCCAGCTGTCGGTCTCCAACGGCTATGAGAGCCAGTACAACGGCTGGGACGGCAGCCACTTCCACACCGCCCGCATCGCCGCCGGCAAGGCCTATCGCGAGGCCGGTATCGAGCGGCCGCGCGAGCAGATCTCGATGATCGAGGTGCACGACTGCTTCTCGATCACCGAGCTGGTGACGATGGAGGACCTGTTCATCTCGCCCGAGGGCCAGGGCTGGCGCGACGTGATGGACGGCTTCTACGACGCCGACGGCGGTGTGCCGTGCCAGATCGACGGCGGTCTGAAGTGCTTTGGCCACCCGATCGGCGCCTCGGGCCTGCGGATGCTCTACGAGATGTACCTGCAGCTGCAGGGCCGGGCCGGTGAGCGCCAGCTGAAAGACCCGGTTTTCGGCATGACCCACAATCTGGGCGGCGCGCCGGCCAGCAATGTGTGTTCGGTGGCGATCATCGGGCAGGAGGGGGCTTAATCCCCAGCCCTGCTTGGTGTAACCCAGACTGATGGGTGATCGCTTCAAGGGCTTCAAGCGCTGGATTTTCGCCGGAGCGGTGCTCTTTCTGGGGCTGCTGGTCGCGGCCGCCTTCGTGTGGCGCTACGACATCCTCAGCAACGCGCTCGATCCCAAGGTCCCGTTCCTGACCTATGAGCCGCCGCCGCCACCGCATTATGCCCAGGCCTCGTCCTGGGCGCTGCGGCCCAAGGATCCGTCCGGCCCGGCGCCCAAAGATCTGCCGGCCGACGTGTTCTTCGTCCACCCAACCACCTTTGACGGCGGCCAGGACTGGAACGGGGCCATCGACCAGCCCAAGGCCCAGCGATTCCTGAACCGCGTGGTGCTGCCCAACTATGCCGGGCCGTTCTATCGCGTGGGTCGGGTGTTCGCGCCGCGCTATCGTCAGGCCAGCCTCTATACCTATCTCACCCTGCGCGATGACGCGCGCGAGGCGCGGCGCTTCGCCTATGGCGACGTGCGCGAGGCGTTCCGACTCTATCTGGCCCGCTACAACACCGGCCGGCCGTTCATCCTGGTGGGCGTCGAGCAGGGCGGGGCGATGTCCGCCAGGCTGTTGCGCGAGGAGATCGCCGCTGATCCGGCGGTCAAGAAGCGGCTGGTCGCGGCCTATCTGATCGAGACCATCGTCCCGGCCGAGGAATACGGCCTGGTGTCACCCCTGCCGGCCTGCGAACGGCGCGATCAGGCCGGGTGCGTCGCGGCCTGGGCCTCGGCCCAGGAGGGCGACTTCCAGCGGATCCAGGAGCTGACCCATCGCTCTCTAATCTGGGACTCCGGCGACCAGCTGATCGACCTGAACGACCGCCGGGCGCTGTGCTTCAATCCGCTGCTGGGCGGTGTCAGCCAGGAGCGGGCGCCGGCGCGGCTGAACCAGGGCGCGGCCAACGCCACCGGACTGGAATGGGGCGCTCGCCCGGCTTTCCTGCAGCGCCAGGTCTGGGCCCAGTGCGAGGATGGCCTGCTGCACACCAGTCGACCCAAATCGACGGCCCTGCGCGACGGCGGCTCGTGGGCCGACCGCCGCAAGGTCGACGGCTTCAACCTGTTCTATGCCGACATCGAAGCCGACGCCCAGGGCCGGGTGGCCACCTTCACGGGCAGGCCGGTTCAGTCCGCGAGCAGCGCTTCAAGCCCGCAATAGCCTGGCTGATCGATGGCGATCCGGGCGATCGCGGTCGCGCGCAGGTGGGCCAGCAGAGCCGGGGCACGCGGATCCAGCGCGCCGGACCGCAGCGCCAGGCAGAGCCTGTGATTGAGGTCCGTGAAGTCACCGTCGGCGCCCAGCAGGTCCGACAGTCGCGCGCGTTCCTCGTTCTCGGCGGCTTCACCTAGCGTCGCTTCGCGCGCAAGCAGGGCGCGGGCGTTGTCGGCGACGCGGGCCAGAAAGACGCGGCGCGCGTCGGCGGGGCCTTCGGCCTCACGATCGAACAGGGCGAGGGCGGTCTGGAGTTCGCCGGCGGTGGGGCAGGTGATCACGCCATCGTCTCCATCAGCCGGACCAGATCGATCTCGGTTTCGCTGACCCGCCGGCCGATCATGGCGCGCTCGATCGAGGGATCGGCGCCGGTCGCGAAGCTGGAATACATCATCAGGCACATGACGCCCCATTTGAGCGAGCCCAGCGCCTGCCAGAACTGCAGTCGCGACAGCGGGATCTCGCCCCCGCCGGCCTGGGCGTAGCCGTCCAGCAGGGCCTGATAGTCGCCAAAGCCGCCTACCGGCCTGCGCCACTGACCAAACCGCCAGGAATTGACGCAGATCCAGCCCAGGTCCTCGGCCGGGTCGCCCAGATGGGCCAGTTCCCAGTCCAGCACGCCCACCAGGCCCTGCTCGGCATGGATCATCAGGTTGCCATTGCGAAAATCGCCATGGACCAGCACCGGGGTGACGGGCTCGGGCGCTGTGGCCTCCAGCCAGCGGAAGGCGGCCTCGAAGGTCGGACGCTCGGCGCCATGCTGGCGATAGACCTCTTCATAGCGCGCCAGCTCGCCCCGGGCGTCCGAGGTGGTCAGCGGCGGCAGGTCGTCCAGCCCGGCGCCGTGGATCCGGGCCAGCACCTCGCCGCAGCGGCGCGCCAGATCGGGCCGAACCGCGTCGAAAGCGGCGTCGCGGACGATGCGCTTGCCCAGGGTCTCGCCCTCGAGCCGTCGCATGACGAAAGCTTCGCCCAGGCCATCCTCGGGATCGCAGACACGCTCGACGATCGGAACCGGCGCGCCGGCCCGGCCGGCGGCCACGATCAGGGCGGCCTCATGGGCCAGAGACGCGGCGGTCTCGCGCGGCGGCGCGTTGTCTGGGCGTCGCCGCAGGATCAGGGCCGCGCCATCGTCGAGGTCGAAGGCCCAGGTCTCCAGACTGGCGCCGCCCGACAGCCGCCGGGCGTTCACCGCCGTGGTCGCGGTCGGCGACAGCTGCGGCGCAAGGCGGGCGAGGGCGGCGGGGATATTCATCTCGTCACGCTTTCAGACCTCACCCCACGTCAGGCAAGCGATCCTATCATCGACTTTCGGAGCCGATCACCACACCGTGGCGTTCCACTTCTTTCCGCTATCAGAATCGGTCGCCCATATGCCTTCCGGCCTTGCCGCACTGCTGGACGATGTCGCTGGCATCACCAAGCTCGCCGCCGCCTCTCTGGACGATGTCACGGGCGCGGCCGGCAAGGCCGGGACCAAGGCGGTCGGTGTCGTGGTGGACGACGCGGCGGTGACGCCCGGCTACGCCATGGGCTTCACGCCCGACCGCGAACTGCCGATCGTCTGGAAGATCGCGGTGGGCTCGTTCAGGAACAAGCTGCTGTTCCTGCTGCCCGGTGCGCTGGCGCTCAGCGCCTTCGCGCCGTGGGCGGTCACGCCGATCCTGATGGTCGGCGGCTCGTATCTGGCCTTTGAGGCGACCGAGAAGATCCTGGAGGCGCTGAGCGGCAAACACAGCGCCGACGAGCCTGAAGAACTGGCCCTGAGCGGTCCAGAGCTGGAAGCCCAGAAGGTCAACGGCGCGATCCGCACGGACCTGATCCTGTCGGGCGAGATCATGGCCATCGCCCTGGCCGACGTGGCCGACAAGCCCCTGCTGATCCAGGCCGGCGCCCTGGCCGTGGTCGGCGTGCTGCTGACCATCGCGGTCTATGGCGTGGTCGGGCTGATCGTGAAGATGGACGACATCGGTCTGCACCTGGCCCAGCGCAAGAACGCCGGGGTGCGCGGGTTCGGGCGCGGCCTGGTCAAGGCCATGCCCATCACCATGGAGGCCCTGACCCTTATCGGCACCGCCGCCATGCTGTGGGTCGGGGGCGGCATCATCGTCCATGGCCTGGAGCACTTCCACCTGACCCCGATCCCGGTCTGGGTGGAAGGCTTCTCGCACTGGGCGCATGGCGTTCCCGGCATCGGCGCGGTGACCGGCTGGCTGGCTTTCGCCCTGGGCTCAGCCGTGGTGGGCCTAGTGGTCGGCGGCGTGCTGGCGGGCGTCATGCACCTCTGGCATCACCGCAAAGGCGCGGCGGCCCACTGAGCCGCCTGCGCGATCAGGCGGTCTCGGTCTTGGCCGTTTCGGTCGCCGGGAAGTCGGGAAGCGTCAGCAGGTCGTGCGGCTCGTTGCGGTCGTTGGCGGTCTTCAGATAGCGGCAACCGGTACGGCTGGTCTGGGCCTCGACCTTGACCTCGACATCGTCGCGCATGACGAAGAAGCGCCACTTGCCACTGTCGACCAGCTTGATCGCTTCCTTGATCGTCAGCTTCCAGGGCTTGGCGACGCCGCCGCCGATGTGGGTGATCCGCTCATAGGTGCTGTGGCGATCGTTCTGGGCGGCAAAGCTGATTTCGGCGCGTTGAGCCATAGTACCTTCCGGGTGCGCGCAGGGTAAGCGACGGCGCCGGTCAGTTTGCGACTGCGCGCAAAGCCGGGGCGCCAAGAAGGCCATTCTGCTGGTGCAATGAGCGTCGACGGATCAACGCTTTCGTCAGTATAGCAGCTTGACCCGTCTTTGGGGGATCATTCGTCACACGAGGCTCGCGCGCCGCCGCGCTCTACCCTGCGTCGTGCTGTGGCGCGGTCGGTTTCCAGTCGAAAAGTTCCTGAAGCGTGCGCACGGCCTGACCGCGTGGCGAGGTCAGATCCGGGTCGCGGGCCAGGATCAGGCGGGCGTCATCAGCGGCCACGGCGATCAGGTCGCGGTGGGCCACCGGGTCGGCCAGCCGATAGGCGGGAAAGCCGCTCTGCTTGAGGCCCAGCGGATCGCCGCCGCCGCGCAGCTCCAGGTCCTTCTCGGCGATCTCAAAGCCGTCGTCGGACTTGCGCAGGATGTCCAGCCGCTGCTGGGCGGTATCCGACAGCGGCAGGTCATACAGCAGCACGCAGGCGCTTTCTCGCGCGCCGCGGCCGACCCGGCCGCGCAGCTGGTGAAGCTGGGCCAGGCCGAAGCGTTCGGCCTGTTCGATGACCATGATGCTGGCGTTGGGCACATTGACCCCCACCTCGACCACCGTGGTGGCGACCAGAACCGACACCTTGCCGTCGACGAAGTCGGCCATGACCGCGTCCTTCTCGGCGGCGGGCATCTGGCCATGCACCAGGCCAACAGACGGGCCGATGATCTGGCGCAGGTCGGCGGCGCGGGCTTCGGCGGCCTGCAGGTCGATCTTTTCGGACTCCGAGACCAGCGGGCAGATCCAGAAGGCCTGGGCGCCGCCCTGCGCCGCGCTTTTCAGGCGGGCGACGATCTCGGGCAGACGCGGCATGGGCACCGCGCGGGTCGCCACCGGCGTCCGGCCCGGCGGTTTCTCGTCGATGCGCGAGACGTCCAGGTCGCCGAACACGGTCAACTCCAGGGTGCGCGGGATCGGCGTGGCCGACATGGCCAGAAGATGGACGCCATCCCCCTTGTCCTGCAGCCGGCGGCGTTCGTTGACGCCGAAGCGATGCTGCTCGTCGATGATCGACAGACCCAGGTTTTTGAACACCACGTCGTTCTGGAACAGGGCGTGGGTGCCGATGGCCACAGCGTGCGCGCCGCTGGCCAGACCCGCCAGCTTGCTGGCGCGGCCCGCCCCCTTGTCGCGCCCGGTCAGCAGGATCACCGACAGGCCCAGCGCCGTCATGGCCGGGGCTATGGTCTCGTAGTGCTGGCGGGCCAGGATCTCGGTGGGGGCCATGAACGCCGACTGCAGGCCCGCGCCGGCCGCGTCGGCGATGGCCAGCATGCCCACCACGGTCTTGCCCGAGCCGACATCACCTTGCAGCAGCCTGCTCATGCGCTCGCCGGACGCGAGATCGCCCCTGACTTCAGAGAGCGCCCGGATCTGGGCGCCGGTCAGCCGGAAGGGCAGGGCCTTTTCGGCTTCGGCGGCCAGAGGGCTGGGACCGATGCGCGGGGCCGGTTGGGCGCGGCGTGAGGCCTTGCGCTGGGCCAGGGCCAGCTGGTGGGCCAGCAGTTCGTCATAGGCCAGCCGCCGGCGGTGCGGCGACAGCAGGTGGATATCGGCTTCGCCGGCGGGGTTGTGGGCTGCGGCGAAGGCCGCGCGCCAGGACGGCAGGCCTTCGCGGTTTTGCCAGGCTGGGTCCAGCCATTCCGGCAGGTCGGCGGCGCGGCTCAGGGCTTCCAGGGCGAAGCGGCGAAAGGTGCGCGAGGGCAGGCCGGCGGTGGCGGGATAGACCGGCTCGAAGTCGGGAATCTCGCCGGCGCGGTCTTCGGGCAGCAGATATTCGGGATGGGCGACCTGGATCTCGGAGCCGAACCGCTCGACCTTGCCGCTGACCGCGCGACGCGCGCCGGCCGGGTGCTGGCGCTCCAGGTGCGGGCCGTGGCCCTTGAACCAGGTCAGGGTCAGGAAACCGGTCTCGTCCCAGGCGCGGATCTTCCACGGCTGGCCTAGGCGGCCGGGCGGCTGGTGGGCGTCGATGCTGACGATAAAGGTCTGGACCTGGCCGTCGATGGCCCGGTCCACCGTGGTGGCGGTGCGGCGGATGACGCTGGTGGGGACGGTGAACAGCACGTCGCGGACGATCGAGCCGGCGATCTTCTCGACCAGAGGCGCGACGCGCGGCCCCACGCCTTTCAGCGTGGAGACCGGCGTAAACAGCGGAAAGAGAATCTCGGGTCGCATCGGCGCGACAATAACGAAGCCGACGCCAGTTGGGGACGTTTACGCGTCGCGGTTCATCACGGGATCAAGCGCCGTGACGAGATCGGTATGCTCCTCGGCGCGCGATGCGCCCGAGACGTTCAGGCGCGTGTACAGGGCCGACGCGCCATGGCGGGTCTGAGCCTCCGGCCAGCGCGCGGTGGCGCCGATCAGGTTGTTGGTCTCGCCGGCGAACAACACGGCGCCCTTGGCGTCGATATAGACGAAATTGCCAGCGATGGTCGTCCGGGGATCAGCGTCCTCGGCCAGCTTGTAGCGGTAGACGGCGCCGGAAGCGCCTTTCAGTTCGATATAGAGTTTCACAGGACCTCGCCTCAACAGCACGCGGCGTTGGCGGCGATGTGGTGGGGGGCGCCCTTGGCCAAAATAAGGCTCAGGGCGTCGTCACTTTGCCGAGGAATCGTCGCGTGCGCTCTTCCTTAGGCGCTCCGAACAGCTCGCGCGAGGGGGCCTGTTCGACGATGACGCCGCTATCCATGAAGATCGTACGGTCGGCGACGTCGCGGGCGAAGTCCATCTGGTGCGTGACGATCAACATTGTTCGCCGTTCCACGGCCAGTTCACGGATGACCGAAAGCACCTCGCCGACCAGTTCCGGGTCCAGGGCCGAGGTCGGCTCGTCGAACAGAATGACCTCCGGATCCATGGCCAGGGCCCGAGCAATGGCGCAGCGCTGCTGTTGGCCGCCGGACAGTTCGCCGGGATAGGCGTCGAGCCGTGCGCCCAGTCCGACCTTCTCCAGCAGAGCCCGCGCACGGGCCTCGGCGGCGGGCCGGGCCTCGCCGCGCACCACGATCGGGCCTTCGGCGACGTTCTGCTGGGCGGTGCGATGCGGGAACAGGTTGAAGCTCTGAAAGACGAAGCCCACCCGGCCCTTCAGGGCGCGGGCCAGGGGCGCGCGGGGCGCGGCCTCGACGCCGGCGATCTTCAGCGAGCCGCCGTCCAGCAACTCCAGACCGGCCATGCAGCGCAGCAGGGTGGATTTGCCCGAGCCGCTGGGGCCGATGATGGCTACGACCTCGCCGGTACCGACTTCGATATCGACGCCGTTCAGCACGGTGGTCCCGTCGAAGCGCTTGACCAGGCCCCTGGCGGAAACGGCGCTCATCGGCGGCCCTCCGCGGCGCGGCGTTCCAGCACGCCCTGTCCGGCGGCCAGCAGGGTCGAGACGATCCAGTAGATCGCGGCGGCGGCCAGATACATCGTGAAGATCTCGAAGGTGCGGGCCGTGATCAGCTGGGTCTGGCGGAACAGCTCGGGCACCTGGATCGTGGCGGCCAGCGAGGTGTCCTTGACCAGGCTGATGAAGCTGTTGGACAGCGGCGCGACGGCGGTGCGGGCGGCCTGGGGCAGGATCACCCGGCGCAGGGCCTGGCCCCGGCTCATGCCCAGCACGGTGGCGGCCTCCCATTGGCCGCGATCGACATTGGCGATGGCGCTGCGCAGGATTTCGCAGGCATAGGCGGCGATGTTCAGCGAGAAACCGATGCCGGCCGCGACCAGAGGCGGCAGCTCGATCCCGAACTGCGGCAGGCCGTAATAGATCAGGAACAGCTGCACCAGCAGCGGCGTGCCGCGAATGGCCGAGACATAGACGGCCGCGGGCCACCGCAGCAGCGGCGAGCGCGACAGCCGCATCAGGGCCAGCCCAAAGCCCAGCACAAGCCCCAGACTCATGCCGATCAGGCTGAGCGCCACGGTGTAGCCCGCGCCCTTCAGCAGCAGCGGCGCCGACTGGGTCAGAAGGTCGAGGGTGGCGTCCATGCCTATTGGGTCACGTCCGCGCCGAACCAGGTCCGCGAGATCGCTGCCATCCGGCCGTCGGCGCGCATGGCCGCGATGGCCTGATCGACCATCACCTTCATGGCCGGATCCTTCAGCATGGCCACGCCCTGGTTCTGCGGTGCGAAGGCCGGGCCGGCGGCGATGAACTCCGGCGAGTTCTTGACGAAGTCGGCGGCCACCAGCCGGTCGTTGAGCACCGCGTCGATGCGGCCGGCCTTGAGGTCCTGATACTTGGTCGGATCGTCGTCATAGGTGCGGATGTCGGCGGTCGGGACATTGGCCCGCGCCCAGCTCTCGTAACTGGTGCCCAGACCCACGCCGACCTTCTTGCCGTCCAGTTCGGCGGGCGAGTAGGGGCCCGCCTTGCCCCTGAGTACGATGATCTGGATGCCCGACACCGTATAGGGCTGGGAGAAATCATACTTGGCCGCGCGCTCGGGCGTGATGGTGATCTGGTTGATCACCACGTCGATGCGCCGCGATTCCAGCGCGCCCAGCAGGCCGGCGAAGGGCGAGGGGCTGAACACCGGCTTGACGCCCATCTGGGCGGCCAGGGCCTTGGCGAAATCGACGTCGAACCCGGCCAACTGGCCGTCCTTGTCCTGGAAGTTGAACGGCGGGTAGGTGCCTTCCAGCCCGATGCGCAGGGTCTTGCTGGCCGCGACCCGCTGGGCCGTGGTCTGGGCGGCCTCCTTGGTGTTGTCGCCGCAGCCGGCCAGGGTCAGCGCGCCGGCGCCCAGGAGAATGTTTCGACGGTCGTGGAATCGCATGGAGGCCTCGAAAATCGGTGAGCGACTCCAGTTCTATACGCCGGCGCGTCCTTCGCCAGAGGCAAGCGCGACCGGCGAACGCTTCCCCCCGTCTGACGTGGAATTAAGCTGACGCCTGCTGCGGACTCTGCCCTTCTCCGGCTCACGCACGTCAAGGGGAGGGGCAATGACCCAGCAATTCGATGCGGCCGCCGCCACGGCCGCCTATCTGGCGCAGCTGTCGCCGGCGGCCCACGCCAAGGCGCAGGCCTATACGCAGGGCGGCCACTGGCTGCTTCTGTGGGGTTTCCTGATCTCGGTCCTCACGGCCTGGCTGATCATCCGTTCGGGCGTACTGGTTCGGGTGCGAGCGGGGCTGGAACGTCGCCGCCCGCGCCCGATCGTGGCCAGTTTCGGGGTCGGGGTGGTCTATCTGCTGGTCGACTGGGTCCTCGGCCTGCCCTGGTCGGTCTATTCCAACTGGTGGCGCGAAAAATCGTACGGCATGACCAGCCAGGCCTTCACCGGCTGGCTGGGCGAGGGGGTGATGTCGATGGCCATCTCGGCTGTCGTCACGGGCCTGTTCTTCGTGGCCCTTTACGCCCTGATCCGCAGGGCGCGCCGCCTGTGGTGGCTGTGGGCGGGCGGCCTGACCGCCGGCTTCATGGTCCTGGGCATGCTGGTCGCCCCGATCTATATCGAGCCGCTGTTCAACACTTACACGCCGGCCCCTGCCGGTCAGGTGCGCGACGCCGTGGTCCAGATGGCCAAGGCCAACGGCGTGCCGTCCGACAAGATCTTCATCTATGACGGCTCCAAGCAGTCCAACGCCTATACGGCCAATGTCTCGGGCCTGTTCGGCTCGGCGCGGATCGCCATGAGCGACACCATGTTCAAGAAGGGCGCGGACCTGGCCGAGGTGCGCGGCGTCGTCGGCCACGAGATGGGCCACTACGCCCGCGGCCACTCCCTCTGGATCACCGGTATCTTCAGCTTGCTGGCGATCCTGGCGTTCTTCGTCGTCGATCGCCTGTTCGCGCCCGCCCAGCGGCTGCTGGGCGCCGGCGGGGTGATGGGCATCGCCGATCCTGCCGGCCTGCCGGTGCTGGCCGTTATCCTGGCGGTGCTGGGCCTGCTGGGCGGACCGGTCGCCAATACGGTGATCCGGGAGATCGAGACCGACGCCGACCGCTACAGCCTCGAGCATGTGGGCGAGCCCGATGGCCTGGCCAAGGCCCTGGTCAAGACCATCGAGTACCGCGCCGCCACGCCCGGCAAGCTGGAGGAGGTGCTGTTCTATGATCACCCGGCCGTGGGCGTTCGCGTCCGCCGGGCGATGGACTGGAAGGCGGCGCATCCGGCGAAATAACACTTGTCATCCCGGCCGCAGCGACGCGGAGCGCCGGGACCCAGGGGCAGCCTCGTTGCGCCGGCGCCTGGGTCCCGGACAGCCTCTGCGAGGCTTCCGGGATGACAAGGTTATGTTTGGTTTGAGAGCGCCTACCGCTTGCGCACAAACACCGTGCCGGCCGAATAGCCCGCGCCGAAGCTGCAGATCAGACCCGTCTCGCCCGCCGCGAAGTCATCGCTGGCCATGTGGAAGGCGATGATCGAGCCGGCCGAGCTGGTGTTGGCGTAGGTGTCCAGGATGATGACGTTCTCGCCGGGGGCGGGATCGCGGCCCAGCACCTTGCGGCCGATCATTTCGTTCATGTTGATATTGGCTTGATGAAGCCAAAGGCGCTTTAGCCCTTGGGGGTCCACGCCGATGTCGGCGGCGTGCTGCAGGATCATCTCGCTGACCATCGGGACCACCTCGCGGAACACCTTGCGGCCCTCCTGCACGAACAGCTTGTCGCGCGCGCCTTCGCCTTCCGGCGCGGCGCGGTTGAGGAAGCCGAAATTGTTGCGGATGTTGTTGGAGAACACCGTCTTCAGGCGCGTGCCCAGGATCTCCCAGCCGCCCTTGGCCTGCTCGGCGTCCTCGATGATCACGGCGGTGGCCACGTCGCCGAAGATGAAGTGGCTGTCGCGATCCTTGAAGTTCAGGTGGCCCGAGCAGATCTCGGGATTGACCATCAGCACCGCCTTGGCGCTGCCGGTGGCGATGAAGTCGGCGGCGGTCTTGATGCCGAAGGTGGCCGACGAGCAGGCCACGTTCATGTCAAAGGCGAAGCCCTCGATGCCCAGGGCCTGCTGCACCTCGATGGCCATGGCCGGATAGGCGCGCTGCATGTTCGAGGCGGCGCAGATCACCGCGCCGATCTCGCTGACCGGCTTGCCCCAGGCGGCGATGGCCTGCTTGGCGGCCTCGACGGCCATCTCGGCCAGAATCGAGATCTCGTCATTGCCGCGCTCGGGCAGGACGGGCCGCATCAGATCCGGATCGATGATGCCGGTCTTGTTCATCACGAAGCGCGACTTGATGCCGGACGCCTTCTCGATGAATTCGGGCGAAGAGGGGGTCAGGGCCACCACCTCACCGGCCGCGATGGCGTCGGCATTGGCGGCGTTGAAGCGCTCGACGAAGGCGTTGAAGGCCTCAACCAGTTCGGTGTTCGAAATGCTGAACGGCGGCGTGTAAAGCCCCGTGGCGGCGATGACGGCGTGATGCAAGCGACTGGTCCCGATGATGCGCGCGGGCCTCTGCGGGCCCGCGATCTTCTGCTTATGGCAGCGTTGATATCATGGATGACGGTCCCGTCACCCATGACGTGACCTTTGGGGCCCGTTGCCACGCTGACACGCAATGACCTCAAAGGTGACCGTGATCGGCCCCATGCCGGCCGTGTTCCAGCGATAGATTGAGCGTCGCTGAGGGGGCTGAAGACTGACTACCAGTAGGAGTAACAACCATGAAAGCTCTCATCGCCGCGACGCTTGTCGCTGCTTCGGTCGCCGCTATCCCCGCCCTGTCGCACGCGCAGGTATCGCCTGACTATTATGGCTCGGCCGGCTATGGCGCGATGCGCACCGACGGCGCCGATATCGGCGTCCTCCAGGGGCGCCTCGGCGCCAGGCTCACTCCCCACTTTGGCGTCGAAGGTGAGGTCGGCGTCGGCGTGACCGACGACAAGACCTATGTGGCCGGCGCCCCGGTGACCGTCGAACTGAAGCATCAGGCGGCCGCCTACGCCGTGGGCTATCTGCCGGTGACGCCCAAGATCGATCTTCTGGCCCGGGCCGGCTACGGCACGACCAAGCTCAAGGGCTCGGCCGCGGGCCTGTCGTCCAGCGAATCGCAGGACAGCTGGAACTATGGCGTCGGCGCCCAGTACAAGCTCGACGACAAGAACGGCCTTCGCGCCGACTGGACCAAGTCGGAGTTCACCAACTCCAAGGCGGATGCCGACACCCTGGCGGTGTCCTACGTGCGCAAGTTCTAGGGCGTTTTGTCCCGGGCCCTCGGGCCCGGGACGGCCTCTGTCCTCTCATGGGCACGGGGAGCGGCACCCCAAGTCCTTCCCCTGAAGGGGGCGCATCACGAGCCGCCCCATACAATCTCCGTCATCCCGGGGCTCGTCCCCGGGACCCATCGTTCCGTTGCGCCGTCAGGGGTTTGTGATCCGCCGACCGTGCGGCCGACCCATGGGTCCCGGGGACGAGCCCCGGGATGACGGGCTTTGTTGAGCGTCACGCTCCAGCGCGCTGACACGGGCGTTCAGACAATCGACGCAGCCCCCTCAAAACCTGCCGCATAATGCTCTCACCTCGTCGCGAGGAAAGGGCGCAAGGCCAGCGACCATTGCGGCGGCGGGGGGTGATCGAGCGGGACTGGGGTCGAGGGGGATACTCGACCGGTCCGGGGATCTGGTTGCTGGCCAGACCCGCCCGCCGTCGGCGTGGATGAGGGCAGACGGGTGTGTTCATTAGTCATTTGCTTGGCTCGCCCGCCTCGACCGCCGGCTTCTTGCGGAAACGCGAGAGACCGGCTCCCGGTAAGGCCTGAACAGGGCCACCTGACGGGACGCTGATGGATAACGACCACGCGGAGCGGACGGCTTCGTCGAAACGGTAATCTCTATCTCTCATCCGGACGTGGTCCGGACGCTCCGCGACCCTTTCCATAACTCAGCGGGATTTCGCGTGAGGTCGCGACGCCGCGTCCGGGCGCCCGAACGACCAGATCACTTGACGGCGATCACCTAGGGCCCGACGTTGTCGGAAAAATACGGGGAGGGCGGCGTCAGCTTGGACAAGGCGATGCTGATACAGCTTATCGGTTCGGCGATCGCGATCAGCGTGCTCGTCGGCATAGCGGCCTTGGCGGGCATCCCCCGGCCGACGCCTGCGCTCGACGCGGCGGGCCTCACCGCGCTGCTGGCCCAGGAATTTCCCGACCGTCACCCCACCGCCACCTGGATCTCGGCCGACGGCTGTGGCGCCCTGGCGCGGGATGGCGACACGGTGCTGGTCCTGTGGAAGCGGGGCGACGGCTATGTCGCCCGCGATCTGGCCTGGCCCGTCGTGGCCGCAGCGAAGTCGAAGAATGGCCGGTTGGTCCTGAAGGCCGGCGACGCCGCGCCGGTGCTGGCGGTCGCCGATAATGTCTGGCCACCCCAGACCCTGGTCGCCCAGAAGGAATGTCTCGCATGAAGGCGCAGTTCGATCCCGTCCAGATGGCGATCCCGTTCTTCATCCTGGCGATCATCCTCGAGATTGTTCTGGCCCGGATGGGCAAGGCCAGGGCCAATTACGAAACCCGTGACACGGCCATGTCGCTGTCCATGGGTCTGGGCAGCACGATCGCCGGCTTGCTGACCGGCGGGCTGATCATCGCCGCCACGATCTGGGTGTATCACCACCGGATTTACACCATCCCGATGACCGCGGTCTGGGCCTGGGTGATCCTCTTCTTCGCCGAGGACTTCACCTATTACTGGTTCCACCGCATCTCCCATGAGCGGCGGTTCTGGTGGGCCAGCCACGTCAATCACCACACCTCGACCCACTACAACCTGTCGACCGCCCTGCGGCAGACCTGGACGGGCGGGGTGGCCGGGACCTGGCTGCTATGGCTTCCGCTGGTGTTCCTGGGCTTCCCACCCGCCATGGTGGCGATCCAGAAGGGCATCAGCCTCGTCTATCAGTTCTGGATCCATACTGAGGCGATCAAGCGCATGCCGCGCTGGTTCGAGGCCGTGTTCAACACGCCCTCGCATCATCGGGTGCACCACGCCCGCAACGCCCGCTATCTGGACGCCAACTATGCCGGCATCCTGATCATCTGGGACCGGATGTTCGGCACCTTCATCCCCGAGGTTGACGAAGAGGCCTGCCGGTATGGCACGGTCAAGAACCTGGGCAATTTCAACCTGTTGCACAATGTGTTCCACGAGTGGATCGGCATCGGGCGCGACCTGTTGGGGGCCAAGTCCCCGCGTGAGGCCTGGGGCTATCTGTTCGGCCCGCCCGGCTGGAGCCCTGACGGCTCGCGCGAAACCTCTCATACGCTGAAAGCCAAATGGCGAGCGCGGATAGAGTCTGAATAGCGGGCCTGTTCCTCCAGAATTAAGGCCATTGTCGGCTTAATCGACCGTCTGCTAGAGGGTGTGACTTCAAGATTAATCGATGAACTGATCCAGGAGCTCTGTGTGATTGTTATTCTTGGTTCAGTGGATGTTCGGCCTGACAGTCTGGAGTCGGCGTTGAAACTGGCGCTCGAGCATTGTGCGCGGTCACGCGAAGAGCCCGGTTGCGTCTCTCACGACTGCTTTCAGGCCGTCGGTCGACCCAACATCCTGCAGTTTGTCGAGGTCTGGTCAGACATGACGGTTCTGCGGGCCCACTTCGCACTGACGGATTCAAAACAGTTCGCGGCGGAAATCGGCAAGCTGGCCGGCTCGCCGCCCACCATGCGCATCCTGAAAGCCGAGGAACTGGGCTGAGCTTAGCGGGCTAGTCGCGCAGCAGCGGCAGGCTGAGCCCGCTGGCGGGGCGCGCCGTCAGCATCTCGCGGCGGAAGCGGAACAGTTCGGCCGGACGCCCGCCGGTCTCGGCGTCCAGGCGCCCCAGGCCTTCGACCAGTTCCTCGCGCTCGACCACGCGGCGGAAGTTCTGCTTGTGCAGCGGCACCCCGGCGATGGCCTCGACGGTGCGCTGCAGGGTCGAGAGGGTGAACTCGTCGGGGGTCAGTTCGAACACCACGGGCCGGTACTTGATCTTGCCGCGCAGCCGCGACAGGCCGGTGGCCAGGATGCGGCGGTGATCAGAGATCATCGGCTCGCCCAGGGCCGCCGACAGGGCGACGGGCTCGGCCGGATCGTCACCGTCGGCCCGGGCCTGGTCGCGGGCGGCCTCGGGGGCCAAACCGGCTTCGTAGAGCAGCTCGTACCGCTCCAGAACCCGCTCCTCGTTCCATGGCGCGCCATCCAGGGCGAAGGCCAGACGGGCGCGGGACCACTTGCCCGCGTCATCGGCCGCCCAGCGCTTCAGGGCCGGGGCCAGCACGGCGTCCAGCAGGGCGGGCCGGCCCTGGCGCCAGTCCTCCCAGGGGAAGAACCGCGACCACGGGGCCCAGACGGTGTCGGGGGCGTCGGTGTCGATGGCGTCGGGCGTCAGGCCCAGATAGCCGACGGAGACGACCCGCGCCGCGCCGGCCCCGACCTCGGCCCTGGGGGCGTCGCGGCCTTTGTCGCCGAAGGTGTAGAGCTGCTCGACATAGCCCAGCTGAAACCGGGTCTGCTCGGTGACGAAGGCCCGCAGGCCCAGCTCGAAGGTGCGGTGCCCCTCCGGGTCGAACGGGCCGAACGGCAGACCGGGCAGGGGAGAGGCGATATCGGTTACAGCGTCATGCGGCCGAACGGTCAGGACCACGGCCTCCCCATCGCGGATGGCGACGACGACGGCCGAAAGCCCGATGACGACGGACGCTGTCATTCGGTCTCGAACGCGGCGTTGGGCGCGGATTCGAAACCAGCGGCCCGCGACAGCACATGGAACCGCTGAACATAGTGGGCCTGGGCCTCGAACGGCGGCTGCGGCTTGATCAGCAGCTCGTAGCCGGCCGGCGGCGCGCCGAAGATGGCCAGCGATTCGGCGTGCTCGAACCCGGCCAACTGGGTGGCCTCGAAGAAGGCGCAGGCCCGGTCGGCCTGCTTGAGCAGCTTCTTGATGGCCGGCGGCGTCTTGACCGGCAGACCAAAGCGGATGTGGATGGCGTCTTCCAGCCGGGCCTCGAAATCCTTGTAGCTGACGCCCAGGGCGGCCTTGAACGGGCTGATCATGTCGCCGATCACATATTCGGAGGCGTCGTGCAGCAGGGCCGCAAGTCGCCACTTCGGCTCAAGGTCGGGCTTGATGTGGGCGGCGATCTCCTCGACCACCAGACTGTGCTGGGCGACCGAAAAGCCATGCTCGCCAATAGTCTGGCCATTCCAGCGGGCCACCCGGGCCAGGCCGTGGGCGATGTCCTCGATCTCGATATCCATCGGCGACGGGTCGAGCAGATCCAGCCTCCGGCCGGAGAGCATTCTCTGCCAAGCGCGGGGCGCCGCACCCCTATGCAGCCCTTTGGCCACGAGATCGTTCCTTACGGTGAAGGTGGACTGACTGACCCATCGGTTGACAAAGATCAATGATGGGTGCGGCCTCACCTGTGGAAATGCGCTCCAAAGGAGTTCGATCATGAGTTGGGCAAGAATTATGGCTCCTCTTGCAGGAGCGCAGGCTGACCGGGATCTCCTGGCGTCGGCGGCCACCTTGGCAAAGGCGTTCGAGGCGGAGCTGGCCTGTGTGCACGCTCCGGCGGACATCGCCGACCTGATGCCCTGGATGGGCGAAGGCTTCATGGGCGGGGTGCAGGTCACCGCGCTGGAAAGCCTGAAGGAAGCCGCCGTGGAAGGCGCCCGCGCCGTCGGGGCCCTGGCGGCCGAGATCGGCTATTCGCGAACTCGCGTCATCAGCTTGGAATCGCCCGTCTGGGCGGGCCTGGCCATGGAAGGCCGCCTCTCGGACGTCATCGTTTTCGACAGCGCCTCGGCGCGCGGCAAGGGCCCCCTGGCCGAAGCCTTCCAGCAACTGGTCGCCGACGAGCAGCGCCCGATCATCGTCGCCCGTCCCGGCCTGAAGGTCGGCGGCGTGGCCGTGGTCGCCTGGGACGGCGGCAAGGAAGCCAGCCGGGCGATGCGCACCGCACTGCCGCTGCTGCAGAAGGCCTCGTCGGTGATCGTCGCCGGCGCTCCGGCTGCATCCTCGCGCAATTTCGACCTTGCGCGGCTGGTCGAGTTTCTCAGCGCTCGCGGCGTGACCGCGACGAGCCAGACCCTGCAGGGAACCGGCGACGCTGCCGGGCTGTTGCTGGGGACGGCCCGCGAGGCCGGCGCTGATTTCCTGGTCGCCGGAGCCTTCGGGCACCCGCGTCTGCAGGAGTTCATCTTCGGCGGCACGACCCGCAGCCTCCTGAACAGCGATGGTCCTTCGCTGTTCCTGTCGCACTAACCTGTCTGTCATTTCTTCAAGGGAGGCTTAAATGTCCCTGTCTCGCATCGTGATGCGCCTTGCCCGCAATCCTGGCACCGAGTTCGCCGGCGGCGACGATCATCGCGGCTACGCCCTGACCGCGCCCCTGACCGCCGACGGTCATCTTGACGAGGCGGCCTACGCCAAGAGCAAGGCGGCCTGCAGCGTCCGCCGTTTCGCGCCCGACGAGGACGCCGTGGATGGCTTGCTGGCGCGCAAGGGAGCGCGCTGGTTCTTCGACTACGACAATTCCGACAGCGCCGATGACGAGCCGGTCCATCGGCTGGGGGAGCACAGGTTCGCCCTGGGCGAATATGTCACCGTGACCGACGAGGATGGCCGGCCCTTGACCTACAAGGTGATGGAGGTTGTTCCGGTCCCGGCCTGAGTTCAGCCGCCGACGTTGTGGCGCACCAGGGCCTTCATGTCCTTGAACACGTCATGGTCGCCGGAATCGCGGTTCTTGGCCTTGATGGTGGCGACGGCGAGCGGGCCCCCCTTGGGTCCGCGTGCCTCGTAGCCGACCACGCGGTAACCGCTGGGCGCTTTATCGCTGGCCAGGATCAGGGTTGAGCGGATCGAGTCGCCGCGCTTGCTGTGACGGATCTCGGCGCCGTCATCACCGGCGCGGATATTGACCGCGCCGTCTCCGGTCTCGCCGTCATCGGCAGTGATGCTGACCGTTTCCTTGCGGTCGTCGCCCTTCACCGTGACGTTCTTGTCGATCTTGACCTCTGAGGAGCCGCCTTCGTTGCTGTTGATCGTGATGTGGCCGATCTTGATGTCGGCGCCGTCGTCGCTAGCGTCGATCCGCAGGCCGGGCAGATGGATACTGGTTTTGTTGCGGTCGTGCTTTTCGCCCGGCTTCTGGTCGGTGACGGGCTTCAGCGTGGGCATCAGCGCCTTGAGCTCGGTCTCGATGGGCGCAAGGGCGTCCTCGGCGTCGCCATTGTTCAGCGACACCAGCCGCAGCAGCACATCGGCGTCGACGCCGGCATAGGCGCAGGACAGACCGTCGGCCGCAGCGCTGACACGCTTCAGATCGCCCTTCCGTTCCGGACAATCAAGCTTGGAGATCGTCCGGACCGGATCGCGGCGAAGATGACTCTCTTGCTTTTCTGCCTTCACCGTTTCGCTGCGCTGACACCCCGCCAGCACCAGGGCGCTGGAGGCGGCCAACACAGCGATCCAAGTCGAATGACGCATGACCATCCCTCTGATTTTAGCGGGAAGGTGAGGGCCGTTGCGCCACTCGTCCAGTGAATTCAAGGTAAGGCCTACTGCCCGGGACGACCACCCGCGCCTTCGCGTCGGGCCAGGAAAGCCAGCCGCTCGAACAGGTGGACATCCTGCTCGTTCTTGAGCAGAGCGCCATGCAGCGGCGGGATCAGCTTGGTCGGATCCTTCTCGCGCAGGATGCTCTCGTCAATGTCCTCGACCATCAGCAGCTTCAGCCAGTCCAGGAGTTCGGACGTCGAAGGCTTCTTCTTCAGGCCCGGAACCTTGCGCATGTCGTAGAAGATCCGCAGGGCCTCGGCGACGAGCTTCTGCTTGATGCCCGGATAGTGGACGTCAACGATCGCCTGCATCGTCGCCTCCTCGGGGAAGCGGATGTAGTGGAAGAAACAGCGGCGCAGGAAAGCGTCAGGCAGTTCCTTCTCGTTGTTGGAGGTGATGATGATGATCGGGCGAACCTTGGCCGAGATCGTCTCGCCGGTTTCGTAGACATAGAACTCCATCCGATCCAGCTCTTGCAGCAGATCGTTGGGAAACTCGATGTCGGCCTTGTCGATCTCGTCGATCAGCAGGACGGGGCGCACCGGGCTCTCGAACGCCTCCCAGAGCTTGCCCTTCTTGATGTAGTTGCGGACGTCCTTGACGCGCTCCTCGCCCAGCTGGCTGTCGCGCAGGCGGGTGACGGCGTCATACTCGTAGAGGCCCTGATGGGCTTTTGTCGTGGACTTGATGTGCCAGGTCAGCAAGGGCGCGCCCATGGCCTTGGCGACCTCGTAAGCCAGCACGGTCTTGCCGGTGCCGGGCTCGCCCTTGATCAGAAGAGGACGCTCAAGCGCCACGGCGGCGTTGACCGCGACCTTGAGGTCCTCGGTCGCCACATAGTCGGAAGTGCCTTCGAAGCGCTGTCGCATTCCCACCCTCTGCCGGATCGATCCGGTCTCGAACAAGTGTTCAAATCAAGGGTTCAAACTACCGGGCGGCGCGCGCTTGGCAAGAGCGTGCGGAATTGAAACCAAATGAAGAGGCGGTTTCTATCGGGGGTCACGCCCGGGAAGCGTGTCGAGGGGCTCGCGCTCGACGTTCAGGTCCTCGTCGTCGCGAGCCCCTTCGATTTCGTCTTCGAGCTCGGCCAGCTCGCTATCGTCGAGGATGTCGAAGTCTTCTTCGATGTCATTCTCATCGGCGTCGCCATCGGCCTGGGTGACATCGTAGACGTCGGCGATCTCGTCGAAATTGGCGATATCCTCGCCATCGGGTGTCAGATGGGTTTCATCCAGAACCTCAGCGGTGTCTTGCGCATCGGGAGCATCGTTGATGTCCAGCTCGGCCATGGGAAATCTCCAGAAACAGCGAGGCCGTGCGCCTGCCGCCCTGAAATAATCCTGCCGCAGTCGCAGAGTTCCCTAGCCGGGATAGGTTTCCGCCAGCGCGTGGGCCACGTCCTGCATCGTGGGCGACCAGTCGTAGTAGTCCGACGAGGAGAAACAGCGGATTTGCGGGTACCAAGGCAGGCTTTCCGTGCCCAGGCGGGTCCAGGAAGCCGCGCCGCTGATCTGCCAGACATTGGCCCCGCAGGCGCCGGCCAGGTTGATGGTCGCATTCGAGAAGCCGATAATCAGATCCATGGCGCAGCACAGCGCGGCGACGTCATCGAGATCCTTCTTCAGATCGATTCCTTCGGGCTGCCAGACATCAACCCCAAACTCGGCCTTGGCGTAGGCGATCTCTTCGTCGCAGTCGCCGTACTGCAGATTGACGAAGGTGACCCCGGGCGTTTCAAGGATGGGACGCCACAGGTCGAAGGGCGAGAACTGGCGCGCCCTCTCGCCATTCAGCTTGAGGCTCTTCCAGAGCAAGCCGACCTTGGGACCCTTGGGGGCGGCTTCGAGTTGCTTGCGCCAATGGGCGACGCGCTCAGGATCCGCCACCAGGAAATTGGGGCGCGTTGGGAACGACTCCACCGACGGGCGCAACACCGGCAGCAGTGAGCCGATCGGAGCCCACAGGTCGATCTTGCTCCAGTCGGAGACATGGGGCGCCGTGCGACGCACGCGGCCTTCAAAGGTCACCGTTCGGTGTGCGCTGACCTCGGCGCTGGGAAAAGAGCGCTGAAAAAGCGGGATCAGGCGATGCTCGACGGCGATCGACAGCGCGCCATCGGGGCCGATGGCGTCCAGCACGTCGGGCAACATGTTGGCGAACATCACTTCGTCGCCAAGACCCTGTTCGGCGCAGATCATCATGCGCTTGCCCGCCAAGGGCTGGTCAGCCGACCAGCGCGGTGCGTCGATCAGGAAACGAGGCGCGTCGGACAGGTCGGGCGAGAAGCGCGACTCGTAGGCGGCCCAACCTTCGCTGACGCGGCCCAGGCAGAGCAGAATCGTCGACCTGGCAAACTGCATCATGGCCAGGTCTTCAGCAGAATCGACGTGGGCAATGGCCGCCTCACAATCCTCCAGCGCGCCCGGGACATCGCCCAGGTCGAGGCGGGCATAGGCGCGGTTGTGATAGCCCTTGCCAAAGTCGGGGGCGAGGCGAAGGGCTTCGTCGAAGAAGGTGAGGGCCTGCTGACCGTCACCCAGGCTGCACATCACTGTGCCCAGGGTGTTCCAGAGGATCGGCTGGCTCTGGTCCGCCATGATGGCTGGCCGAAGAATGTCGATGGCTTCGGAGCATTGATTGAGGTCGCGAAGGGCGCAGGCCAGATTGTTGGTCGCTTCCACGCAGTCGGGGCGGGCCAACCGGTAGTGCGCGAAGAACTTCGCCGCCAGTTCCGGCATGTCCATGCGATAGGCCAGTCGCCCCAGGTCTCCCGCGACGGGCCCGTGGTCCGGCAACAACTGCAGCGCCGCTTCGTAGGCGCGCATCGAGGAGACAAAGTCGCCGTTCTTTTCGCGGGCGATGGCCAGCACGTGCCAAGCGACGCCTTGTCGCTCGTCTTTTTCCAGCACTTCCAGCGCCAGCGAATCGGCCTTCTGGAAGTCGCGAGACTGGATCGCCGCAATCGCCTGACCAAGCAGACGGGCTGTTTCGCGGTTCTTGAGCTCGCTGGCGGCGCGGTCGAGCCGTGCGAGGGCCTCGAGCGAAGCCGAATCACCCATGGTGGTTCCAGCGATGCCCCGCTGAACGATCGCCGCCGCAGTGATCTCCTGCTGGGCCAACGTGCTGCCGGAACCCTCGAGGGCGCGTTTGCGGGACATTGGGTAAGCCTTGCGGATTTGGAGTTAACCATCCTGTGGGGCAGTATGTTTAACTGAGTCCTAAGCTGCGGCTCACGGTCGCAGGGTCAGCAAGACAGCGTTAACCCGACCCGGCCTAACTTTCGCTCGACCCGCTAACCCTGGCGGATCGGGCTGTCGTGGCGATTGCAAAGAGGAGCGGCATAACGTGCCTTTGAAGCTTTCGCTGAAGCCCGGCGAGAAGTTCGTCTTGAACGGTGCTGTGGTCCAGAATGGCGACCGCCGTGGCGTTCTCGTGCTCCAGAACAAAGCCTCCGTCCTTCGGGAAAAGGACATCATGCAGCTGGATCAGGTGACGACGCCATCACGTCGCATCTACTTCCCTGTCATGATGATGTACCTGGAAGAAAGTGTCGCCGAACGGTTCTACGAAGATTTTGCTACGCGCCTGAACGAGTTCATGAGTGTGGTGCGCAACCCGGCCGTGCTGGCCGATTGCATCGCGATCTCAAAGCACGTCATGGCGCGCGAGTACTATAAAGCGCTCATGTTGAGCCGAAAATTGATCGAGTACGAAGACGAGAGGTTGGGGCATGTCTCTTCGAGCCTATCAGCAGGCGGCGACGAGGGCTGAAAATCCGCGTGAGCTGGAATACCGCCTTTTCGGGCAGGTGACGCGCGCCCTCATGGACGCGTCCCAGGCCCCTGAGGACGATATTGCCAAGCGGATCGACGCGCTCGACTGGAATCGCCGGGTTTGGTCGGCGATGGCCACCGACTGCTCGCTGCCCGAAAACTCGCTCGCGCCCGAACTGCGCGCGAGCATCATTTCACTCAGCCTTTGGGTTGGTCGCCACTCCAGCGCCGTCATGCGCAAGGAGGAGGATTTTGAGCCGCTGATCGATATCAACCGGACGATCATGCAAGGCTTGGCGGGACGCGTAGAAGGGGCCTGAACCATCAGGCGCCAATTGCCCAGCGCATTTAGGTAGTTCCTGCCGCCCGGCGAATGTTGCATTCGCCGGGCGGTTGCGTTTTTGGGCTAACCCCAGATAAATCTCATAGAAATCATAGGATTAGGTTTTGGCGCCCGCGTGCGTTCAGATGGCCCGTCCCTTGCGATGGTGACCGCAGGCAAAACGCCCAGCCGGCTCGCGCCGGAGAAATCCGACCAAAACGGTAGGTGACCTATGATGAACTCAATCAACACCAATGCTGGTGCGCTCATCGCACTGCAAAACCTCAACTCGACCAACTCGGAGCTTGCATCAACCCAAGGCCGCATCAACACCGGCAAGAAGGTCGCCAACGCCAAGGATAATGGCGCGATCTGGTCGATGGCCAAGCTGCAGAGCAGCAACTCGAGTTCGTTGAATGCCGTGAAGGATTCCCTCCAGCGCGGTCAATCGACGATCGACGTTGCACTCGCAGCTGGCGATACGATCACTGATCTGCTCAGCAAGATGAAGGAAAAGGCCCTGGCCGCTTCCGACACCTCGCTGAACACCGCGAGCTTCAACGCCCTGAAGGCAGACTTCGAGTCGCTGCGTGATCAAATCACCAAGGCGGCCACGAACGCCACGTTCAACGGCGTCAGCATCGCTGACGGCACGACGGCGGCTCTGACCTTCCTGGCGAATGCCGATGGCGTCGGTTTCACCGTCACCGCCAAGACGCTGTCCCTAACCGGCATCGGCCTGGCGGCCGGCTCGACCTTCACCGACGCGGCTACGGCAAAGACGATGATTGCCACGATCACGACTGCTCTCACCACCGCGACCAACAAGCTGTCGTCGCTGGGCACCAATTCTGTGGGTCTGGACACGCACCTGACCTTCATTGGTAAGCTGCAGGACAGCCTGGAAGCGGGCGTGGGCAATCTGGTCGACGCGGATCTGGCGAAGGAAAGCGCCAAGCTCCAGTCGCTGCAAACCAAGCAGCAACTGGGTGTGCAGGCGCTGTCGATCGCGAACCAGACGCCGCAATCGATCTTGTCGTTGTTCAAGTGATCTGACACGCCGGACGATCTTCGGGTCGTCCGGCGCCTCCTTTACCCGGCGCCTAGTGCCCGGCAAAATTTGCCCGCGACCAGCGACCCCCGGCAGTTCCTGCCGGGGGTCGCTGTCGTAAACAGATCTATAACGCAAACTTTTCAATGGCTTGTAGGGTTCTGCCGGGTCGGCAGCTTTGGCCCGGTCATTGCTTCCTAGGGTCCAGAGCAAAATGCTCCCGACTGTCAAAATGACGTCGGCCTGCCTTGAAAAGGACCCTTCGTAATGGCGATGAACAGCATCAATACGAATGCCGGCGCACTGATCGCGCTGCAAAACCTGAACTCCACCAATTCGGAACTGGCGACCGTCCAGCAGCGCATCAACACCGGCAAGAAGGTGGCCAGCGCCAAGGACAACGGCGCTATCTGGGCGACCGCCAAGAACCAGTCTTCGATGGCGTCGTCGTTGAACTCGGTTAAGGATTCGCTGCAGCGCGGTCAGTCGACCATCGACGTGGCCCTGGCCGCCGGCGACACCATCACCGACCTGCTGGGCAAGATGAAGGAAAAGGCCCTGGCCGCTTCCGACACTTCGCTCAACACTGCCAGCTTCAACGCCCTGAAGGCCGACTTTGAATCCCTGCGCGATCAGGTGACCAAGGCCGCCACGAATGCGCAGTTCAATGGCGTCAGCATCGCCGACGGCAGCACCACCAAGCTGACCTTCCTGGCCAACTCGGATGGTTCGGGCTTCACCGTCACCGCCAAGACCCTGTCGCTGGCCGGCCTCGGCCTGACGGCCGCTTCCAGCTTCACCGACGCCGCCACGGCCAAGACCATGATCACCACGGTGAGCACGGCTCTGGGCACGGCGACCAACAAGCTCGCCTCGCTGGGCACCAGCTCGGTTGGCCTGGACACCCACCTGACCTTCGTCGGCAAGCTGCAGGACAGCCTCGACGCCGGCGTGGGCAATCTGGTTGACGCTGACCTGGCCAAGGAAAGCGCCAAGCTGCAGTCGCTGCAAACCAAGCAACAGCTGGGTGTGCAGGCGCTGTCGATCGCGAACCAAGCTTCGTCGTCCATCCTGAGCCTGTTCCGCTAAGGAATAGAGGAGACGGGCCCTCACGGGCCCGTCTCCGTCTCTTTCAGGCTTGAAGACGAGGAGAACCCGCACCACCAGAGGACGCCGCCGCGTAGGCGATGGCGCAAGGAGAGATGGAAACAAAAGCCGCTCTGTCGGCCGTCGCAGCCGAACCGAACCCTTCGGGTCAGTATCCTAAAGTCAACGCCCCGGAGCCATCCGCGGGCGCTGTTGTCGTTGCCGAATCGCGCGCTGATTCGGCCGAGCCTCAGCCGGGCGACCTCCGCCTGGTGATCGAGCAGGACGAGGATAGCGGGGCATTTATCTACAAGACCGTGGATCGCCGAACGGGTGAAACCCTGCAGGTCCTGCCGCGGGAAGACGTGCTGAAACTCAAGCACGCCGCCAATTACGATCCAGGCGACGTTTACGACGGCCTGACCTAACGCGCCTGAGTCGCGCGCCTTAACCCTGCGGCGCACCGTCGCGGGGCAAGTGCGTTATGGTTTATTTCCGTTAACCATAACCTTACCTTCTGATCATACGGTTGGCTCCGTGAGGGCTCGTTCGCCGGTAGGCGTGCGAACCAAACCCGGAAAAAATTTCCGATCGGAGGCCGCGAATGTCGCTCAGCGTCAACACCAATCAGCCCGCGCTGATCGCTCTGCAGAACCTGAACAAGACCAATGACGACATGCAGGGTGTCCAAACCCGCATCAATACGGGTCTGACGGTTTCCAGCGCCAAGGACAATGCGGCGGTCTGGTCGATTGCCCAGGAACAGCGCGCGGATATGAACGCGCTTTCGGCCGTCAAGATGAGCCTGGATCGAGCGACGTCCATCGCCGATGTCGCTTTGGCTGCCGGCGAGTCGATCTCGGATCTGCTCAGCCTGATGCGCGAGAAGGTCGTGGCGGCCAAGGACTCGTCGCTGACCACCAAGTCCCGCCAGGCTCTGAATGCCGACTTCCAGGGACTGGTCAAGAATCTCACCCAGGTTCTGTCTAGCGCCAGCTTCGATGGCGCCAACCTTTTGAACGGCAGCCTGAGCGTCGACGTCTCATTCCTGGCCGACGCCGACGCCGGTACAGCGATCACGCTGAACCTGCAGAATCTGTCGCTGGGGGGGACAATCAACACCCTGACCGCCACCGACGACATCCTGGATATCGCCAACGCCACCAACGTCCTGACCCGCCTTGACGCCACCATGGGCGCGGTAAACCAGGCCGTCGGCAATATCGGCACCCAGGCCAAGCAGGTCGAGGCTCACCATAGCTTCGTCTCCCGCCTGTCGGACGTCCTGGAAACCGGTGTGGGCAACCTGGTCGACGCAGATCTGGCCAAGGAAAGCGCCCGCTTGCAGGCCCTGCAGGTGAAGCAACAACTGGGCGCCCAGGCGCTCTCCATCGCCAACTCGGCGCCGCAGATCATTCTGAAGCTCTTCAACGGCTAGCCCTGAGGCGCAGTCTTCGTGTCAGCGCCCTAGTCCATCGGCGGCGCGCAGGGTACGCTTTGAGTAGCTGTCTGGGGGAATTGGCCGGAATGATCGACCTTCGCGATTTACAGGATCAGGATGAGGGCGTGCTGTTTCAGTGGCGCTCCGAACCTGAAGTCGATCGCTGGATGTCGGACGCCGCATTCCCCAGCCGCGACGCCCATGCCGCCTGGTTTGACGGTCTTCGCAACGATCCCGACATGCGCGGCTGGATGATCACGCGGGCCGGCGTGCCTGCTGGCCTTTTGACCCTTTCTGGCTTGCTGAGCCATCACCGCCGGGCGAGTTGGAACTGGTTTCTCGGCTCTGCCGAGGCCAGAGGCCGCGGCGTCGGCCGCGCCGCCCAGGTGCTGGGGCTTGATCGCGCTTTCGGAGAGCTTGGCCTGCACAAGGTTTTTGCTGAGGTGATGGCCGACAATGACGCCGCGCTGAAGGCTCACGTCGCGACCGGATTTCGGCGCGAAGGCTATCTGCGGGGTCATGTTCTCAAGAACGGAATTGCCCGCGATGTCGTGCTGCTGGGGATCCTGGCCTCGGAGTGGGAGCAGTTGCGCGAAGCGGCGCGTCGCGGCTTGACCGAAGCTCACCTAATCGCTGCGTAACCAAGGGCCTTAACGAGTTTTCAGCGTTACGCGTTCAACTATAGGCGGGGCGTTTCGCGCGCCCCGACAGGACCCGCCGTGATCACCTTCGATACCAGCGCACTGCTCGGCTACTATCAGGCTCGCACGGGCCAGCTGAACGGCGCGTCGGCGACGGCAAGCTCTCCGTCGAAATCCAAGGCCGTTGTCCCAACGGCGCCGTGGATGTCCGGCTCGACCGAGCCCAGCGCCCTGGTCAAGGCCGCCTTGAGCGGCCGAAAGTTCGTCGATGAGGCCGGTAACGCGTCCAGCCTCAAGGGCGCCAGCGGCGATTACAAGAAGCTCTTCGCCACCTATCAGGCGCTCAACACCCTTTCAGCGATCGCGGCACGGGCAGCCGAAAAGGGTGTCACCGATAGCGAGCTCAAGAGGCTGCAGACCGCCCTGACCAAGGGGCTGTCTGAAGTCACCAGCTACACCCAGAACATGAGCCTGGATCAGGGGCGTCTGACGCCAGGCGCGGTGATGGCCACCGACCGTTCGACCGTGGGCGTGCCCAAGAGCGTCTACAGCTACATCACCGACACGATCTACAGTGGCCAGTCCGACGACGAAGTGCCCAAGTTCCAGGGCAATGTCAGCTTCGACCTGTCCGTCAAGAGGTTCGGCGTCACGACAAACGTGACCATGGACCTGTCGCAAATGGGCGCGACGCCCAGGACGATGTCCAACGTCGTCAGTTTCATGAATGGCAAGCTCAAGGCCGAGGGCTTCGAGACCAGCTTTGCCGTAGAACGCAAGGTCGGTGAGACCCGAACCGTGCAGGTCAACGGTCAGCCGGTGACGCTGCCCGCGACCGGCGACGACTTCGCCCTGCGGGTGAAGGGCGACTCGACCGAGCAGCTGACCTTTACCGCCACGGCTGCGTCGCCTGCCGTCTACATCACGACCGCCGCCGGCAATCCCGATCCGGACAAGGACACCAAGACCGACGACGCGGTCATCGAGAACACCCTGACCAAGTACAGCGCCGCCGGCGGCGGGCAGCCTGGCGGCAAGGTCTTCTCCGAGACCCTGCAAGGCACGATATCCAGCGTTCGCAAGACGGTGTCGGCCTCCGACGGCTCGATCTACATGCTGGCCGATGTCACCAAGGATGTGAACGGGCAGGTGATCAAGGGCGACCAGGACGTCGCGCTTCTCAAATACGATTCGGCCGGCCATCTCCTGTATGCCCGCAGCCTGGGCGCCACAGACTCGGCAAGCGGTCTCAACCTGGCGGTCGCCGACGACGGCAGTGTCGCTGTCGCCGGCTCGGTGACAGGCCGGCTGCAGGGCGCAGTCGATGGGCCGATCAATTCCGACGCCACCTCGGGCAAGACCGACAGCTTCGTCACCCGCTACGACGACAAGGGCGACGAGCAGTGGACGGTGCGCCGCGGCGCCATGCTGGAAGACGAGGCGACCGCTGTCGCTTTCGGCTCCGACGGCATCCTCTATGTCGGCGGACGATCCAAGTCCGACCTGCCGGGTTCAACGTCTGCCAGCGGCGGCGAGCATGATTCCTATCTGACGGCCTTCGCCACCGACCTGAACGGAGGCCCCAAGGCGCTGTTCACCCAGAAGTTCGGCACCGCCGAGAATGACTCCGTCTCCGACATCGTCGTGAACGGCTCTCAGGTGGTCGTGGGCGGCAAGGAAAACGGCAACGCCATTCTGCGCAGCTTCACCGTAGCCCCGACCATCGTCACCGAGAACGCCACATCGGTCACGTCTGCGGGCGTGACGGTCACGACGCCGGTGACCTACACCAAGGCCGCCACCCTTTCGCAGGGCGCGGTGCGCGATCTCGGCTCGCTGAAGGGCGGCGAGATGGTCGGGCTGAAGATCGATGGCGGCCAGCTCTACGTGGGCGGCCATACGTCGAATGGCGCGCTGAGCCTCGGCAATACGACGGCCGCGGCATCGGGTGGTTCGGATGGCTTTGTGGGTCGCCTGTCGCTTGATCTGACCGACACCAGCGCCGACACCCTGGCCTATTATGGCGGTACGGGCGACGACACCGTGACCGGAATGGCGGTCTCAAACGGCTCGGCATGGCTGGTGGGCGCCGCGGGCAAGGATCTCGAAGGCCAGACGACGGTCGGGGAGAAGGATGGCTATGTCGCGCAGATCAACGTCGCCACGGGCGCGGTGTCCTGGTCGCAGCGGCTGACCGGCAAGGACGGCTATGCGACGCCGACCTCGATCGCGGTCGACCAGGCCGGCTCCAGCAGTCTCGACGCCTTTGGTCTGCCCAAGGGCAAGATGGATTTCAGCCAGTCGGAGCGCCTGGTCTCCGCGACGGCCGCCCGCGCGGGGGATACGTTCCAGATCCGCACCCGGGAGCGCGGGACGCTGACGACGATCACCATCGACGCCAAGGACACGCTGGAAACCCTGGCCGACAAGATCAAGCGCGCCTCGGGTTTCCGGGCCAAGGTCGATATGTCCAGCGACGGCAATGTCCGCAAGCTGAAGATCAGTCCCGCCTATGCGACCTCAACGATCGAGGTCCTGGCGGGGAAGGGCGGCACCGACGTGCTTCAGGCCCTGGGTCTGGCCGCCGGCGTTGTTCGCAACACCAAGGTCGAGAGCGGCAAGACGGTTTCGGCCGATGGCGGCGGCCCGGTATTTGGCCTGCAACTGCCGCCCGAACTGGATCTGTCGGACGAGGCGGGTCGCAAGAACGCCTCGTCGGTGATCACGCGCTCCATGTCGTCCGTGCGCACCGCCTATCGCGAAATTGCCGACATCGCGATGGGGATCGACAGCAGCGCCGCCGCCACCTCGGGCAAGACCGGAGGCACGGTGCCGGCCTATCTGAAGAACCAGATTTCCAATTATCAGGCTGCCCTGAACCGTTTGACGGGCGGATAGGGCCTGTGGCGCTTGAAAGCGCCATCATCGCGTCGTAGCCAGTGTTCATGGAACTTCTGAAAGACCGACGCATCGTTCTGGCGGGCGGCGCCGCTCTGGCGCTCCTAGCTGGTCTCGGCATCGCCATCGGGCTGCTGGGCGGCAAGGACAAGCCGACGGAACCGCCTCCTGCCTCCCGCGCCGGCCTGATCGTCGAGACGGGACGAGCCGACGACACCAAGCTGGACCCGGCGCGGCCGCTACGCTGCTTCGTCGGCGGTCAGTTCGTCGGCGAGACCACCCTGGCCGAATGCGCCAAGAAGAATGGCGTCGCCACGGGCGCTCTGGATGTCGGCGTTGACGAGACCGGGGCCCTGGCCGCCGCCGATCAGGCCGGTACGGTTCTGACACCGCTGCCGCCGCCCACCATCGACGCCCCGCCGCCATCGGCCGTGACGCCAGGACCCGCGCCTTTGCCGGCCGCGACCGCCTCCAGCACACCCCTGGCGGCCTGTTGGCGCTATTCCGGCGCCGAGTGGCGTCGTCTTCCGGGTGACATCACCCTGAACGCCTGCGCCCAGACCCTTTTCGCCGGACGCTGCGAGCGACCGGGCGGGGCCACCTACGGTCGCTGGGGCGAGGAAACCCTGCGGCTGGTTCCTGGCCGTGTTGAAGCGTCGTTCGACAATCGTTCCTTCCACACCGTGATCGACCAGGGACCGAACTGCTCGATCCCGGCCGCCGGCTAAGACGAGTACCGCCATGCGCCGTCCGATCCTGATTGCAGCCGCCGTCGCCGCCGCAGGCCTTGCCCTCACCGCGTGCGAAAAGCAGATCAAGGCCCCCTTCGAGAAGGGCGTCTGCTTCCATGTGGCGACCAACAAGGACAAGACTCTGCGTTTCAATCCCGTTGAGCGCAACGTCCAGTCCATGGAGCAGTGCGCCGGGACCCTCGAAGGGATGCGCATTCGTTTCGTGCGCATGGGCAGCCCTAACCGGAACCTCACCGGGGCGTACCAGGGCAGCTTCATCTTCCTGGAAAAGGAAGGGATTTATCTGGGCCAGACCTATGACGGAGCGCGCTTTATGTCGCTGGTTCGTACCGGAGACGGCCGTCTGGCGGTGCCGGGCGCGATCCGCCAGGCGCCGGCGCAATAACGCCATTCGCCCAAAATGCCCACCGTCCACAAGAACGTATTGAGAACAAATTGAGTTGACCGCGGCACTCCATTAACGTCTTGATCGGATTCCGGCGCGCAGGTCGCCGGGCGAGAACAAGGTCGAAACGATGGCGGGCAGCGTCAACAAGGTCATTCTGGTGGGCAACCTCGGGGCCGATCCCGAAATCCGCAGCCTGGGTTCCGGTGACCGCGTCGCCAATCTGCGCATCGCCACCTCGGAAAGCTGGCGCGACCGCACCTCGGGCGAGCGCAAGGAAAAGACCGAATGGCACCGGGTCGTGATCTTCAACGACAATCTGGTGAAGGTGGCCGAGCAGTATCTGCGCAAGGGCTCGACGGTCTATATCGAGGGCGCGATCCAGACCCGCAAATGGACCGACAACACCGGCGCTGAAAAGTATTCCACCGAGATCGTGCTGCAGAAGTTCCGCGGTGAACTGACCATGCTGGGCGGTCGCGGCGACGGCGCAGGCGCCTCGTCGGGCGGTGGCGATGACGGCTACTCCAGCGGTGGCGGTGGCGGTGGCGGCTATGGCGGCGGCGCGCCGCGCAGCCAGCCTAGCGGTCCGCGCGAGAGCTTCTCGGCCGACCTCGACGACGAAATCCCGTTCTAGGGCCGAATAAGGTTCGAAACGCAGATGGCGGCCGGCTCTCCTGGGAGCCGGCCGTTTCTCTTTGCGCCTTCTGCACCGCGCGACCGGTCACGCTCCGAATCTGGTCGATCGCGACACTGGCGCGGCTGGTGTAAGAATGGCCGGCAAAGGTCTGGAAAGATGGTGTATCAGGTCGCGCCCTCGCACCTACGCCGTCGGACAAATTTTGAAATCACCGGAAATGACGCCGCTTCAACCGCATAGATTCTCCGTCGCCCCGATGATGGACTGGAGCGATCGGCATTGCCGCTCGTTGCATCGGTCCCTGTCGAGCCGCGCGCTGCTCTATTCGGAGATGGTGACCAGCGGCGCCGTCTTGCATGGCGACCGCGAGAAGCTGCTGGGTTTCGATGCAGGGCAACATCCTGTGGCCCTGCAGCTTGGCGGCTCAGACCCCGCTGACCTGGCGCTGGCGGCGCGGATCGGCGAGGACTTCGGTTACGACGAGATCAATCTGAACGTCGGCTGCCCCTCCGACCGCGTGCAAAGCGGCCGGTTCGGCGCCTGCCTGATGCGCGAGCCGCAACTGGTGGCCGAGTGCATGGCGGCGATCAGCGATGCGGTGTCGGTTCCGGCCACGGTGAAGTGCCGCATCGGCGTCGATGACCAGGATTCCGAGGAAAGCCTGTTCGCCCTGGTCGACGCCAGCGCCGCAGCGGGCGTCGGCAGTTTCGTGGTTCACGCCCGCAAGGCCTGGCTCAAGGGGCTTTCGCCGAAGGAAAACCGCGACATTCCCCCGCTGGACTATGAGCTGGTCTATCGACTCAAGCGCGAACGCCCGCAGCTGACGATCGTGATCAATGGCGGCGTCACTGACCTCGACGCGGTCGAGGCCCACCTGGCCCATGTCGATGGGGTGATGCTGGGGCGGTCTGCCTATCATGAGCCGGGTCTGCTGGGCGCGGTGGACCGGCGCGTGTTCGGCGAGGCCGTCGCCGATGTGTCCGAGTTCGAGGCCGTTGAGCGCTTCAAGCCCTATATCGCCGAGAAGCTGGCGGCGGGCGTCCATCTGGCGGCGATGAGCCGGCACATGCTGGGCCTGTTCCATGGGCTGCCGGGCGCGCGCGCGTGGCGGCGGATCCTGACGGTCGAGGGCGTGCCGTCCGGCGCCGGTCTGGAAGTCGTCGATCGCGCCCTCGACGCGGTGCGCCAGGCGATGGAGGCGCGGGAAGCCCGGTTCGCCGAGAGCGTTTCCGCTTAAGGGTGCAGGATCAGCGCGCGGGGCGTGGCCTCGAAGCGCGACAGGCGGCCCAGATAGCTCATGCCCAACAGCGAGGTTTCCAGGCCTTTCTCGATGACCAGGGCGTCGACGTCGCGCACGCGGGCGCCGGCGATGGCCACGCTGGCCAGTTTCACAGACGCGGCGCGGGTGCGGCCGTCGGCGGTGATGACGGTGTAATCGTAGGTCAGCTTGTCAGTGTCGATGCCCAGGCGCTGGGCGTCAGCCAGGCTCAATGAAACGGCGGTGGCGCCGGTGTCGACCAGGAACCGAACGGCCTTGCCGTCGACCGCGGCCTCGGCCCAGAAATGTCCGTCGGCGCCCTTGGTGAGTTGGGCTGCGCCGTCCGCGCCGCCGAGCGTGGCGCTGGCCGCCGTTGGGGCGCGCAACTCCGGGTGGCGCAGGTCGTCCAGAGACACCACGGCCTTGGCGGCTCCCACCGCCGAGAGCGCTCCCACCATCGCGATCGCCGCGAACTTCAACATCGAAGACACCCCGCCTTGAAGGCTTTGTGACCGTTTTCTTCGGCCGTTGAAGGGGACCCTAGAGCGAAAGGCGTTTGCAACCGGTGAATCGCACCGATGATTTATTGCTTATAGTTAATGATGGCGTAATGCTGATTGTCGTTTTTCGATAAATACTGTGATTAAACTTGTGTAATGAACTACATGTCCTCGAATTAACTTCAGCTATGTTTTGGACAGCAGTATCCCTTGCCGCGCAAAAAGTTGCTTATCGAGGGAACTCAAATGAAGTCGATCATCATCACCGCCGCTATCGTTGCTTCGGCGCTGACGGGCGTCGCCCATGCCGGATCGAAGGTCTCCGACAAGGAATTCCTGCAGGCGGCGCGCTGTCGCGGCCTGGCGGCTTCGGAGGGCCTTGGCCAGCTCGACACCGCAGCCGTCGATCTGCTGCTGCGCACCGAAGGCTATCCCCGCGCGCTGTCGCTCAAGCTGTCCGCCAATACCAAGATGAAGGCGGCTCAGGCGCAGGGCGACAAGGCCGAGGGCGCGAAGAAGGAAAAGCTGCTGGCTGAACGCCAGGAGGACTGCGCCGCCTGGCTGCAGGGCGGCCAGTAAGGTTCAGGCCTGGCCAGTCATCAGGCTGGTCGCAGGATCGGGGCGATCGGGGAGGGCGGCCATGATCTCGGCCCTCTCCTGATCGCTCAGTCGGCCCCAGCCGGCGATTTCCGGCAGGGTGCGGCGGCAGCCCAGGCAATAGCCGCTGCGACCATCCACGGCGCAGACCTTCACGCAAGGTGTGACGATCGGGCGGGGTGGGGCGGCGGTCGAGTCCATCACCAATTGTCTCCGGTTCGCGCGCGCGGCGCAACGTCCGACGCGAGCGGGGGCTCTGATCTTCATTCGGGAGGGATTTATGAACATCGCTCGTTTCGCTTGCGCCGCCCTGGCCCTGGCGGCGGCCACGCCAGTCCTGGCCGGGCCCCGCTTGACGGATAGCCAGTTCATCCAGGCCTCGCGCTGTCAGGCCCTGGCAAAGGCTTCCAGTCTGGGCTCGAGCGACGCCGCTGCGTTCGGCGTTCTGATCAAGGCCCAACGCCAGGGGCGGGCCGACCACATCATCGACAAGGCCTCAGAGGCGATGAGCACGGCGAGTGGTCAGGCCCGACGGGCCGATGAGGCCGCCAAGGCCGGCCTGATCGCTGAGCGCGACGGTTCTTGCCAGGCCTTGCTGGCCCGCTAGACGCCAGCCACTTTACAAGACCGGACGCGGGCGCCAAAGCCCGCGCCATGACCGCTTCACCGTTCGACGACATTCGCGCCCTGGCTTCCGCTCCCCCGGCGGCCGGCGCCGCGCCCGCCCTGGACCAGTCCGACCGGCTGGCGGAGATCTCGTCCTGGCTCACCGCCTGGACGGGCAAGACGCCGCCCGCCGTGAACCGGCCGGTGGTGGCGCTGTACGCCGGCGCCCGCCAGGGCGTGGGTCCGCGCGGCTATGCCCGCGACCGGCTCGAAGCCGTGGCGTCCGGCGGCGCGAGCGTTTGCCGACTGGCGGGCGCGCAGGGCGCGGGTCTGGAAGCCTTCGATCTCGCCGTAGACCGGCCAACGCCCAACGCCGTCGACAAGGCCGCGATGAGCGAGAAGGAGTGCGCCGCGACCATGGCCTTTGGCATGGAGGCCCTGGCCAAGCAGCCCGACCTGCTGGTTCCCGGAGTGATCGCCGCTGAAACCGACATGATCGCGTCCTGTATGGCCTTGGCCCTGTTCGGCGGCGAGGCCAGCGACTGGACAGACGCGCCGGATCTGGTCGTGGCCGCTGTCGAGCGAGTCCGCGAGGAAGGCGGACTTGATGACCCGCTGCAGGTGCTGCGTCAGCTGGGGGGCCGCGAGACCGCCGCAGTCGCCGGCGCGATCCTGGCCGCTCGCATTCAGAAAATTCCGGTGCTGCTGGATGGCTATGCGGCCTGCGCCGCCGCCGCCGTACTTTATCGGATCGATCCGGCGTTGCTGGACCATTGCATCGCCGCCCATGTCGGCGCGGCAAAGGGGCATGCCCGACTGCTGGCGGCCCTCGACAAGCGGCCGCTTCTGGCGCTCGATATCGTCGACGAGGAAGGGGTGGGCGGCGCCAGCGCTCTCGCCCTCGTCAAGCTGGCTTGCGAGGCCCGTTAGGGTTCTAACTGAACGCGGATCATATTCGCTTCCGTTGACGCTAACGTCATCTTTCCAAACGTCCGTTCGACATCTATCGTGGCGCACAGATCAATCGGCCCCTCATCAAAGAGGCCGAAACCGGGAGCCCGCCATGAACCTCGACTTTTCGCCCGAAGACGTCGCCTTCCGCGACGAAGTCCGCGCCTTCATCGCTGAAAACTATCCGGCCGGCCTGCGTGAAAAGCAGGAAGAGGGCGAGGAAATGGCCAAGGAAGACTTCCTGGCCTGGCACCGCGTTCTGGCCGACAAGGGCTGGGTGGCCCCGGCCTGGCCCGAGAAGGTCGGCGGTCCCGGCTGGACCTCGGTTCAGCGCTATATCTGGTCCGAAGAGACCGCCCGCGCCGATTGCGTGCCGATCCTGCCCTTCGGCATCAACATGGTCGGGCCGGTGATCTACACCTTCGCCACGCCTGAGCAGAAGCAGCGGTTCCTGCCGCAGACCCTGTCGGGCGACATCTGGTGGTGCCAGGGCTATTCCGAGCCGGGCGCGGGCTCTGACCTGGCCAGCCTCAAGACCAAGGCCGAGCGCTTCACCGGCGACGACGGCAAGGAATATTACCTGGTCAACGGCCAGAAGACCTGGACCACCCTGGCCCAGCACGCCGACTGGATCTTCTGCCTCGTTCGCACTGACCCCGTCGCCAAGATCCAGGAAGGCATCTCGTTCCTGCTGATCGACATGAAGTCGCCGGGCGTCACCGTCCGTCCGATCATCACCTTGGGCGGCGAGCACGAGGTCAATGAAGTCTGGCTCGAGAACGTCAAGGTGCCGGTCGAGAACCGTATCTTCGACGAGAACAAGGGCTGGACCTGCGCGAAGTTCCTGCTCGCCCACGAACGCTCCGGCATCGCCGGCGTCGCCCGCTCCAAGCGCGGCATTGAGCGCATCCGCGCCATTGCCGCCGCCGAGCTGTCGGATGACGGCGAATCCCTGATCCAGGACCCGACCTTCAAGCGCAAGGTCGCTGAACTGGAAATCGACCTGACCGCCCTGGAGTTCACCGAGCTGCGCACCCTGGCCGGCGAAGCGTCCGGCAAAGGTCCTGGGCCCGAGTCGAGCGTCCTGAAGATCAAGGGCACCGAGATCCAGCAGCGGATCACCGAGCTGGTTCTGGAGGCTGCCGGCCACTATGGCTCGCCGTACTTCCGGGGCTTCCCGAACGACGGCGACAACGCCCACCCGATCGGCCCTGACTTCAGCCATCGCGCGGCGCCCAGCTATTTCAACGTCCGCAAGACGTCGATCTATGGCGGCTCCAACGAGATCCAGCGCAATATCATCGCCAAGATGGTGCTGGGGCTCTAGCCACCACGCCTGTCATCCCGGACGCGTCTATGGCGCGATCCGGGACCGCCGCACACAGTGACCCATAAGATCCGGGCCAAGGCCTGGACGACAGAAGAAACGGAAACCCTGGGATGGATTTCAACTTCACCGAAGAGCAGTCGATGGTTCGTGACACGGTCGCGAGCTTCCTGCAGGACAAGTACGACTTCGAGACGCGCCGCAAGATCGTGGCCTCCGAGAGCGGCTGGCGCGCCGACTACTGGAAGGCTTTCGCCGAGGAGCTGGGCATCCTGGGCGCCTCGTTCAGCGAAGAGCTTGGCGGCCTGGGCGGCGGCGCCATCGACAACATGATCATCATGGAAGAGTTCGGCAAAGCCCTGGTCATCGAGCCCTATCTGGGCTCGGTCGTCATCGGCGGCGGCTTCATGAAGCACTCCGGCTACGCCCATGCCGCCTCGGTCATCGAGGGCATTGTCGGCGGTACGACCACCATCGCCTTCGCCTATGCCGAGCCGCAGGGCCGCTATACCTGGCGTGACCTGAAGACGACGGCCAAGAAGGACGGCTCGGGCTATGTCCTGAACGGCCACAAGGCCGTGGTGGTGGGCGCGCCGTTCGCCTCGCACCTGATCGTCACCGCCCGCACCGGCGGCGCCCAGCGCGACGCCGGCGGCGTGTCGGTGTTCCTGGTCGACAAGAGCCTGCCGGGCATCGTCACCCGCGACTATCCCACGGTCGATGGCGGTCGCGCCTCTGAAGTCTATTTCGAGAACGTCTCGATCCCGGCCGACGCCCTGATCGGCGGCGAGGGCGAAGGCCTGCCGCTGGTCGACAAGGTGATCGACGAGGCCACCGCCGCCGTCGGCGCCGAGGCTGTCGGCGTGCTGCGCAAGCTGCACGAAAACACCCTGGACTACGCCAAGCAGCGCAAGCAGTTCGGCACCGCCATCGCCAACTTCCAGGTGCTGCAGCACCGCATGGTCGACATGTTCATCAATGTCGAGCAGGCCGTGTCGATGACCTACATGGCCACCATCAAGATCGATGAAGACGCTGAAACTCGCGCCAAGGCCGTGTCGTCGATGAAGGTCCAGATCGGCCGCGCCTGCAAGTTCGTGGGCCAGAACGCCATCCAGATCCACGGCGGCATGGGCATGACCGACGAGCTGGCCATCGGTCACTATTTCAAGCGCGCCTCGATCATCGAGGGCCTGTTCGGCTCGGTGGATCACCACCTCAAGCGCTACGAAAACCTGTCGTTCAACGCTGCCGCCTAGCGTTTTGGGCGTTGACGCCCACGGAACAACGACCTGAAATCCGGAAAGCCGCCTGCGTCATGCCGACGCGGGCGGTTTTTCTTTGCGCGGTCGCAGTTTCCGCCGTCGAGGTCAGGCGCCCGGCGCTCAGGATGCGCAGGCGGACACGCGCCAGCGAGGAAGCCAGGCCGTGCGGGGCGTGTGCGCCGCTGAGGTGGAAAAATGACCGTATACGGAGTTAAACCGCGACCGGCGCCGGCATCAAAAAACGGCATGTTCCGTGCTCTGATATGATCAGTTTACGGATTAAAACCGCTTGCGATTCGCCCGGTTTGGCGCATGCTTTTCCTCGACGCGCTGACGACTATGAGGGGACCACCCCTGTAAGCCGCGCGCGTCTCCTGGTCCAACGGCCTGTCTGGGAGACGCCGCCATGAATGTATCGAAGATGAACCACGCCATGATGTCCTTCGCCCTTCTGGGCGGGATGCTGGTCGGTGGAAGGTCCAGTTCGACGCCCAAGCCACCCAAGCCCGCGAAGGGCAAATAGGCTCAGGCGCAGCGTAGAGGGGGCGATCCGTATGCGCGGATCGCCCCTTTGCGCCTCAGGGCTTGGCGGCCGTGTTGCAGTCTGCGATGCCTGCGTCGTCCAGGGCTTCGCCGCGATAGTGGAACGAGACGACTGCGCCGAGCTCGGCGGCGACCTTGCGGCAAGTCCGGGCGATCGGCATGGATTTCACCTGCGGCGCGGCGCAGACATCGCCGTTGCAGCGCCAGATGGCCCCGTCCTGGATCAGGCTGGGCACCTTGGCCGGAGCCTTGAGCTTCAGAACCGCGCCTTCAGCGGCGAAAGCGCCAGTCGACAGGGCGGACGCCGCGACAAGCGCGGAGAAAAAAATACGCATGATTGTTCCTTTATCCCCAAGGCCGACGGGGAGGTCGGCCTGCCTACAAGTGCGTTGCGTTTTGAAACTAAGTCAACAGCCGAACACTTGTTTGAGGGCCGCTTTGATAGAATTCGGCGTCCCATGACAAGAGCGCCGGGGTCACATCCTGCGCCTTTTCGACCGAGCGCCATGTATCGGCCAGGGCGGGCGGGGTAAGGCCCTCGTCGATCGTATGCTGCAGCAGGGCGAACAGCGGGTCCCAGAAGCCGCGCGGATTGTGAAAGACGATCGGCTTCTGATGCAGGTCCAGCCGACGCCAGGACAGCAACTCGATGATCTCTTCCAGCGTGCCGATGCCGCCGGGCAGGACGACGAAGGCGTCCGCCTGTTCAAACATCAGCATTTTCCGCTCATGCATGTTGTTGACGACGATAGTCTCGACGTCGTCGAACGGCTGCTCGCGACCGGTCAGGAACTTCGGGATGATCCCCAGCACGCGCCCTCCGGCGGCGTGGGCGCCGCGCGCGGTCGCGCCCATCAGGCCGACACCGCCGCCGCCGTAGATCAGCTTCAGGCCCGCCTGGGCGAAGCTGGTCCCGATCTGGCTGGCGGCTTCGATGAAGGCGGGGTCGGCGTCATTGGAGGAACCGCAATAGACGCAGACGGAGTCCAGGCGCCTAGACTCATCGGGCATCGTCGTCCACTCCAGCAAAAGAAAGGGCGCGCCGCAGCGGCGCGCCACCTATGTAGAAGCCGGCGCGGTTGGTTGCGCCGACATGAGCTTTGCATGATCAGGATTCGCACCGCCCGTTTCAAGTCGATGCTCGCCCGAGGCGGCGTGATTGGGCTTCTGGCCGGCGCAAGCCTGGCGCTCACGGCCTGCGACAGCGGCCGGCGGGACGACTGGCGCCCGAAGGCCGCGCCCGCCTCGACCCAGGCCGACGCCTCTGAAGCCGGCTATATCGCGCCGCCTAACGTCAAGCAGGCCGTGCAGGGACCCGCAGGTCTGATGCTGAAGGGCGAAGGCGCGCCCGACGGCAGCGTGCGATTGGGCGCGCCGACCGGCGAGGCGTTGGTGGGCCAGATCGACGCGCTCGGGCAATGGAGTCTGACCGTCCCGCGCAGCGATCGTGTTCGCCTGTATGGCCTGTCGATGACCCGCGGAGGCCGCACGGTTCAGGCCGAGGGCTATGTGATGGTCACGCCTGAAGGCGAAGTGGCCCTGCTGCGGGCTGGCTCAGGCGCCTGGCGCCTGGCGTCCGGCTCTTCGTCGCCCACCATCCTGGCGGTCGATGTCGATCCGGAGGGCGGAGCGGTGATCTCGGGCATGGCCACGCCGGGCGCAGGTCTGGGCGTTCGCGTCGACAGGACGCCGCGCGCCGTCGGGCAGGCCGCCGAGGATGGGCGCTTTTCTCTGTCGCTCAGCGAAACGCTGGGCATCGGCGCGCATGACATTCAGGTCAGCGGCGAGGGCGGCGAGCAAAGGATCAGGATCGTGGTCTCGCCCGCGGCGTCGCTTGTTGATGGACCGGTTCGCGCCCAGCGCGTCGATACCGGATGGCGCGTTGACTGGATGACTCCGGGCGGAGGCGTGCAGACCACCCTGATCATCCAGGCCTCAGGCTCATGAGGGGTTTCGGCTCGGCGCCGTCAGCACGCCAGGCGGTAACAGGTGCGATCGCGCCGCCTGCGGTCCGTGTTCGCTTCTGGAGCGCGATGGGCGATCTGTTCCGGCTGGTGCTGCGATCCAAAGCGCCAGGGCTTCGCTGGCGGGTCTCGCTGGCCCTGGTATTCACCCTGATCGGCAAGGCCCTGGGCGTTCTGGCCCCGCTGCTGCTGGGTGCGGCGGTCAACCGACTGGCGGCAGGGCAGGGTGTTGCGACGAGCGTCACCTGGACCTTCGCAGGCCTGGCGGCCGGATGGGCCCTGGTGCGCTTCATCTCGGCGGCGGCGCCGCAGGCGCGGGACGCCGTGTTCACGCCCGTGGCCCAGGCGGCCCAGAACCAGGCGGCTGTTGAGACCTTTGCCCACGCCCTCTCGCTGTCGATCGACTTTCATCAGTCCAAGCGCACGGGATCTCTGTCGCGGGTGATCGACCGGGGCGCGCGGTCCATGGATTTCCTGTTGCGCAGCCTGGTCTTCAACCTGGGGCCGACCGCCATCGAGTTGCTGATGGCCGCCGCCGTGCTGGCCAAGGCCTATGACTGGCGGTTTGCGGTCATCGCCCTGCTGACCGTGGGCGTCTACGGCTACATCACGTTTGCCATCTCGGACTGGCGCATCGGTCACCGCCGCGCGCTGAACGAGGCCGACGCCGAGGCTGCGGGCCGGGCGGTGGACTCCCTGATCAACTACGAGACCGTCAAGTCCTTCGGCGGCGAGGACCGCGCGGTCGGTGGCTACAAGAGCGCGCTCGACGTCTATGGCGACGCCCAGGTCAAGGCGACCAACTCGCTGACCGTGCTCAACACCGTGCAGGCGGCGGTGATGAGTCTGGGTCTGGGCGCTATGGCCGTCCTGGCGGGAACCGAAGCCTCGGCCGGGCGCATGGGGCCGGGCGACGTCACGGCCGCCGTGCTGATCCTGATCAATCTTTACGCGCCACTCAACATCCTGGGCTTTGCCTATCGCGAGATCCGCCAGTCCTTCATCGACATGGAGGCCATGCTCGATCTGCGCCGGCAAAGCGCCGACGTGGCCGATGCGCCGGACGCCGTCGACCTGCCGCCCCGCGCCGACCAGCGCGGCGGCGCCGTGGTGTTCGAGGCCGTATCGTTCCGCCATGGCGCGCGGTCCGAGGGGCTGAAGGATGTCAGCTTCTCGATCCCGCCGGGAACCACGGTCGCGATCGTCGGGCCGTCGGGCGCGGGAAAGACCACGCTGGTGCGTCTGGCGCTGCGAATGATCGACCCACAGTCGGGCCGGATCACCCTGGACGGCTGTGATCTGCGTGATCTGCGTCAGGCGTCGCTGCGCCGCGCGGTCGCTCTGGTGCCGCAGGATGTGGCCCTCTTCAACGACACGGTGCTCAGCAATATCGGCTTCGCGCGGCCCGAAGCGACCGAGGCTGAAATCTGGGCGGCGGCGGAGGCCGCCGAACTGGGTGAGTTCATCCGCAATCTGCCTGAAGGCATGGCCACCAAGGTCGGTGAGCGGGGGTTGAAACTGTCCGGCGGCGAGCGCCAGCGCGTGGGCATCGCCCGGGCCCTCCTGGCCCAGCCGCGGGTGCTGATCCTCGACGAGGCGACCAGCGCCCTGGACAGCCGCACCGAGGCGGCCATCCAGGAGACCCTGCGCAAGGCCAGGGCGGGCCGCACCACGCTGGTGGTGGCCCATCGCCTCTCGACCATCGCCGACGCCGACGAGATCGTCGTCCTGCGTCGCGGCAAGATCGTTGAGCGCGGCGCACATGCTGCTCTGCTGGAAGCCGGTGGCGAGTACGCGGCGCTCTGGCGACGCCAGACCCGGGAAAAGCCGGCGACCTGACCGCCCTTCGCGCGTTGGCGTCGAGGGGCTATATCCATCGCACACAGTCTGGGAGTTTCGCCTTGCGCTATCTGCACACCATGGTCCGCGTCCGTGATCTGGACGCTTCGCTGCGGTTCTATTGCGAAGGCCTGGGCCTGACCGAGATGTACCGGATGGAAAACGACAAGGGCCGCTTCACCCTGGTGTTTCTGGCCGCGCCGGAAGATGTCGAGCTGGCCAAGGCGCGCCAGGCGCCGCTGGTCGAGCTGACCTATAATTGGGATCCTGAGGACTATGACGGCGGCCGCAACTTCGGTCACCTGGCCTACCGGGTCGATGACATCTACGAGACCTGCCAGCGCCTGATGGACATGGGCGTGATCATCAACCGACCGCCGCGCGACGGCCACATGGCGTTCGTGCGCTCGCCGGACAATATCTCGGTCGAATTGCTTCAGGACGGCAACCTGCCGGCCGCCGAGCCCTGGGCGTCGATGCCCAATATCGGGGCCTGGTAGGTCCGGTCAGGGGCGGGCCGAGGCCAGCTCTTCAAGTCGGCGGCGGGGATGATCGGCGATAGCCGCCCAGACCAGCTGCTCCAGGCGCAGGCGATAGGCGGCGTCATAGCCGGCCGTGAAGGGCGACTGGCCGGCGCCGGGCGGATCGGCCGCGATGGCCCGCGCCAGCTGCTTTCGGGCCAGCACGGCTTCGCGATTGATAGGGGGCTCCATGCGCTCCATCGCGACCCAGCTGTCCAGCTCGATCGTGGCCTTGACGGCGGTCTGGATCAGGGCGGGCAGGGACTGAATGTCCTGGCGCACCTCGATCTGCAGGGTCGGCGCAACGGACTTGCTATCCGCGATCTTGAAATGGAGCGTGCCCACAACGCGCTGGAGGGTCGCGGGCCAATGGTCGTCGGCAGTGATCATGGTTGAGCCATAGCGCCGACGACAGCGTCGGTGAAGGGTCGCGTAGCGCTGTTCGTTCGGTCATGGAACCCGGCTGCGAGCAAGTGCTCCGGCGCGGCCCTCAAATTGGGGAAAGCTTCCGCAGAGACGCAAACTCAAATGCGCTTCAACTGCGCGAACCGAGGATCTGCAAGGTCTGGGGAGAGAAAGCGCGGCCTTCGCCGAAGCGAAGGCCGCTGCTCAAGCCGGAGGTGGCTCCGCGGGTAGGATTCGCTCAACCATCTCATGTGGTCTCTGAGTGTCTCAACCCCCCTTTGCAAACAGAGGGTTTGCGGTTTCTATCGTCTCCGGTCGTCTCACCGTTTCTCACACAATCTCATGTGTCGGTGTAGGGCGTCATGTAGGGCGGATGACGGGGGGTAGTTTGGGTCGCGAAGTAAACAAGCTCTCGGCGAGGGCTGTTCTGAACCTCAAGACACCGGGAATGCACGGTGACGGAAACGGGCTCTATCTCCTGGTCGACGCCACCGGCGCAAGGCGCTGGATCTACAAGTTCCAACTGAACAAGCGCCGGCGGGAAATGGGCCTTGGGTCCCTGTCCGAGGTAGGTCTCGCCGATGCGCGAGCGAAGGCCAAGGAAAAGGCCCAGCTCGTTGCGCGCGGGGTCGACCCGATCGAGGAGCAAAAGACTCCAGCCAGCGCGGCAAACTTTGGCGAAGCGGCGGACGCCTTGATCGAGACGCTCAAGCCGGGCTGGCGCGGCCGCAAAACCGAGGCGGGGTGGAAGCGATCGCTCGTCACACAGGCCGCCAAAATCCGCGCCACGCCCGTCGACCAGGTGACCACCGAGGCTGTGTTGAGCGTCTTGCGCCCGATCTGGTCAACCAGGCCGGAATCGGCCGCCAAGCTTCGTCTGCGGATCGAGACGGTTCTCGACGCCTCACGAGCCCTCGGCCACATTCAAGGGGCGTGGGAAAACCCGGCGCGGTGGCGCAATCACCTATCCGTCATTTTACCCAAGCGCCAAAAGCTCACACGCGGGCATCACAGGGCGATCCCCTATGGCCGGGTCCCTGCCTTTATGCGGGACCTACGTGAGCGCAAAGGAATGGGCGCTCTCGCTCTGGAATGGACCGTTCTAACCGTCGTCCGCGAGACCATGACCCTAGAGGCCACGCGCAAGGAAATTCAGGGCGACGATTGGGTGATCCCGGCCGAGCGGATGAAGATGGAGAAGCCGTTCCGCGTCCCGCTATCGCCCGCCTGTAAGGCGATCCTGGCGAAGGTCTGTCCCGAGGGCGGAGATCCCGAAGATCTACTCTTCCCGAGCCGCACGACGGGCGGCGTCATGTCGAACAATACCATGGACGCGGTTCTTGAGCGGATGAAGGTCGACGCCACGCCGCACGGCTTCCGGTCGACGTTCAGAGATTGGGCGGGCGACGAGACGGACGCCCCTCGCGAGATCGCTGAACAGTGCCTCGCGCATGAGATCGGCGGCGAAGTCGAGCGGGCCTATCGTCGGGGCGACGCCCTCGAAAAGCGTCGAGAGCTCATGGTCTTGTGGTCGGCCCATTGTGATGGGCTCACGCCGAGCGCGCGAGCTCCATCCCGCCCGATCGCCGTTCGATCTCACGCTCGATCTCAGCCCGCTTAATCAGAACGCGGCCGCCCCACGGGAAGGTTCTGATCTCGCCGGCCTTGATCGACCGATAGAGGGTCGCCCGGCTAATGCCGATCGCCTGAACGGCTTGAGCGATGGTGTAGGACAGCTTGTCGCTCATGGGCGGTCCCCCTCGATCACCCCCAAGGCTGCGCGTCGGCTGGCGGCCGGGGTCATGCGGCCTTCTCCTCGCGGACGAACATGGCCGCGTCGGCGATCAGCGGTTCGAACTTGGCGAGGATCTCACGGGCCGTCTCAATGTCGGCGTGGGTCACGATCCCGCCCTCGACGTTCTTTAGCGCCCCGATCGCCGTCCGCCCGATCGGAACCAGGCGCTTGATAATCTCGTGAAACGGGTCGTGCTCACGGACGATCTTGAACCCTGCCGCCTCGGCCGCGCCGAGCGTCGACGGGGTGTCGTCGGGATCGAGCTCGACCGTCGGCTCGCCGACTGCCGCCTCGGCCTCGATCGCGAATAACGCCGCTTGTTCGGGCTCTGTCGTGTTCACCACCGGCGCGGCGTCGTTGAGCCATGACGTGCTGTAGTGGCCGGCCTCGCGGATGGCCCGTCCGGCTTCACCTAAAGCGGCGCGTGTGGCTAGGTCGAGGATCTGATCGCGGGTTTCCCTGGTCGTGAGAAGGTTGCGGCGACGTAGCCATTCCACGGCGCTCTCCGTCACCATGGCGAAGCATCCGCCGCCGCTCGGGTAGCTGAATCCGAGTAGGCCGAGATGGATCAGGCGTTTAAGCGCGAGTTGCGGGCCGGGCGCCGTGCTCGGAGCGAATTGTGTCGTGAGGCGGAACTCGCCGCGCTTGAAGTCGGATAGCTGGCCGGCTCTCGCTCTGTCCCCGAGCTCGACCAGGATCAAGGCCTCTTCCGGGTTGAGCCTGGCGTCGGCTCCGCGAGCATCGGGCTCCTGTTCCTTCCGTCCCTTTCCGTCACCAAGCGGGAGTTCGTCCTCCGAAGGCTGTTCGCGCTTCGCGAGCTCGACCGCCTCGTCGACCAGGATCTCGCCGCTCTCGACCCTGGCGAGGATCTCCGGGCTCGCCTTGAAGAACCGGCGTAGGCGCTTGCCGTCCTCGGCCGAAGCTTCGCCCGTTCGGATCGCTTCGATCGCTTGTGTCGGAAGGTTCAACAGGTCGAGACGAAGTTGGACGTAGCGCCGGGACTTGCTGACCTCCTTCGCGATGCCGGCGGTATCGAGGCCCTTGTCGAGGAGCACCTTGAACTTGCGAGCCTCGTCGATCGGAGGAAGATTTTCGCGCTGTAGGTTTTCGACAAGACCTTCGACGATCGACCCGATCTCGTCCAGCGGCGCGCGCACTTGACAGATGATCCGCCGCGTCGCTGACCACCACCCGCGTTCAATGCACCGGCCGATCGCGCGCTTCCGTCGAGCGCCACCGCGAAGGGTGTAAGTCCCGTCGTCATTCACGGGGCGGACGATCAGGTTTTGTAGCAAGCCGCGCCGGCGCAAGTCCTCGGCGAGTTCGTCGATGCTTTCATCGTCGAACGTCTGGCGGGCGTTGTCTGGATCCTCGCGGAGGTTCTCATACAGGATCCCGATATAGTCCTCAGGGATCTCGATAGCGCCCTCGGCCACGTCGAGCGCGGTGATCGCTCGCCGGCCGGCTTCGGTGTTGGCGATCTTTTCGCCCTTGTCGACGAAGCCCTCGCGCTCAAGCGCCAGGACGCTGCGACGGGTGTTCGCCTTGTCCTTTCCGGTCCCCTCGGCGATCGCTGCAAGGGAGGTCGGGCCGGCGGCCGCGAGGTAGCGGAGGACGTGCGCGGACTGAACGGCGATCGGGTGCATTGCCACTCTCCATAAGGTCAAGGGTGACACGCATATCAGCGTCACTTTTGACCATCAACAGAAAATATAAGCAACGCTGCTAAATCGTCGATCGGCGCTAGTGATCGGGAGAGATATTTTTTGACAGCCGCCCATGGCGAATGCCGTTCGCGGCCTCACAGCGCCCGAGGATTGACCGTTGCGAAGACGGGGACTGCCCATTCAACCTCTACCTCGGCCATATCCGTCGAGCCGATCGACTGTAGCGTGAACCTGCCGTAACGGGAGCCACGCTTGAGCGTCTTGACGAACATCTGGCCGTCGCGAAGGCGCACGACGCAGCGCTGATCGATGCAGCGATCGGAGTCGAACGTCGGCACGTCCCGGAAAACGAGGACGTAACCGTCCGCCGCTTCCGGAAGGTTGAAGTCGCCTCGGGCGACGAGGCCCTTAAAGCCTGCCCCTATGTGAAATGGGAGCTCGATTTCCTCAAGCCCGCCCTGTGTTTCCGGCTTTTCCAGCGTCACCAAGCCACCTGCCCCAATGATACCAATGATTGGGACACGCTCAGCTTGCGCCGGCTCTTCCCCGAACCCTAGGTAGCTAACCGTTTTTTGTAGCAGGTTGGCAATACGGCTGAGCTTCTCGGGCTCGGGCCTGGTCGATCCTTGCTCCCATTGGGAGACGGCGGTTTGTTTCACGCCGATAGCCTCGGCCAGCGTGGCTTGAGACCAGCCGAGCGCCTTACGTCCCTCGCGGATACGTCGCCCTAGGGCGACATTGCTGTCGATCGCGACTTCAGGATCCGAACTGGTCAACGCCAAGCCCCCTTTGCATAAGTGCTGCGTCCTGGTGGTCTGCCGCCGTTCGGCTTGTGAGTCGAACAAGTGACGCTGTTGACGAATCATAAGCAACGCTGTTATCGCAGCACTTATGCACGTCGGAATTGCAATCATCCGCGCCCGCACCTTCGGCTTGACCCAAGCCGAATTCGGTTCGCTGTTCGGCGCATCGCAGGCCACCGTTTCCAACTGGGACCGGGGAAAAGGCCTCTCTCTCGCCGACGTCGCCCGCTTTCGCGCCCGCGCCAAGGCCCAGCGCCTCCCGTGGCGCGACGAGTGGCTGTTCGGCGAACGGCCTGATCATGAGGCGGACACCCTCGGCCACTCGCACCAGGGCCAAGCGGTAGAGCGGGCCGACGCCCGCCCGAGCGGCTGAGGGTCTGGTCATGGTCACGGCCTCCACACCTCTAGCTCTAGCTCAAGCCCCAAGGCGGCGCTTCCCGAATAGCGCCGCGACTTTCGGGAAGGGATGACATGACCAAGCCGCGCAAGCCCGGCTCCCTTGCCGACGCGATCATGACGATCCTCGGCGCAATCGGCCGGGATACGGCCGCCGCTTTGGTGAAGCGCGGTCAAGACGTCGTGTACGATTGGGCCGACGAAGAGAATCCGGCACTTCCCGATCTGGACCGTGCCGCGCGGCTCGACGCTGCGTTCGTCAAGGCCACCGGTGAACGGCCACCGGTCCTTTACGCCTATCGAGCCCGGATCGAGGAGCTCCTCGGCGCGCCGCTCGAAGATGCTCAGCGCAAGGTCGCCCCGGCGGACCGTCTGTCGCGGCTCATGGTCGAGGTGAGCGACGCGGCGCGGGCCTATGCCGAGTGCTCGGCGCAAGGCCGCCCGGATCCAACGCTCACCCGCAAGCTCAAGCGCGAGATCGAGGACGTCCGCGTTCAACTCGCCGGCATGGCGTCCGACCTCGGCGGGGACGTCCCGTGATCCGCTTCCTCGCCAGAGAGGCCGCCGCCCTGGCGGCCGTCGGCGGCTTTGCCGCCCTGGTGATCGGGCTCGCCGTCCTGGTCGCAGGGGGCGAGCATGTCTAGGCCGTCGCCTGGCGAGCTCAAGACCTGGCGCGAGTTCGCGGCCGCTGCGAACGCCGCCGCCAGGAAGCCCACGGCCCGCGCTCGCGAACTCGCGAAGCTGGCGGCCGTGGCGAGCAAGACCGTCGTCCCGTCGCGGGACGCAAATGACTTCGCGCTCTGCGAACTCCTCGTCAGGACCGCCCGGATCTTCATCGAGGCGGCGGCTTCACGCCGTCTGGTGATGGCTCCCGGCCTTGCGGCGCTGGCCGGTGAAGTCGCGGGCCTCGCGGGTGAGCCCCAGATGGCCGCCGTGCCGGCCGAGGGCGATCCGGGATTCCGGCGAGATCTCTTCGGTTAGTCGGGGGCGGGGGCATGACACAAAAATCCTGCGATCAATGCGAGTTCGTCACGGTCGACGCCGCGCGCGGCCGCTCGAAATGCACTTGGGCCGAGGCCAAGGCGCACAAGTCCGCCCGCGAGGGCGAGAGGGACGCGATCGCCGCCGCCTTCGAGCGCAACGGCGCGGGTTGCCTCGGCTTCGCCCGCCGCCTCGGGCCGCCCCGGTGAGAGCCGGCGAGCGCCATTCGCCGCCGGCGCGGCCCTGGACCCTCGCGGGTCTGGTGGCCCTGCGCGCCGTGATGGCCGACGGCGGGAGCCTGGACGACGCGGCCGACGCCCTCGGGCGCGATCCGGCCGACTGCAACATCGCGCTCGATAGCCTGATCGGCCGCGCGCTGGTCGACGCGCTGCTGAGCCTCAGCTTCCGCACTCTAACCACCCGAAAGGCAAGCCATGACTAAGCCCAAGAAGGCCCGCGCCCCCGCGCCGGCCGTTGATCCTGTCGCGCCGTCGACTTCGCCCGTTCTCGTCACTGAGGGGGCCGAAACAGCGGCGGCGCTCAGGGCGGCGCTCGGCGACGGCGTGGCCGTTGTCGTTCCCGACCAGAGTCAAGCCACCCCCGCCGGGGAAGCCTGGTCGCTTGAGAATTGGCAACTCGCCGCCGCCGGCTTCGTCGACGGTTACGCCGGACCGCTCGACGAGACCCCGCCCTTCGTCGGCGTTGGCCTGTCGTCGAGCGAGGATCTTACCGTGTCGTTCGCGCGCAGCGACGCGGTCGAGACCTTCCTTCTGCAGCCAGCCACCGCCCCCGGCGAGACGATCTATTTCCTCACCGACTACAGCGACGAAGGCCTTCCGTGCGCCCCGACCCTGGCTGCGTGGGCGGGCTGGCTGGCGACGGGCTTGGCCGAGGAAGGTCCCGGCCGCGAGGTCGACGGCGACGAGGAGTTCGACGCTTTGGTTATGACGTTGCTTCCCGACGTCATCGCCACGCGAACCGCCTCGGCCTGGTCGATCGAGGGCGAGGTCGGCCCCGGCGCGACCTGGTTCGCTGCGCGCTCTGCCGTGGGGATGGGCTGGTCGGCCGACACAATCGAGGACAGCTTCGAGCGGATCCTCGACGCCCACGCGCCGGCCTATGCAATCGGCGACCGCCTCGTCGTGGCGGTCGCCCGCCATGACCCGCCGGTGCGACTGGCCTATCGCCTTGGCGAGGAGCGCTCGTCCTTCGAAATCCTCGGCTCGGTGCAGTAGTGGCCGGCTCGCCCAACATCGGCTTGCCGTACCTCGCAGCGTCGCAGGCGCAAAAGCATGTGACGGTGAATGAGGCGCTTCGGCTTCTCGACGCCGTCACTCAGCTTTCCGTCAAGAGCCGGGGCCTCAACGTCGCCCCGGCGTCGCCGGCCGAGGGCGACCGCTATATCGTCGGCTCGGCCCCGACCGGTGCTTGGGCGGGCCGCGCCCTCGACGTGGCGTTCTTCGAGGGCGGGGCCTGGTCGTTCCTCGACCCGCGCGAGGGCTTCCTCGCCTGGTCGGACGCCGACGATAGCCTGTTCGTCTATACGGGCGGGGCCTGGCTCCGCTTTGGCGACGTCCTCGCGCTTACCGCGTCCGGTGGCATGTGCGGGATCGGGGCCTTCGAGCAAGAGGTCACGCTCGCCGGCGCGTTCACCGACACGACGGCCTTTTTCCCTGATCGCGCGGTAATGCTCTGCGTTGGGGTCCGCACGACGCAGGCCGTCACCGGCGCGACGTCTTTCAATTGCGGCATCGTCGGCGACACCTCGAAGTTCGGCGGATCCCTCGGGATCGGGCTCGGATCGACCAATGTCGGCGTCATCGGCCCGACGGCTGTCTATTCGAATACGCCCGTCCGATTGACGGCGGTCGGCTCGAACTTCACCGGCGGGAAGGTCCGCGTCGCTGGCTACTATCTCAGGTTCACGGCGCCCGCGTCATGAACCAGGTCGCGGCCTCATTCGTCGTCGGCGGACGTCAGGACATCGAAGATTTCTTCGAGTTCCTGTACGCGCGCATTGCCGAGCTTGAGGCTGCGATCGCCGAGGATCACTTCGAGCCGCCGCCGGCCTGGCGGCTAACGAAGACTGAAATCGGCGTCCTTCAAGTTCTCCTCGCCCGCAAGGTTGCGACGCGCGAGGCGCTGATGGCGCACCTTTACAGCCTGTCGCATGGGCGCGAGCCGCCCGAGGCGAAGGTTCTCGACATTCACATTTGCCGGCTTCGCAAGAAGCTCGCGCGCTACTCGATCCTGATCGAGACCCGTCACGGCCGAGGCTGGGCTCTGGCCGACGACGCCAAGTACGCAGTTCGCGCCGCGCGCACGATGCCGGCGGCCGAGACGCCGGCCACCGACGGCGGGATTTGGACCGAGGACCGGATCACTGGCCTCAAGACGCTTTGGCACGAGGGCTTTAGCGGCGCGGTGATTGCCGAACGCCTCGGCCTCGGCCGTGATGGCAAGGCCGCCGTGTTTGGCAAGGCGTATCGCCTCGGCTTGCCGTTACGTCGCAACCCCGACCCCGAGATCCGGCCCGAGGACCGCATACCGTCCGAGGCCGCCCGCCGCCTGGCCGCCTTCGATCCTGTCCTTCGCCGCGCCGTCGAGGCTTTCGATCGGAAAAGGGGCGCGGCATGAACCCGCGTGACGAACGCCCGCCGCTCGACTTCGATCGCCTGATCGACGAGGCCAAGGGCCGGACCCTCGACATTGCCCGCGAGCTCTTCCCGAACGGGAACCTCGAAGACGCCCGATCGAGCGGGATCTATGCCCCGCTCAACCTCACCCGCGCCGACAAGCGTCCCGGCTCGTTCTGCATCTACACGACGGGGAGCCGGGTTGGCGGCTGGACGGACTTTGCCACCGGCGAGACCGGCGGGATCTATGACCTCGTCGCCTATCGCCTCGGCCTCGGCGACATGCGGGCCGGCCGCAAGAAGGCGCTCCCGTGGCTGATCGACTTCCTCAACTTCCAAACCGCCGGCCCGCGCCAGGTCCGGCCGGCGCTTCCCGAGGCGGTCAAGGCTACCGAGCGGGAGATCGAGGACGCCAGGGCCGAGAAGGCGCGCGGCCGCGCTCAAGCCCGCTTCCTGGAGGCGCAACCACTCATCACCGGGACGCCCGCCGGCGAGTACCTCAAGGCGCGAGGCGTCGACGTCCAGCGCCTCGGCCGACAGCCTGGCGCGCTGCGGTTTCATCCTCGCCTATTCGAGCCTGAGACGAAGTCCGAGCTCCCGGCGCTCATCGCGGCCGTGACCCGCTGGACGCCCGAACGAACGGGGTTCGTCACCATTCACCGAACCTTCCTGGCTGAGATCGGAGGCACCTGGTCGAAAGCGCCGATCGCCGACGCGAAGAAGGCCTATTCGTCGTATCGCGGCGGGGCCGCCAACATCTGGCGCGGCATGTCCGGTCGCCCGATGAACGCCGCACCGGCCGGCGATCGCGTCCTCATCACCGAGGGCCTTGAGGACGCCTTGACGGCGGCCTTGGCCTTCCACCTGACCGCCCCCGAACGCGCGCCCCGGATCCTGTGCGCGATCAGCCTCGCCAACATGCGGAACGTCAATCTCCCGGCCGCTTGCTCGACGGTGATCCTGGCCGCCGACAACGACGGGGAGAACGAGGCTACGTCGCTGGCGATCAAGGCCGCGTCCGAAGCCTTCAAAGGCCAAGGCCGGCGGGTCCTGCTCGCCCGAGCGGCGGCAGGGAAGGATCTCAACGATCAACTCAACTATGGGAGTTCGCAGAATGGCGAGGATGGATAGCGACGCCCGCGTCGGCCTTCGCCGACGGATCCTCACACTCGCCGCGTGGCACGCCGAACAGGTCTCGGGCCTCGTCGCCGAGGGGCACCCTGACAACCTGGTCGACCTGGTCGAGCATCGACAGGCGGCCGAGGATCTCCGCGCCGTGGCCCCACACCCGACGACGGTGTTCGAGCTCCGATCCGAAGATCCTGGCGCGACCTGCCTCGTCGGCCTTTACGCCCTCGTGCTCCTCGGCCGCATCGCCGACGCCCGCCGGCTGTTTGACAGCCTGGTTCGCGAGGCCGTCGCCGTGACCACCCCCCGTCAATTCGAGATCGCAGAAGCCGCGATCGCCGCTCACGAGGCTATGCGCCTCACTCAGTTCCGAGGGGGTCAGCTTGACCGCTAAGATCTATGACTTCACCGGCGTCGTCGACGCGGTCGAGGGCGCTGAGGGTGACGACGACGAACCACCGTTCGGCGGTGGCGGCGGATCCGGCGGCGGATCCGGTGGCGGATCTGGCGACGACGAGACGTTCGATCTCGCGCCGCACCTCCCGGCCGGCGGCCCGGTCGTTCCCCTCGGAAAGGGCGAGGACGGCGAGACACACTTCTATCTCACGGCCGACCGGATCGTTCTCGGCCTGGCGGCCTCCAAGCACCAGGCGAACGCCCTGATTTCCATGTTCGGCACCCAGGCCGGATGGGCGTTCAAAAAGTTCCCGCGCGCGATCAAGAAGAAGGGCGAGGCCCGGTTCGACAGTCAGAACCTGGCGATAGCGCTCATGACCGCGTGCGCCCACGCCACGGCGAAGAACGGCGTCTTCAACCCGATCAAGCGGATGCGCGGACGCGGGGCTTGGCTCGGGGCCGCCGGCGAGCTCATCGTTCATTGCGGCGACATGGTCTTCGTCGCCGGCGTCCCTCAGCGGCCCGGCGTGATCGGCCGACATATCTACTCGGCGGCCGAGCCCGTGGGCTGGCCGGTCGACGACAAGGAGACGCCCGAACCCGGATACGGCGAGGATCTCTTCGAGACGCTCCGAACCTGGAATTGGCTTCGCAAGCATCGGGATCTCGACGCGCGCCTCTATCTTGGTGCGATCGGGGCCGGGATGATCGGCGGGGCGCTCAAGGTCCGGCCGATTGCGTGGGTCACGGGTGACGAAGGCACGGGCAAGAGCGCGCTCATCAAGATCACCGAGCATATGTTCGACCGGGCGGTGATCTGCACCACCGACGCGACGCCTCGGGGAATCGCCCAACTCCTCGGCCGCGACAGCGTCCCGGTTCTCCTCGACGAGTCCGAGACCCGCGAGGACAATTCCAAGCTTCAGGCGATGGTCGAGCTCGCCCGGTCCGCCTATAGCGGCGGCCTCAGCGTGCGCGGGTCCTCGGACCACGAGGCCAAGCTCTTCATTCTGAACTCGTCCTTCATCCTCGGCTCGATCCTTCTCCCGCCGCTGGAGAACCAGGACATATCGCGCATGGCGATCCTGGAGCTCCGCGAGCTCTCGTCGGACAACCCGCCGCTAGACACCGAGGCCGCCGCCCCGTGGGCGCACCTCGGCCACAAGCTGCGCCGGCGGCTCATGGATCGGTTCCGCCAGGTGGGCGAGACGATCGCCGTCTATCGTCAGGCGCTCATGGGCGTCGGCCATTCGCACCGCAACGCCGACCAGTTCGGGACGCTGCTGGCGATCGCCCACGTCATGAAGTGCGACGTCCTGCCTTCGGAGGAGGAGCTCGCGGCCGATGCCGAGCTCTTGCATCCCGCCAGGCTCTCGGAGACCCGCAAGGTCCCCAACTGGCGACAGTGCTGCGACCACGTCTTGAGCGCGACGATCGACGCCTTCCGGTCGGGCGAGCGCCGGCTGATCGCCGAGGCGATCAAGGACGCCAACGCCAACACGTTCCGGGGCATGGGCTCCCGTGATTCCATGCAGCGGGACCTAGAGCGGTCGGGGATCAAGATCTTTATCCACCCGACCGAGAACCATCCCAACGGCAAGGAAAAGCGGTTCCTGGCTGTCGCCTGGTCTCACCGAGGCACCGCGACCATTTTCGAAAAGAGCAAGTGGGCCGGGCGCGCGGGACTGAAAGGGCCGTGGGTTCAAGCGCTGTCCCGCGCGCCTGGCGCCGTGGAATGTTGGGGGACCCTTCGGTTTGCTGGCGTGGCCTCCCGCGCTGTCCTGGTCCCGCTAGAGACCGTCGTCGACCAGGCCGACGACGATGAGGATCCGAAGCCCGAACCCTCTTCCTCTCGCCATCCATTTCCCGACCCCGACCCGGACCCCCGATCCTATGAATAGAAACCGCCGCCCGCGAACGCCGTTCGTCGGCGTTCCTGCCCGTCGCCGGGTTGGTTTTCCGGGCGGAAAGGGTCGGGGAACGCAACGAAACCCGTTCGCCTGTTGCCGTTGGTTGCGGTGGCGTTGCGGCGCTGTTGCAGATAACCCACTGAGCTCGCTCGGCTAATCGCGATCGCGGTCACGCGCAACGGGATCTAGGCCGCCGCTCCACATGCGCGCCCATGCACGCGCCCCATGTGTAATCCCTTGTTTCACTGTTGCGACTTGAGAGAGATCTAAAAGGATAAGAGGCTCAATGCTTTATCTGAAACGGGAGCGCAACGAGACCGCAACGCGTGGCCTTGGCCGTTGCAGCGCCGGCGAACCTGGCCGCCAAGGTGGGTGATGCGCCCCGCCAGTTCCGCCCGCCAGGCTGGAGGCCGCGCGCCGCGCGCAAGGCCGAGGCCGATGCACGCCGCGCCTCGGCGTGGAAGCGGGGCTATGACGCCACCTGGTACGAGTTCCGCGACGCCTGGATCCGCGAGCATCCGCTCTGTTGCGAGTGCGAGGCGGGCGGCCTGTCGGTGGCGGCCGAGCACGTCGACCACGTCATCCCGTTCGACGGCGTTGACGATCCGCTTCGCCTGGATCCCGAGAACGTCCAGTCGCTTTGCCGGCCCTGCCATTCTCGCAAGACGGCGGGCGAGCTCGGATGGTCAGGCCCGGCGCGTGCCGAGCCCAAGCCCGCCGGCGTCCCGCCGCGCTGGATCCCGCGCGGCCCTCGACCTCGCGGGACGTGACCCGACCGAAAAGCGACAGGTGCGATCCGATCACACTTGACCCCGAGGCAGCGCCGGAGGTGGGGGGGGGCAAAATCGAGGGGGTCCAACCGCTTAGGACCGGCGGAGGAAGTCTCTCGGTGCAGAATGGAAATTGAACCGGAAAGCCCCTCGGTTCGAGGATCTGAAAATAGCAGCGATTTCGAAAACCGATAAATGAAAACGCTCTCCCGTGCGGCGGCCTCTTTACGGGGCTCGGGCCGGGGGTTTGGGGTTATGAGCGCAGGACGAAAGCCGAGCTTCCTCACGCTGATCGAGAACGCGCCGGCCGCCTATGTCGCCGAGAAGGCGGCCGAGGGGAGGGCGAAGGTCACGATCGAGCCGCCGGACCGCGTCGCGGCGCGGCCGCTGGCGTTGAAGTATTGGCACGCCCTGACCGGATGGTGCGCGGCGGCCAGCCTGTTGCAGGACGTCGACGCGATCCAGTTGGCCGAGCTCGCGGAGCTATGCGCCGACCGCGAGGATCTCCGCGACAAGATCAAGACCGATTGGAGCTATAAGACCGTCGGTCGTAACGGGATCCAGTTCAAGACCCGGCCCGAGGTCGCGCAACTCAACCTCGTGAACCGCATGATCTCGTCGCTCGCGGCCGACTACGGCGCGACGCCCGTCGCGCGGCTTCGTCTGTCGGGCGGGTTGCAAGGGGACCTCTTCGGCGACGATGGCGACGGGTGGGGCCTTGGCCCGTCGAACGACCAGGCTTGAGGCCCTCGACGAAGTCACCGCCTACGCGATGGCTGTCGTTGAAGGCTACTATCCGACCGGCCGCCTCGTGCGCCTGGCGTGTGAGCGCCACCTCCGCGACATGCAGTTCGGGAAAGAGCGCGGTCTCTGGTTCGATGCCGAGGCCGCCCGCCGCCTGTTCAGGTTCTTCGCCCGGCTGAAACACACGCAAGGCCCGTTCGCCGGGAAGCCGTTCGCGCTGTCGCCGTGGCAAATGTTCGTCATCGGATCCGTGTTCGGTTGGAAGCGGGCCGACGGCGCGCGGCGGTTCCGGTGGGTCTATTCGTCTGTCGGCCGGAAGAACGGCAAGTCGGCGATGCTCAGCGGCGTCGCGCTCAACTGCCTCGGCCCGGACGGGGAGGCGGCCGCTCAAGTGTTCTCGGCCGCAACGAAGCGCGACCAGGCTCGCGTCGTGTTCAACGAATCGCGCCGCATGGTCGCGACCTCGTCGTTCCTGTCGCGGAAGTTCAAGGCGTCGGCGAACGTCATTCGCCATATGAACAGCTTCTCGGAATATCGGCCGCTTGCCTCGGACGCCTCGACCCTCGACGGCCTCAACCCTCACTTCGTCGTCGTCGACGAGCTCCACGCCCACAAGAACCGCGACCTTTGGGACGTCATCGCCTCGGCGGTTGGGGCGCGGCTGCAGCAACTTATCTGGATCATCACCACGGCCGGCCACGTTCACGGCGTGAACTCGATCTGCCTCGAAAAGCACGAGTATTCGGTGAAGGTGCTTGAGGGGCTGATCGAGGACGACGCCTGGTTCGCCTACGTCGCCCAAATCGACGAGCTCGACGATTGGCGAGATCCGGCCTGCTACGTCAAAGCGAACCCGAACCTCGGCGTCTCGATCTCGCTGGACGAGTTGATCCGCCAGGCCAAGGAAGCCGAACACCTCCCGTCCGCTCAGGCCGAGTTTCAGCGCAAGCGCTGCAACCTCTGGATCGCGGCCGTCAATCGGTGGTTTGAGGGCGGCCTATGGGATGCGGGCGCCGCGCCGATCGACCCTGAGGAATTGATCGGCCGGCCGTGCTTCGCGGCGCTGGACCTGTCGAGCAAAACCGACCTGACCGCCTTTACGCTGCTCTTCCCGCCCGAGGCCGAGGGCGAGAGTTGGAAAACCCTTGCCTGGTATTTCTGCCCCGAGAAGGGGATCGAGCGGCGCTCGCGCGTCGACCGCGCGCCCTATGAGGATTGGGCCAGGCGCGGGTTCTTGATCCCGACGCCTGGCACCCGCGTCGACTATGACGTCGTCCTGGCGACGATCGAGGAGCAACGCGATCGCGGGTTCGAGATCGAGGCGATCGCGGTCGACCCGTGGAACGCGGCCGGGATCGAGCAAAAGCTCATGACGCGCGGCTTCGACGTCGTCGAGTTTCGCCAGGGGATGAGGAGTTATTCGGGTCCGTCCAAGGACTTCGAGGCCCTGGTCGTGTCCGGCGACCTGCAACACGGCGGAAACCCGATAACGGCGTGGATGGCCGAGAACGTGTCCGTTCGGGTCGACGACAAGGAAAATTACATGCCGTACAAGGCGTCGCGGACGTTGCGTGTCGACGGCGTCATGACGTTGGTCATGGCGACCGGGCTCGCGTTGAACCCGCCCGAGGGAGCGCCGGGTTGGGTGCTCCCGGCCGGTTATGGGGGGCGCGCGTGAGCGGCCCCCGGTTCCTAGATCGCGTCGCCGGTGCGGTGCGTAGCCTGGCCGGTGAAACGACCGAACCCCGCGAACTCGATCCGCGATATTGGGGGCCAGGCGGATCCGTCGGGGCCGCCGGCGTCCGAATGACGCCCGAGCTTGCGGGAAGCGTCCAGACGGTCGCGGCGGTGATCTACCGGATCGCGCTCTCGCTCTCGACCCTCCCGCTCGACATGATGGAAAAGCGGTCCGACGGCCGGTTCGCCGCGCCGGATCACCCTATCGCCGATCTCCTCGACGACGTGACGAACGACGAACAGACCGCCCCCGAGTTCCGCTTCTCCTGGTGGTGGGATTTCGAGCTCTGGAACGCGGCCTATGCCGAGATCATTCCGGGCCCTCGCGGCGCAGTCGACACCCTGGAACGTCTCGACCCGGAGTACGTCAAGCCGTTCCGGGCTCCTGATCGTCAACTCTGGTTCGAGATCCGCGCGCACAACGGCCGCCCGCGCCGCGTCCTGCATCACACCGAAGTCATGTCCATGCGTCGGCCGCCCTACCGGTCGGACGGGATCACGCCGATACCCATGTGGGAGCTCGCATCCGACACCTTGGCGAAGGCGATCTCGATTGTCCGCTATTCGGGCTCGTTCTTCCGCAACTCTGGCATGGGCGGCGGACTGATCTTCCCTGACATTCCGCCCAAGAACGAGGAGCAATACGCCAAATTCCTCGACATCTTCCGCAAGGATCGGACGGGATTCAACGCGCACCGCGAGTTCGTTTTCCCCTTTAAGGCGACGTTCCATTCGACGTCGGTGAAGCACAACGAAGCGCAATTCCTCGAAACCGCGCGCGAGGTGAAGTTCGAGATCGTCCAGCTATGGGGCCTACCGCCTCACGCAGTAGGATTGTTGGACAAGGCGACTTTCACCAACATCGAGCAACAGGCGATCGACCTAGTCACGCAGGCCTATCAGCCGCGTTGCGTCCTGTTTGAGAAGACGATTTCGCGGGACCTGATCGTCGCCCGCCGCCGCTTTTACGCGAAACACAACCTCGACCCGGTCCGCTACGGCGATTTGAAGAGCCGCTATGAGGCATGGGCTATCGCCTTCCACGCCGGATGGCTGAGCGTGAACGATATTCGGCGCATGGATGATAAGAACCCGGTCCCTGGCGGGGACGTGTACGGCTTCCCGCTAAATATGATTCCGGCAGGGAAGGGCAAGCCGGGGCGCAACGGGACCCAAAATCGAGGATCTGGCGACCGTCGGTCTAGAGTTTCGCTCGAGAGCGGCACACCGCCAGACACTAAGCGACGGCAACAATCGCCTTCCATCGCCGCGAAGCTGATAGCTCCCTAGCGCACGCTCTACGGATGGGCTGCGTTACGCCCTCTTTTGTCGGCCTTTGGGAGTGGACTGGCCGAAGGATCCGCTCAGACGAATTGCACTCTCTGTTGGTGAGACCGCCTTCATTCTGGCTAAAAATTTACAAGATTTTTGCAAAAATTGGCGTAAGACGGACGGAAAGATGAGGGTATCGGGATGCTGCTGCGGTTTGGCGTCGAAAATTACTATTCGATCAAAGGGTACACCGAGATTTCCTTAATCGCCTCGGGGGCAATCAAGGACAAGGGTTCGGACCTGATCGAGAGCTCGGCCATTCGTGATCAGGTCGTCCCGATCTGTATCCTGTATGGCGCAAATGCGTCCGGAAAGACAAACATCTATCAGGCAATTAGAAGGTTGCGCAGCCACATTGAGGGATCCTTCGCTGATCGTAAGCCGGGTCATCAAATTCTACGGCATGTTTTCAAGTTAAGCCCTGATAGCTATTCAAAACCTACTCGTTTTGATTGTGACGTTATTATTGGTGACGTCCGATATCACTACGGTTTTGAGTTTGATGATGTGAAGTATTTAAGTGAGTGGCTTTTTTCTTTTCCCGATGGGCGAAGGAGGATGCTCTTCACGCGCGACGAAAATGGCCTGACATTTGGCAAATCTCTGCGTGGAAATAACAAGTCTATTGAAAGTATAGTTCGGCCGAACGCGCTGTTCTTGTCAGCAGCTGCGCAAGGATCGCATGAAATGCTGACACCGATATTCAAATATTTTGAAGACAACTGGCAGGGCTTAGGCGCTGGATTTGAAGTGGAGCGGGTGGAGAGCGAACTGACGGGGGGGGTTGATAAGCGGGTTACTAATTTTCTGAAATTCGCCGATACAGGTATCGTGACTTGTAAGGTAAAAACTCGTGAACGTGATCCTTCGTCAAGAAAAATGATCGAAGGTATCTATAGGGCGATGAAAGAGGTCGCCTCTGAATCTGGTTCAGACGTCCCTGAAGTGGATTTTGACTCGCCGATGAGTGAAGTTTTCCTCGGGCATATGGCTGGGGATGGCGAAGTCGTCGAGCTTCCACTCGGCGATGAAAGTCGCGGCACTATACGGCTCATTAGCATGATGGACGAGGTGTTCAAGGCGTTAGACGCAGGCACAATGCTATGTATAGATGAGATTGATGTCAGCCTTCATCCGTTGATTGTTGACGAAATTCTATCTCTTTTTGCTTCTAAGAAAACAAACCCTCTTGGTGCGCAACTGATCGCCACTACGCATGATACACATTTGATTAGCTCCGCATTTTTGCGGAGGGATCAGATTTGGTTCTGCGAAAAATCGAACCGAGGCGAAACTCGCGTGTTTCCGCTTTCAGAGTTCAGAACTCGAAATACTGACAATATAGAGCGCCAATATTTGTCCGGTAGGTTTGGAGCGGTGCCTTACCTTCGAGGCAAAATTGATTACGTCAAGTCGGAGCATTAATCGTGCCCCGTAAGACATTTACAACTCCTAGCTTGGGCCGCAAAGCTGCGGTGCGGGATACTTTTGCGCGCTTGCTTATATTGTGCGAAGGCAAAAACACAGAGCCCAGGTATTTTGAAGAATTCATCGAAGAACATGGTTCTCGATTGTTGAGTGTCGAAGTTTTCGGAGCTCAGGGTGCTCCTAAGACTATGGTCGATGAGGCACGGCGTCGGATTAAAGAGATGCGATCGGATAGAAAGAATTACTCTCCGAATGACAAAGTTTGGGTAGTTTTTGATTGCGACGAGCATCCTAGAAGGAAGGAAGCGTTAGAAGAAGCCAGGGTCCATGGCATTGGCGTCGCCTATTCAGATCCATGCTTTGAGCTATGGGGAATTCTGCACTTGCAGGAGTTTGACGCTCCTCTAGATAGACACAAGATGCAGTCAAGCTTCGAAAAAGTTGCTCCGAATTATGATAAGAAAAAAGGTAAAGAAATTAGCTATAGAGAACTAAAAGACGGTTACGCTGATGCTTGTATACGCTCTAAACGTTTACGTGAAAGGCGGCAGCAAGATGGTGGGCAAACTCCCTATACGGACGTAGATTTGCTCACAGAGTTCATAATAGCTAACTCAAAAGCGCCTTAGACTTAGATCTATGAAAATCTCTAGAGCTGTTCTCGGCGGTTCAGCCGCTTAGGGACCCTGCGAACATGGTACTAGGCGTACATCGCGTCTGTCGCCCTTTGGCGTCGACAGAAAACCGAAGGACGAAACGGGAGGACTAGGGGGCGAACAAGGGAGTTCGCCGCCTATGCACGCGTTGCCGCTGTCGCCCGGACTGTGGGCGATCGACCAGGAAATGTTGAGCGCCGGCGAGGCCGGCTCGCGGGCCTCGGCCCAAATTGGCGCGGCGCGGGTCTCGGGGACCGTGGCGATCGTTCCGTTGATCGGGATGATCCTTCCCCGCGCAAGTTGGGCCGGGACCGGCCTCGATCAATTCCTCTCGCGGCTCCGCGAGGCGGCCGACGATCAGTCCGTCGACTCGATCGTCATTCTCGCCGACAGCCCCGGTGGCCTGGTCGACCGGGTCCAAGAGGCGGCCGACGCCGTCTTCGCCGTCCGCGCGAAAAAGAAGATCGTCGCCGTCTCTGACACCCGCATGGCCTCGGCCTGTTACTGGATTTGTTCGGGCGCTCACGAGGTGGTCGCCTCGCCGTCGTCGATGACGGGATGCGTCGGCGTCATGCGGATCTGCATGAGCTACGCCGAAATGTTCGCGAAGGACGGGATCGCCGCGAGCGTCTTTGTCTCGCGGCCGTCCAAGGGGTGGAACAACCCTTATGAGGCCATGCCGGAAGAGGCGAAGGCCTTCAATCAAGCGCAAGTCGACGAAACCGACACGGCGTTTATCGACGCCATCGCCCGTAACCGCCGCATGGACGCGAACGCCGTTCGCGAGATCCCGGCGCTCGGCCGCTCGCTCTCGGCCGACGCCGCGCTCGCCGCCGGCCTGGTCGACCGGATCGCCACCCTCGACGAGGTGATCGCCGGCCTCGCGGGTCGCGGCTCGACGCGCGGCGTGTCGCGGTCCGCGCGAATGGCGTTCGCCGGCGTCTAACCCCTTCGCGGCCGCCGGGGGACCGGGCGGCGGCTGCGACCATTCCAACCTGGTCCAATTGGAGAAGGGACAGCATGTCTCAGAAACTCAAAGAGCTCCGCGACCGGCTGGCCTCCCTACAAGGCCAGGGCCGCGCCAAGGCCAAGGACGCCGACGGACTCGAAGCCAAGGCCACCCGTACGGCCGATGAAGATGCGCGTCTTCAAACCCTGGCCGGCGAGTGCGACAGCCTCGCCAGCGAAATCGAGGGCGTGAACGAAGAGATCCGCGCCGAAGAGGGTCGGATCGAGGCCAGCCGTCGCCGGGCCGCCGCTTTCGGTTCGACCTCCACCGGCGGTCGCGCCGCGACCGAAGGCCAGGACCGCACGCGCGGCCAGGTCCCGGCGTTTGAGGCGGGCCGCACCGTGGGCGAGCTCGACCCTTCCCGAACCTATGGCTTCAAGTCGACGACCGAGTTCGCTCGCGCGGTGATCGACCAGACTACGGGCGCCAATTTCGACGACCGCCTCGCTGGCCCGTCGACCTTCAACCGTGGTTCGGGCTCAGCCGGCGAGGGCTTCGTCGTCCCGCCTGCGTTCCGCGACCAACTGTTCGAGTTGGCATTCGACACCTCGGGCTTACTCGGGATGGTCGACTATGAAGAGACGGGCGGGAGCTCCGTCGAGATCGGCGCGGATGAGTCGACGCCGTGGGGCGCGACGGGCGTTCAAGCCTACTGGCGCGGCGAAGCGCAGGCGATGAACGGTTCGAAGGCCGACACCGACAATCGTGTGGTGAAGGTCCATGAACTGTACGCCTTCGTTACGGCCACTTCGGAGCTGCTGGCCGATGGCCCGCGCCTCCGCGATCGCCTGACCCGCAAGTCCGGCCAGGCGATCCGCTGGAAGGCTGAGGATTCGGTCATCAACGCCAACGGCGCCGGGAAACCTCTGGGCTTCATGACCGCCCCGGCGAAGCTGACGATCGCCAAGGACGCCGGCCAGGCTGCGAAGACGATCACAGTCAGCAACATCGCCAACATGTTCGCGGCGATGCTGGTAAGCGGCGACATGTCGTCCATGGCGTGGATCGCGAACACCGAGATCCTGCCGCAGTTGATCGCCCTGACGATCGGCAACGTCCCGGTTTTCACACCGCCGAACGCGGGGATGAAGGACGCGCCCGGCGGCTACATTCTCGGCCGCCCGGTGATCTGGACGGAATCGGCGAAGACCCTCGGCACCGAAGGCGACCTCAGCTTCGTCAACCTGAAGGGCTATTACAGCCCGCGCCGGGGCGGCTCGTCCGACAACGTCGAGTTCGCCGAGTCGATTCACCTGTACTTCGACCAGGCCCTGACGGCGTTCCGCTGGACCTTCCGTATGGGCGGCCAGCCGCACCTGTCGAAGCCTGTGACCACGCCGACCGGCGGCAAGAAGTCCCACTTCATCACCCTCGCGAACCGTCCCTAGGTCGCGGCCGGCGCGGCTGTCCCGGTCGCGCCGGCTCCTCTTCATCCGGCCCCCGACCCGGTCGGCGGCAAACGGAAGGATCATCACATGTCGAACAAGCTCTTCTCGGACGCGAACGCCGTCCTCGGCGTCATCGGTCCGGTTTCTCAAGGGGCCGGGGCGGTGTCGACGCCCTGGATCTCAGCCTCTCAGTTCGCGACTTTCGCGGCGGTCATCAAGACCGGCGTCCTCGGTGCGTCGGCGACGCTTGACGCCAGGCTCGAACAGGCCACCACGGCGGCCGGCGCGGGCGTTAAGGACATCGTCGGGAAGTCGATCACCCAAATCGTCAAGGCCACCGGCGACAACAAGCAAGCCATCATCAATCTTCGTGAGGAGGACCTCGACCTCACCCTCGACTATGGGTTCTTTCGTTTGACCGTGACGGTCGGCGTCGCCGCCTCGCTGATCGACGCGACGGTGTTCGGTTACGCCGGTCGCTATGAGCCGGCGTCCGACTATGGCGCGACGTCGGTCGCCCAAGTCATCTACGGCTAGGGCGACCCGCGATGCGTTTGAAGCGCACGGTCGCCCCGGTCGGCCAGGCTGTCACCACGGCGGACCTCAAGGCTCAATTGCGGATCACGCACGCCCTTGAGGACACCTATCTTGACGGCCTGATCGCCACCGCCGCCGCCCACTTCGAGGGGCGGGACGGCTGGCTGAACCGTGCGCTTCTCACGCAAACCTGGATCCGCACGCTTTCGGCGTTTCCCGCCGGCGGCGTCGATCTTCCTTTCCCGCCGTTGCAGTCGGTGACGGCCGTTCGCTACCTCGACGCCGGCCTCGTCGAGCGCCTGGCGGATCCCTCGCTCTTTTACGTCAACACCGGATCCGAGCCGGGTCGTATCGAGCTCCTCCCGACCGCCGTCTTCCCCTCGACAGCCGATCGCCCCGACGCGGTGCGGATCGAGTTCGTTTGCGGGTACGGCACGGCCGCCGACGTTCCCGCCCAACTCAAGCACGCGATGAAGATCCTCGCGGCCGGTTGGTATGCGAACCGCGAGCCCGTCGTCGTCGGCGCGATCGTTTCGGAGCTTCCGCTCTCCGTCCAGGCCTTGGCCTCGCCCTTCAAGGTGTTCCAATGCTGGCAGGACAGCTAGACCGCTTCATCAAGATCCTGGTCGCCACTGAAACTCAGTCGGCCACCGGGGATCCGTTGTCGACCTGGTCGAGCTACGCCGAGGTTTGGGCGAAGCGAACCGACCTGGTCGCAAACGAGGGCGCGAGCCAAGATCAGCGCGCCGCCGTCGGCCGCGCGACATTCAAAATCTACTATCTCGACGGCGTCGTTCGAAAGATGCGTATCGACGACGACGGCGAGATCTTCGACGTCGTCGGGATCCAGATGCTTGGCCGCCGCGAGGGCTTGCTCCTCACCGGCGAGAGCGAGCCGGCCTAGTGGTCCGCACCGTCCGCACTCCGCTCTATGGCGTCCGCGAGCTCGACCGCGCTTTGAAGAACATCGGCGATGCGGCCGGGACCTCCGTCATGGAGGCGGCCATGATGGACGCGGCCGAGCCGTTGCTCGCCGAGATGCAATCCCGCGTTCAGGTTCGCACCGGCCGCACGAAAGGATTGCTGAGTATCTGGAGCGTGGTGACGGGGGTTTCCCGCAAGGTCAAAATCGGTGTTGGCGCGGGTATCGGCGTGTTTTGGGCTCGCTATCTGGAGCTCGGCACGGTCGCCGGGACCAAGGGCGCCAAGGTCTATGTCGGTGGCCGCCGGCGTCGCCAGTACCGCAACCACTCCGGGGCTCGCGCCTATCCCTTCGCCCGACCCGCTTGGGAAGTGAAGAAGCTCGAAGTTCTCGACCTCTTCATTCAGCGCATTCGCATCCACCTAAAGCGGGAGGCCGTGAAGCACGCCGCCCCGCGTCATCCGAAAAGGCGATGACATGGCGACCGTCGGCTCGCTCCTCTTTACGCGCCTGACGACCTTTGCCGGGCTCTCGGCCGTGGGGGCGCGGGTCTATCCGGTCCGCGCCAAGCAAGGCGCGGCCGCGCCGTACGTCGTCTATCTGACAGCCGGAAGCGCTGGCCGGGAAAGCAAGATGGCGGCCGACACCAAGATCGAGCGGTCGCGCATACAGGTCGACGTCGTGTCCAAGTCGTTCGACGAGATCGAGCTCCTCGGCCAGGGGGTCAAGAACGCCCTGAACCGGTGGGAGACCTCGGCAGGAGTTCCGCAAATCGAGACGACCTTCTTCCTAGGGGAGCGGGACGATTGGGACGCCGAGCGCGGCCCCGACGATCTGCTTCGCAGGATCTTGGAGTTCCAACTCGTCGTGAGGACCGCCTGACATGGCCGAGAGCGTTCTTCGGAATCAACGGATCTGGCTGAACGGCCGTGCCCTGCAGACGCAGGCGAACGCCGTCGCACTGTCGATCGCGGCTGACGAGCTCGACCGGACGTCCCTGGCCGATAGCTTCAAGGTCCGCCGGGGTGGTCTCAAGAGTGGCGTCGTATCGTGCGAGGGCTTTTTTGACGCTGATCTCGACGCGGGCCTCGATCAGGCGTTCGGCGTCGCCGGCCAGATTGTGACGATCGGAGCGCCTGACGTAGGGGAGGGGGCGCTCGCCTATGGGCTCAAGGCCTTCGCCGGCGACTATAGTCCGTGGGGCGGCAAGATCGGCGATCTGGCCGGCTTCTCCCTCGGCGCGGTATCCGACGGCGAACTCGTGCGCGGCGCGATCGCCGCCGACCGGACGGTGTCGGCCAACGGGACCGGCGTCGGGATCCAGCTTCCGGCCCCGGCCGCGCCGCTGCGTCTGTTCGCGGGCCTCCACATCCTTTCAATGTCCGCCGGCGCGACCCTCGACGTCGAGGTCAAGTCGGCCCCGACGAACGCCTTCGCCGGCGGTGGAACCACGCGGATCGACTTCGGTGTCGTCAACGCGGCGGCCGCGCCGTTTGCGGCCTGGTCATCGTTCGCGGCCGGCACGACGGAGACCTGGTTCCGAGCCGCCTTCACCCTCACCGGCACGACGCCGCAAGCCGTCGTCGCGCTCTTCCTCGGCGTCGCATAGGAGATCCTCGCCAATGGCCGAAACGGTACTCAAGAAAGCGTTCGTCTCGATCGGCGGGACCGACGTTAGCGCCTTTGTCCAGAGCGTGGCGCTGAACTACTCGGCCGACGAACTCGACAACACCACCATGGGCGGCGACTTCAAGAAGCGCCTTGGCGGTCTCAAGGATTGGTCGGTGACGGTGACGTTCGTTCAGGACTACGCCACCCTCGACCCGATCCTGTTTAACGGTGTCGGCTCGCTGCTGGCCTTCGAGGGCCGGCCGACGAACTCGGCGGTCGGCGCCGGGAACCCGAAATTCACGGGCTCGACCCTGCTCAAGGAATACAACCCGATCGAGGGCAAGGTCGGCGACCTGGCCGTCGTGTCCGTGTCCATGCCGGGCTCGGGCGCCCTGACGCGGGCAACGGCCTAATGTCCGTCGTCATCCTTACGAAGGCGGCGATCCTCGAAACGGCCGACCGCGAGTTCGCCGACGTCGAGGTTCCCGAATGGGGCGGAAGCGTCCGCGTCGCCATGATGAGCGCCGCGCAGCGCGACGCCTGGGAGGACTATCTTCGGTCCAGCCCGGCCGGCGAGGTTCCCGCCAACACGCGGGCCTATCTCGTCGTCATGACGGCGGTCGACGAGGCCCTGAACCCGCTCTTCACCGCCGACGACGCCGAGGCCCTCGGCGCGAAGAACGCGGACGCTGTCGAGCGGGTGGCCGTGGCCGCCTCGAAGCTGAACAAGATCGGCAAGCAAGAGATCGCGGCCGCTGAAAAAAACTCCTCAGGCGCCCCTCGCGACGCTTCCTCTTCAACCTCGCCCGCGACCTCGGAATGACGGTCGGTGAGCTTGGCCGGCGCATGTCGTCAGCCGAGCTCAGCGAATGGGCGGCGCTGGAGAATTTGGAAGAGCGGGAGGCGCGGGAAGCGGATCTCGAAGACCGAGCGATCGCTGGCGTGCGGAAGCTCCGCAAGACTAGGAGGGGACGTTGACCGTCGTCGTTGGCGAGCTCGTCGCCGATCTTTCCGCCAATTCGGCGGCCTTCAAGGATGACATTCAAACGGCTCGAAAGAGCCTGGCCGACGGGGCTCGCGGGATCGCTCGCGAGCTCCTCGGCATTGATAACCGGTTCCACAAGACCCGAGAGGGGATCGAGGCCACCGGCAAGGCCGGCGCGGGGTGGGGCAAGGTCGCTCAAGCCGCCGGCGTCGGCGTGGGCTTCCTGGTCTCGGGCTTGATCCTAGCCGAGAAAAAAGCCCTCGACACGGCCGCCGCGCTCGACGGCGCGGCGACGAAGGCGGGGATCACAACAAAGGAACTCCTCGGGCTTCGCTACGCGGCGTCGCAGACCGACGGCCTCGACAAGCTCGACGCGGCTCTCGCCAAATATTCAGAGAACGTCGGCCAGGCGCACGCCGGGACCGGCTCGTTCCTCAAGTACCTTCGTGACACCGATCCGGCGCTCGCCACGGCGGTCCGCGCGACCAAGACCCAGAGCGAGGCGATCGCCGTGCTCGCGAACGCCGTTCGCGATACCGAGGATCCTTACAAGCGGACCGCGCTGGCGACTGCCGCGTTCGGCGACGCCGGTAAGGATCTGGTCGACATGCTGAGCGCCGGCGACGCTGGCCTTCGGACGTTCAGCCAAAGGGCCGAGGATCTCGGGATCACCCTCGACGAGAAGCTGATCGCCAACGCCGTTGACGCCAAGAAGCGGCTTGAAGATCTGCAACAGGTCATCGGGATGCAATTGACGTCGGCCCTTATCAAGGCCGCCCCGCAAATCTCGGGCTTCGCCGAGGATCTCGCGCTCGCGATCCCCGACCTGATCGAGTTCGGAAACCGGCTCATGGACGTCATGAACCTCGGGACCGGGGGGATCGATGGCAAGCGCAAGGAGCTCAAAAAGCTCCGGCACGACATGGAAGTGTTCGACGGGATCTTCAAACCGAAGGCCGACCCGATCAATAACTTCCTGACCCGGATCGGCGCGAACGGAAGCAAGGACCAGCGCGCCCGGTGGCAAGGCCAATGGCAGACGGGCCACGACGCCAACCAAGCCCGGATTACCCGCCTTGAGGGCGAGATCTCAACGCTCGAACGGATCAAGGCCGAGCGCGCCGCGCGCCTGGCCAAGCCCGTCGCCGGCGGCAAACCCGCCGGCGAGGTGACGAACGACCCGCTCGAAGACAAACCCAAGCCTAAGCCGAGGGGCGGCGGCGGTGGCCGTGGCCGCGAGCGGGTCGACGAGGCGCAAACCGTGGCCGAGCGTCTTTACGAATCCACCCGATCGCCGCTCGAACTCTATCTCGCCAATCTCAAGGCCGTCGCCGACTTCGAAGGGTCGACCTACGCCGCCAAGTTCGGCGGCTTCGAGACCGCGAGCCGCGCGCGGGCCGACGCCTTGCTCGACCTGGCGCAAAAGGCCGAGAGCGCCACGATGGCGCTCGACGAGCTCAATCAGCTTGAGGCCGACGGCGCGATCGCCGCCGTCGACGCGGCGGCCGTGCGCGCCAAGCTGGCCGACCAGGCGGCCGCCGAGGCGGCACGGGCGACGTCGATCTATGCCGGGATGACCGAAGCGCAGCGGGCGGCCTATGACTCGGCCGAGCGCATGTGGTCTCAGGTCGCCGGATCGTGGTCGGACTACCGCCACGCCCTGGAAGATCTGTCCGAGTTCGAGAAGAACCAATTCGCCGGGACGTTCGGCGGCTTCGAGACCGCCTCGCAAGGCCGCATCGACGCGCTCGTGCGCCTCACCGAGGCGACCGAAGACTATATCGGCGCCCTAGTCGAGTTGAACCGGCTCCTCGACGCTGGGCTGATCTCGTCGGACGACTACAAGGAAGCCGAGGGGCGGATCAAAGGGGTCGGCCAGGAAACCGACAAGGCCAAGGAAAAGACGACGACGCTCCGCGATGATCTCCGCGCCGCCTCGAAGGATCTGTCGCGCGACGTCGCCGCCAATTTCGCCCAAGTGGTGAGCGGATCCCGCTCGGCCGGAAACGCCTTGCGCGACTCCTGGTCGAGCGTGATCGAGAGTATCTCGGCGAAGATCCTCGAACGCTTCGTCACGAAGCCGATGGAAAACGCCCTCGACGGCCTTTTCGACAAGATCCTCGGCTCGGCCGGCGGCGCGTCCGGCGGCGGCGGCGGATCCTCGGGAGGCTGGTCGGGGCTCATGTCGATCGCCAAGGGCGCGAGCTCGTGGTTCTCCAGCATGTTCAAGGCCGCGCCGGGCGCGGCGAACGGGACGGACTTCGTCGTGCCTGGCGTCGGCGGCACCGATACGAAGATGCTCGGCCTTCGTGTTTCACCAGGCGAGCGGGTCCGCGTCTCGAAGACGCCGGGCGGCGGAAGCGACGACGGCAGCGGCGGCGCCCGGCCGAGCGTGAACGTCACCTTCAATCTTAGCGGCGCGGGCGGCCTGGCCGGCTTCCAACAGAGCCGGGGCCAGGTCGAGACCGCCGTCGCTCGCGCGGTGCAGCGCGGCATGAGGAACACCTGACATGGCCTTTGACGAGGTACAGTTCCCCGTCGACGTCTCGCGCGGATCCAAGGGCGGCCCCGAGCGACGGACGTCCGTTGTCGAGCTCGGGAGCGGCCGCGAGGAGCGCAATTCGCCCTGGGCTTCGTCGCGCCGGCGGTACGACGTCGCTTACGGGATCCGAACCGCCGACGAGCTACACGCCGTCGTCGCCTTCTTCGAGGCCCGCCGCGCCAAGCTGTACGGGTTCCGGTTCAAGGATTGGTCGGACTACCGCTCGTGTCCGCCGTTGCAGAACACGACGGCGCTCGACCAGGCGATCGGCACGGGCGACGGGACGAAGGTGGCCTTCCAACTGGTGAAGACCTATGGCGACGTCGCGCGGACCTATGTTCGCGAGATCCGCAAGCCCGTGGCCGGGTCGGTGAAGGTCGCCGTCGCCGGCGTGCAAAAGACCCTCGGCACCCACTACAGCCTCGACGTGACGACGGGTGTCGTCACCTTCGTCACCGGATCGAAGCCGACCGCCGGCCAGGCCGTCACCGCCGGCTATGAGTTCGACGTTCCCGTGCGGTTCGACGCTGATCGGATCGACGTGGATCTCGACCACTTCCGCGCCGGCGAGATCGGTTCAATCCCCCTGGTCGAGCTCAAGCTATGAAGACCCTCCCGATCGCGCTTGCGGACCACCTGACGACCGGGACGACGACGATCGCCCATTGCTGGAAACTCACCCGCGCCGACGGCCAGGTGATGGGCTTTACCGACCATGATCGGCCGCTCACCTTCGATGGCGTGACGTTCGAGCCCGAGGCCGGGTTCACCGCGAGCGAGATGCGCTCGGAGCTCGGGCTCAACGTCGACTCGGTCGACGTGAAGGGCGCGCTCTCGTCGGCCAGAATCGTCGAGGCCGATCTCCTCGCCGGCCTTTATGATAGTGCCGGGATCGAGGTCTATCGCGTGAATTGGCAGGACGTGGCCGCCCGCGTCTTGATCCGCGTGGGGAGCCTCGGCGAGATCCGCCGGGGCCGCCAGGCGTTCGAGGCCGAGGTTCGCAGCCTGGCGCACCTGTTCAATCAGCCGAAGTTGCGGACCTATCAATATCCGTGCGACGCGGATCTCGGCGACACCCGTTGCGGGGTCGACGTGACCGCCGCCGCCTATCGCGGCGTCGGCGCTGTGGCGGCCCTGGTCAACGACCGCACGATGACCGCGACGGGCCTCGGCGCTTTCGCCGGCGACCTGTTCTCACGCGGCCGCCTGGTCTGGTCGACGGGTGCGAACGCCGGCCGACCGTTCGAGGTGCGCTCTCACGCCCTGGTCGGGGCGACCGTCAATCTCGAACTGTGGCGGCCGCCGGCAAACTCGATCGTCGCCGGCGACACCTTCGTCGTGACGGCCGGGTGCGACAAGAGCTTCGCCCGCTGCAAGCTCTTCGCGAACGCCGTCAACTTCCGAGGCTTCCCCGACATGCCGGGCAATGACGTGGTGTCTCGGGTTGTCTAGCGCCGAAGTGATCAGCCCCGCCGCCGTCGTCGCCGAGGCCCTGACGTGGGATCGCACACCTTACCACCACCAGGCCTCGGCGCGCGGCGTCGGGTGCGATTGCCTCGGCCTGGTGCGCGGCGTCTGGCGGGGGCTCTATGGCGACGAGCCCGAGCAACCGCCGCGCTATTCGCCCGATTGGGCCGAGGCCACGGGGGAGGAGACCCTCGCGGCGGCGGCGCGCCGGTGGCTGATTGCGATCCCGCGCGACCAGGTCGCCGCCGGCGACGTCGTTCTATTCCGCATGATCGCAAACGGGCCCGCCAAACATTGCGCGATCCTGATCGACGACGGCCGGATGATCCACGCCACCAACGGCGACGGCGTCCGGTTGGAGACCTATTCGCGCCCCTGGCGCACGCGAACGGCGTTCGCTTTCCGCTTCCCGCCTCTGAAAGGTTGAACCCATGGCGACGGTCGTTCTTCAAATGGCGGGGACCGCGATCGGCGGGCCTATTGGCGGTTGGATCGGCGCGACCATCGGGTCTTATATCGACAGCGCGTACCTCTATCCCGCGCTCATGGGATCCCAGACGATCCCCGGCCAGCGGCTAGACCAACTCAAGGTCATGACCTCGACCGAGGGCGCGACGATCTCGCGGATCTATGGACGGATGAGGACCGCCGGTCAGGTCATTTGGGCGACGGACTTCAAGGAAACCCGAACGACGCAACGGGTCGGCGGCAAGGGCGCTGGCGGCCAATCGACGAAGGTCGAGGAGTATCTCTATTCGTGCAGCTTTGCGGTGGCCCTGTGCGAGGGCGTCGTCGCCTCGATTGGCCGCGTCTGGGCCGATAGCAAGTTGCTCGACCTTTCCGGCGTGACATGGCGGCTTCACACGGGGAGCGAGGACCAGGCGGTTGACCCGCTGATCGCCTCGATCGAGGGCGACACCCCGGCCTATCGCGGGACCGCCTACGTCGTGTTCGAGGATCTCCCGCTCAAGGCTTTTGGCAATCGCCTTCCTCAACTGAACTTCGAGGTGTTCAAGGTCGACAAGGATCCCGACGCCCTGGAAAACCGGCTCAAGTCGGTGTGCATGATCCCCGGCTCGGGCGAGTTCGTCTATGCGACGGAAAAGGTCATTCGACGCACGAGCCTCACCGTCACCACGGCCGAGAACGTTCACGGCTCATTCGGTGAGAAGACGGACGTCGAGGCCTCGCTCGATCAACTCGACGAGATCGCCGGCAACATGGCGAACGTCTCGCTCGTGACGTCCTGGTTCGGGACCGATCTTCGCGCCGGATCCTGTCAGATCAAGCCGGGCGTCGAGATCCCTGATAAGCCGACGATCCCGGTCGAGTGGCGGGTCAACGGTGTCGAGCGCGGGGCCGCCTACCAGGTGTCGGCCACGGCCGGTCTTCCAAACTACGGCGGCACGCCTTCCGACCTGGCCGTTCTGCAGGGGATCGCCGCGATCAAGGCGCGCGGCTGGGGCGTGACCTTCTATCCGTTTATCCTCATGGATATTCCGACCGGCAACGCCAAGCCGGATCCCTACGGCGGGGCGGAGCAAGCGGCGTTTCCGTGGCGCGGCCGGATCACCTGTCACCCCGCGCCGGGGAAGGCCGGCTCGCCCTACGGGACGGCCACGGCCGCGACGCAGGTCTCGGCGTTTTTCGGAACCTGCCTCCCGTCGCACTTCGCCGCCGCCGGCGACACGGTGGGCTATTCCGGCCCGGCCGAGTGGTCGTACCGGCGGATGGTCCTGCACTATGCCAAGCTCTGTCAGATGGCCGGCGGCGTCGACGCCTTCCTGATCGGCTCGGAGTTGATCGGGCTTTCGACCGTCAAGGGCGCGGCCGGGGCCTATCCGACCGTCGCGGCCTTGAAGCAACTGGCGGCCGACGTGAAGGGTATCCTCGGGGCCGGAACGAAGGTCGGTTACGCGGCGGACTGGACCGAATACAACGGCGTCAAACCCTATGACGACGCTACGGGCTGGACCTTCCACCTCGATCCCCTGTGGTCCGACGCCAATGTCGATTTCGTCGGGATCGACAACTATTGCCCGCTCGCCGATTGGCGCGACGGATCCGGCCACGTCGACGCCCTGGCCGGCGCGCCGTCGACCTATGATCGCGCCTATCTGCAATCCAACATCGAGGGCGGCGAGGGCTTCACCTGGTTCTATGCGAGCCCGGCCGATCGCGCGTCTCAAACCCGCACGCCGATCACCGACGGGCTCGGGAAGCCTTGGGTCTATCGGGTCAAGGACTTCCGTTCGTTCTGGACGAACCAACACTATAACCGCGTCGCCGGCGTCGAGGCCGGATCCCCGACGGGGTGGGTTCCTCAGTCAAAGCCGCTCTGGATAACCGAGCTCGGCGTTCCGGCGATCGACAAGGGCGCCAATCAGCCGAACGTCTTTTACGATCCCAAGAGCGCCGAGTCGGCGTTCCCGTACTTCTCCACGGGCTCGCGAGACGATCTCATTCAGCGCCGGGCGCTTGAGGCTTGGTTCGCCTATTGGGATCCAGCGGCCGGCCACAACCCGACCTCATCGGTCTATGGCGGGCCGATGATCCCGCTAGAGCGGGCATCTGTCTGGTGTTGGGATGCGCGGCCCTATCCCGATTTCCCGCAACGCTCGACCGTTTGGAGCGACGCCCCGAACTACACCCTCGGCCACTGGCTGAACGGCCGCCTCGGCGGTTCGTCCTTGGCCTCGATCGTTCAGGCCGAGTTCGATCGGGTGAAGCCTGGCGTCGCCGACACAAGCGACCTGACGCAGGCGGTCGCCGGCTTCCTGGTCGACGGCGTCGTGAGCGCCCGCCAGGCGATCGACCCGCTCATGACCGTCTATCAGTTCGACGCGGTCGAGGTGGGCGGGACGATCCGCTTTGTCATGCGCGGGCGGCCGTCCGTGGCGACCATCGACGAGAGCGAACTCGTCTCGACGAACGCCGAGGAGGAGGATTTTTCCCTCACGCGGGGGCAGGAAACCGAGCTTCCCCGGTCCTTGAAGTGGGTCGCGATCGACGGGAACGCCGACTATCAAAACCTCTCGGCCGAGGCCCGCCGCCTGATCGTGTCGGCCGACCGCGTGACCGCCTCGCAATTTCCGATCGTCATCGGATCCGGTGAGCTGCAGGGCCTCGCCGACCAGGCCATTCAGGATCAATGGGTGATGCGCGAGCGCGGCACGTTTGCGCTCGCGCCGTCGCGCCTGGCGCTGGATCCGGCCGACGTTGTGACGATGGTTCTCGGCGGCCGCTCCTATGACTTCCGCCTGTCGGCGATCGGCGACGGCGAGGCGAGGGCGGTCGAGGCGGCCGCCACGGATCCGAGCATCTACGGTCTTCGCTACTACGTCGACCGCGTCCAGGAACCGCCGTCGCTTCCGATCTACGGCCCGCCCGAGGTCATGCTTCTCGACATTCCGCAGATCGTTGCGGATCTGCCGGCGCATCGGCCCTACGCGGTCGCCGCCGCGAGCCCGTGGCCTGGCGCCGTGGCGATCTACAGGAGCCCGACGACCTCGGGCTTCGAGCTCGCGACGCAGGTGACACGCGGCGGGATCCTCGGCCAGACGGCCACCGCCTTTTCAGCCGGGCCGCTGTACCGGTTCGACCAGGCGAACGCCCTGGTCGTCGACGTCGAGGGCGGGATCCTGACCTCGGCGACCGAGGCCGATGTGTTCGCCGGCGCGAACGCGATCGCGGTCGAGGCCTCGGCCGGCGAATGGGAGATCGTTCAGTTCGTCGACGCGACGCTCGTCTCGCCGGGTCGCTACAGCCTGACCAGGCTCTTGCGCGGACAACTCGGGACCGAGGCCGCCATGCGCTCGCCCCTGGCAACCGGGGCGCGCGTGGCGCTTCTCGATTCGTCCCTGACCTCGATCCCGTTCGATCTCGAAATGCGCGGCTTGCCCTACAACTGGCGCTATGGGCCGATCGGATCGGCGCTCTCCGATCCTGCCTTTACGGGCGAGACGGCGGCGATCCAGAGCAAGGGCCTTCGGCCGTACTCCCCCGACCATGTCCGAGGATCCCGCGCCGCCGGCGGCGACGTCACGTTCGCCTGGATCCGCCGCACGCGGACCGGCGGCGACGATTGGGCGGCGGCCGAGGTCCCCCTAGGGGAAGATTTCGAAAGCTACGCGGTCGAGATCTTCAATGGCGCGACAGTCGTTCGCACGCTCACGAGCTCGACCCCGAGCGTCGTCTATGCGGCGGCCGCGCAAACCTCGGACTTCGGCGGCACGCCGGCGACGATCGAGGTCGCCGTTTATCAACTCGGCGCGGTTTGGGGGCGCGGCACGCCCTGGAAAGGAACCGTCCGGCTCTAGGAGATCTCGACCTGTGACCTATCCCGTAAACACCGACAAGGATCTGACGGGCGCTGGCTCGACCGATTGGATCAAGTTCTCGGGCGGCCTGTCTGTCCAAGTCACCGGGGTTGCTACGGCGATCACCGGGACCGTTCAACGGTCGACCAGGGATCCGGCCGGCGCGCCGAACACCGCCGTCGTCGCGCCGATCACCGGCAACCCATCGACCGGGATCGCGCCGGCATTCTTCAACGAGCCTGGCGTCGCCTGGTGGCGCGTCGACGTCTCGGCTCTAACCGGGGCCGGGGCGACGGTGGCGATCACCGGCTCGGGAGCCTGAAACTCGACCGCAAGCCGATACGCATGAGCCTCCCTTCGTCAGCGGGCCTAGCTCGCACCGTGGGGAGGGCGGGCTATGCCCGACAAGTGGGCGAACCTCGATCTTGGTCTCGGAATCGCCGGCGCGATCGGCGGGCTCCTCACGGGACTGCATGTCCTGGTTTCCAGGCTTCTCGCCCCCGATCGCCCTCGCGGTCGCGAGCTCATCCGCGCCTTCTATGACTTCGTCATGGGGATCGTGGTCGGGTTCGCGGCCGCAATCACGTTCGCCCCCGGCGTCGCCAAGGCGATCCCCTGGTTCGGAGATCAGGGCGCATTCGCTTGGGCGCTGGCGATCGGGATGCTCGCGTTCCGGCTCTTTCCGATCGTGCTCAGCGAAGGCCCCAAGGTCTTCAAACGCTTCCTCGGCGGGGTGTCGAAGTGATCGCGAACCTGACCTTGCTCGACCTGGTCGCCGTCGCCGTTCTGGTGATCGGGGCCTTCTTCATCGGTTGGCGCGCGTCGGCGCTGGATCCGAAGGCCTCGGGCTTCCCGGCCGCCCATTGGATCGTTCGCGCTGCGATCGACCTGGTCGCGATCGCGCTCGCCTTCCGGGCCGCCCTGGTGCTCTTCGCCAAGATCCACGTCCAGCCGGCCGACCTGTTCACCTACGCCGCCGTCGCGGTGTCGGCCGTCGCCTTGCTCGCGAACGTCGTTCGCCAGCGGCCGCCCAATCCTTCCTCCTCGAAGGCTCCGCCGGGTCCGCCCCGGCTGATCGCTGGCGGTCGCCGAGACTGATCCTCCTCCCTGCAACTGGGGTCGCCTCGCTGGCGGCCCCGTTTTTTTGAGCCCCTATGGCTCTTAATGCGGACGCGACGGGGCTCGTCCGATTCAAGCTTGATAAGCCGCCGAAGGCGGATTCCCGAAAAGCTGTGTAAATTTGGAGTCGACCGCTCAGGTTGCGTTCGGTTAGCGTTGGGTCATGGGCGACGTGCATTACATGAACCCAACGAACGCCGACGAGGGGATCCGACGTCGCGCCTTCCGAGAACGGGAGCGCGCGAGGCGTCGAGCCGTGAAGGCAGAGGAGCACGCGCGGCGCCGCGAGATCTGGACGGCCGAGATCGAGCGTCGCGAGCTAAATCGGACCGCCCGCTTGGTCGCCGGCGAGGCGCGATTCTCGCCCGGCGCACTGATGGCCTGGAAGGTCGCCTTCGCGCCTGTGTGGGTGATCTACATTCTCGGCGGGATCGCTGGCGTCGTCGTGCAGATCTACATCGTCGGCTATTTGGCGTGGAAGGCTGTCACCTGGATCCTGCACGTCATCGGCGCGTAGCAGCGTACAGAGGACGTCCAGCGCCAAACATCTGGTCGCTCAGCGCCACGCCGATGGACGCCCTCAAGCGGCCGTTGGCAACTTCCGACAAGGATGGAGGAAAGAGGTCTCTGCGCACAGGAACCCCGCTAGTCCGCTTAGCGCCATAAGCGGCCATTGCCTCCACGCCGAGCGCAGGACTGACAATGAGCGGAAGAACCATTTGCTGGCTGCAACTTATTGGTTTGCCTTTGCCGGGGCTCGCATTCGTTCCAAGCGTCGGCTAGTCAGTGGTTCGCTCCAGCTCAGGGACGTTGACGCCTCTCAATGACGATGATCACAGCGGAACGGCATCTCGAAGAAGCGCTCCTCACGAAGCTTCATGACCTGAAGTACACGCTTCGGCCAGACATCCGTGACCGGGCCGCGCTTGAAGCCAATTTCAGGGAGAAGTTCGAAGCGCTCAATCGCGTCACGCTCACGGATGGCGAGTTTCAGCGGCTGCTGGAAGAGATCGTGACTGCAGATGTGTTCGCCGCATCTCGAACCTTGCGCGAGCGGAATGATTTTACGCGCGATGACGGCACTCCGCTCAACTATACCCTCGTCAACATAAAAGATTGGTGCAAGAATTCTTTCGAAGTTGTCAATCAGCTTCGCATCAATACGGACAACAGTCATCACCGATATGACGTGATTTTGCTTATCAACGGCATCCCCGTCGTCCAAATCGAATTGAAGACGCTCGGAATAAGCCCTCGCCGCGCGATGGAGCAGATCGTCGAATACAAGAACGATGCTGGAAACGGCTATACGAAAACGATCCTGTGCTTTCTTCAAATTTTTGTCGTTAGCAACCGAGACCGAACTTTCTATTTCGCTAACAACAATGCCCGCCACTTCGCCTTCAATGCTGAAGAACGCTTTCTGCCGGTTTACGAGTTTGCCGATGTAAATAACAAGAAGATCGTCCATCTCGACAGCTTCGCCGAGAGCTTCCTCGTCAAATGCACCCTCGGCCAAACGATCAGCCGCTACATGGTTCTTGTAGCAAGCGAGCAGAATCTGCTCATGATGAGGCCATATCAAGTCTACGCGGTGAAAGCGATTGTAGACTCCATCGCACAGGACTGCGGCAACGGTTACATCTGGCACACCACCGGCAGCGGCAAGACGCTGACCTCCTTCAAGGCCTCGACCCTGCTGAAGGATAACCCGGATATCGAAAAATGCCTGTTTGTGGTGGACCGTAAGGATCTAGATCGTCAGACGCGCGAAGAGTTTAACAAATTCCAGGAAGGGTGCGTTGAGGAAAACACCAACACTGCATCCCTCGTGCGCCGCCTTCTGTCAGACGACTATGCCGACAAGGTCATCGTCTGCACTATCCAGAAGCTAGGTCTTGCGCTTGACGAGAACAGTACGCGTAACAAACAACAAAAAAGAGATGGCAAAAAAAGCTTCAAGGAGCAATTGGAGCCCCTGAGCGACAAGCGGATCGCCTTCATCTTCGACGAATGCCATCGGTCGCAGTTCGGCGACAACCACAAAGCGATCAAGGCGTTTTTCCCTCGGGCGCAGCTCTTCGGGTTCACCGGAACGCCGATCTTCGATCAGAACGCCGCGCAGCAGAAAATCGAAGATACCCAAGCCAGCATGAAGACGACGGAAGACCTCTTCCAGAAGCGCCTTCACACCTACACGATCACCCACGCCATCGAGGATGGAAACGTCCTTCGATTCCATGTCGACTACTTCAAACCGCAGGGCAAGGCGCTGCCCAAGCCGGGCGAACCTCTGGCGAAGCGGGCGGTCATCGACGCAGTTCTGTCAAAGCACGACACGGCAACCGGTCAGCGCCGGTTTAATGCCCTGCTAGCTACGGCGTCGATCAATGACGCCATCGAGTATCATGCGCTTTTCAAGACCATGCAGGCCGAGAAGCAAGCCGCCGATCCTAGCTTCCAGCCGTTGAACATCGCCTGCGTCTTCTCCCCGCCCGCCGAAGGCGACGCTGATGTGAAGCAGCTTCAAGAAGACCTACCTCAGGAGAAGGAGGACAACGCGGTCGAGCCGGAGAAAAAGAAAGAGGCCTTGAAATCCATCCTGGCTGACTACAACGCCCACTATGGCGCCAACCACAAGATCAGCGAGTTCGACCTTTACTACCAGGATGTGCAGAAACGTATCAAAGATCAGAAGTGGCCGGACGCCGATCTGAGGACAGCTTACCCCAACCAGCCTCACCACAAGATCGACATCACGATCGTGGTCGACATGCTTCTGACGGGCTTTGACTCGAAGTTCCTGAACACCCTCTACGTCGATAAGAACCTGAAGCATCACGGCTTGATCCAGGCCTTCTCGCGCACCAACCGCGTGCTGAACGCCACCAAGCCCTATGGCAATATCCTTGACTTCCGCCAGCAGCAGGACGCGGTCGATGCAGCCATTTCGCTGTTCTCCGGCGAGGCCGCTGCCGAAAAGGCCCGCGAAATCTGGCTGGTCGACAAGGCGCCGGTGGTCATCCGGAAACTAGAAGCCGCAGTCCAGAAGCTCGATACATTTATGAAGTCCCAGGGCCTCGACAGCGCCCCCGCCGCCGTGCCCAATCTCAAGGGCGACGCCTCTCGTGCGGCGTTCATCGAGCTTTTCAAGGAGGTCCAGCGGCTCAAGACCCAGCTGGACCAGTACACCGACCTGACGTCCGAAAACGCTGCCACGATCGAGCGCATCCTGCCCCGCGACAACCTTCTGGGCTTTCGCGGGGCCTATCTGGAAACAGCTCAGCGCCTTCGGGCGCAGCAGGGCAACGGCACTGACAAGCCCTCGCAAGACGTCGACCAGCTTGACTTCGAGTTTGTGCTCTTCGCATCGGCCGTCATCGACTACGACTACATCATGGGCCTGATCGCCCGCTATTCAGAGGCGACACCCGGCAAGCAAAAGATGAGCCGCGATCAGCTCATCGGCCTGATACAATCCGACGCCAAGTTTATGGACGAGCGTGAGGATATCGCCGCCTATATCGCCACTCTTAAGGTCGGGGAGGGCCTAAGCGAGAAGGCCATCCGAGAAGGCTACAGTCGTTTCAAGGCGGAAAAGAACGCTGCGGAACTCGCGAGCATAGCGAGCAACCACGGACTGGCCACAGTGGCACTGCAAGGCTTTGTCGACACCATCTTGCAACGCATGATCTTTGATGGCGAGACGCTGACCGACCTACTGGAGCCCCTTGGCCTGAACTGGAAGGCGCGGCGGGTTGAGGAGTTGGACCTCATGGCCGACCTGATCCCGCTGCTGCTCAAGCGCGCCGGTGGGCGCGAGATTTCGGGGCTGAGCGCTTATGAGCAATAGAGTGAAATCGTCAGAGATGGGCGGCGGGGTTGCGCTGGTGCCGAAGCTGCGGTTTCCGGAATTCCAGAATTCCGGAGATTGGGAGCCAAAGCGCTTGGGCGCGTTTTTCTCACAGAGGGAACAAGTTGAAAGTATAAATCTTCGCCTTCTGTCCTTGACTAGTAAGGAAGGCGTTATCCCGCAGGAAGATAGCAATAGAAAAAACAGCTCAAGCAGTGATTTAGGTAAATATCTCCGCGTTATGCCTAATGATATTGTCTATAATACAATGCGCATGTGGGAGGGTAGGAGTGCGCTATCGCATCTTGAAGGCATTGTCAGTCCGGCTTACACTGTTTGCATCCCCAATATTGATGCAAACAGTACCTTCTTTTCCCACTACTTCAAAACACCGCAACTTATTGCTCAGTTTGCACGATATTCGCAGGGACTTGTCAAAGATACACTTAACTTAAAGTTCAATTCGTTTTCTCGAATAATTGCCGTAACACCCGCGAAGCTTCTTGAGCAACAAAAGATCGCCGAATGTCTGGACTCAATGGACGCGTTGGTTGACGCGCAAGGACTGAAGGTGGAGGCGCTGAGAACCCAAAAAAAGGGTCTGATGCAGCAACTTTTCCCCCAGGACGGCGAAACCAAACCCCGCCTCCGCTTCCCCGAGTTTGAAGGAGTTGGGGAGTGGGATGAGCGAAAGGTCGGTAGCATTTGCGATATTCAACGCGGAAAGTTTTCTCATCGCCCGCGCAACGATCCAGCCTTTTTTGGTGGAGAGTACCCATTTATCCAAACTGGCGATGTTGTTAAGTCTGCAGGCGGAGCGGTTGTTGGCAGTCAGTCACTCAACGATAGGGGCTTGTCGGTCAGCAAGCTCTTTGAGCCAACGATTGTCCTGATCACGATAGCAGCAAACATCGGAGACACCGGCCTCCTCACGACGGCCGCATGTTTCACTGACAGTGTCGTTGGATTGATTCCGAGAAGGGAAGTGATTCCGGTTTTTCTCGAATTGATTATGCGAGGAAGGAAAGACTATTTGAACAAGGTCGCTACTACTGGCGCCCAAAAAAATATCAACAACGATATTCTCCGGGAAGTCGATGTTTATCTTCCCTCCGTTCCAGAACAACAGCGCATCTCTGACTGCCTCACCTCGCTCGACGACGTCATTGCCGCCGAAACCCGAAAGCTTGACAGGCTCAAGACGCACAAGAAGGGGCTGATGCAGCAGCTCTTTCCCCAGGTCGGGGAGGTTTGAACAATGCCGGATGCGATCTTTGCTGACCTGCCCGCGCTGGCACGGCACGTGCGTGAGGAGCTTGAGGCGAAAAAGTCCGTTCTGATCTATGCCTATAACGGCACGGGCAAGACCCGACTGTCTGCTGCGTTCAAGGACCTGGGTAAGGTGGTAAACGCCGATGGCGAGACCACTGCTCAGGACACGCTTTACTTCAACGCTTTCACAGAAGACCTGTTCTTCTGGGACAATGATCTGGCGAACGACCGTGCACGCGTGTTGAAGATTAATAGCGACTCGCAGTTTTTCGCAGGTCTGGGCGAACTGGAGATGGACAACCGTATCCGCCCTCTTCTGAACCGCTATTCCGATTTCGCCTTTAGGATCGATCCAACTGAGTGGACGGTCAGATTCTCACGCGTGGTGGAAACGGCCGGTACGACCACGACGGTCGAGGACATCAAGATTTCCCGTGGCGAAGAGAATATCTTCATATGGTGCTTCTTCTTGGCCATTGTCCAACTCGCCCTTGATGAGGCCGAGGCTTACAAATGGGTCAAGTATATCTATATCGATGACCCCATATCATCTCTGGATGAAAGCAATGCGGTGATGGTTGCTCATCACCTTGCCCAGATGCTCAAGGACGCGCCGAACCGCATTCGTGTAGTCGTGTCGTCGCATCACGTGCTGTTCTTCAACGTGATTTGTAACGAGATGAGGAAACCGCGTGTGTACTTCTTGACCCGGCTAAAGCAGGCAGGCGGGCAAACTTTCAAGGTTCAAGAGACCGATAGCACGCCGTTCCTCTACCATTTGGCGTCGCTTGTCGAGATGCATCAAGCGCAAAAGTCTGGGGCGCTTTATACTCATCATTTCAACATGTTGCGCCGAGTTATGGAGCAATCGGCCGCCTTCTTTGGCTACGCCAAGTGGCATGACTGCATCAAGCCAGAGGCCGACGATCCGAACGAGACAATCTACAAGCGGGTCATCGATCTGATGAGTCATGGTGACTATTCGCTGTATGAGCCCCGTGAAATGATGCCAGAAAACAAAGAGCACTTTGGCAGTTTGCTGAAACAGTTCATCACGCGGCATCCGTTCAGTCCCGCCTTGTTTCCAGAGGATGCACAGTAAAGACCATGAACGACTCAATCCAAAAGCAACTTGGCAAGACGCTCTGGAATATCGCCGACACGCTGCGTGGTGCCATGCCCGCAGACGACTTCCGCGATTACATGCTGTCCCTACTGTTCCTGCGTTATCTCTCGGGCAATTACGAGGCGGCGGCGAAGCGGGAACTGGGCTCAGACTACCCCGATCTTCCCGAAGATGTGCTGAGCCGCACAGGCGCGAGCACACCCCTGCAAGCTTGGTATCAGGACAATCCCAACGACGTCGCAGAATTCGAGAAGCAGATGCGCCGAAAGGTTCACTACGTGATCCAGCCATCATATCTGTGGAACAACATCGCCGATCTAGCCCGTAGGCAGAGCGACGAACTGCTGCTAACACTGCACGAATGCTTCAAGTATATCGAGAACGAATCATTTGAGAGCACGTTCAGCGGACTGTTTTCGGAGATCAATCTTTACTCCGAAAAGTTAGGAAAGACACAAACAGAAAAAAACAAGAAGCTCTGCGCCGTCATTGCGGAGATCGCGCGCGGGCTATCTGATTTTCCGTCTCATGTTGATGCTTTAGGCGATGCTTATGAGTACTTGATTGGCCAGTTTGCCGCTGGCTCCGGCAAAAAGGCGGGTGAATTCTACACGCCGCAGCAGATTTCGGACATCTTGTCAGCAATCGTAACACTGGACAGCCAAGATCCCGCGACAGGCCAAAAGGACCGCCTCGCGAGCGTTCTTGACTTAGCCTGTGGCTCAGGTTCGCTACTCCTCAACGTGCGCAAGCGTATGGGTGCGCATGGGATCGGCAAAATTTTCGGGCAAGAGAGCAACATCACCACTTACAACCTCGCCCGTATGAACATGCTGTTGCACGGGGTGAAGGACACCGAGTTCGAGATTTTCCACGGCGACACCCTGGCCAATGACTGGGACATCCTGCGCGAGTTGAACCCGGCCAAGAAACCCGCCTTTGACGCCATCGTTGCGAACCCGCCGTTCAGCCTCCGATGGGAGTCTTCCGAGGCGATGGGCGAAGATGTACGGTTCAAGAACTACGGGCTAGCCCCGAAGTCGGCCGCCGACTTCGCCTTCCTGTTGCACGGTTTCCACTATCTGAAGGATGAGGGTGTGATGGCCATCATCCTGCCCCACGGCGTCCTGTTCCGGGGCGGTGCCGAAGAACGTATCCGTACTAAGCTGTTGAAAGACGGCCACATCGACACAGTGATCGGCCTACCTGCAAACCTATTTTATTCGACCGGCATCCCAGTCTGCATCCTTGTGCTCAAAAAGTGCAAGAAGCCGGATGACGTACTTTTCATCAATGCGGCAGAGCACTTCGCAAAGGAAAAGCGCCAAAACCAGCTCACCGACGAGCACATCGAAAAGATTATTGAGACCTACCAATTCCGCAAAGAAGAGGACCGCTACTCCAAGCGTGTGAGCATGGAGCGGATTGTTGAGGAAGGCTACAACCTCAACATCTCTCGCTACATCAGCACGGCCGTAGGTGCAGACGAGATCGACCTGGCGGCTACACACGAGGAGTTAGTTTCGATCGAAAAGCGGATCTTGGATGTTACGATCAAGCATAACGAATTTCTGAAAGCCCTTGGCTTGGCCACCTTGCCGGCCTCCTTGACCCATTAATTTCGACTAAGGCGCACCGTGCTGTGTGTTTTTTTGCCCCGGCCCTAGAGCATACGTTCACGAGGTCTGAAAAGAGTCGGACTTGGTTCGAGAGACTGGGACTTTCAACGTCTGCTATGGGCGGCAGCGGGCCTAAATCCCGCCCATAGGCGTGGCGCTGAGTGACCAGGTGTCTGCGCCCGCCGTCCAGTGTGCTGGCGCCCTGCAGCATCGCGTCAGGGAAGCCTGTGAGGCCGCTGCTGAAGGGTAGGGGCTTCGCCGGGCTTGTGACCGTTCGCCCGCTCATAGAACGTCGGCCTCGGCTCGGGCTTATCGGGCGCGCTCAGCAGTTCGAAACCGGCGCGAGGGTGGTGTCGGGCCAAAAAGACCACATGCCCGCGACACATGACCTTCCGACACCGCGCCTTCCTATTCCAAAGCGAATAGCGCGGCCCTAGGACCGTGATGACGACGCGCCAGTCGACCTCAAGCTCAAGGCGACAGGTGTCGCAGCGAGAGCGAAGTTTCCAGCCGGCCTTTGCCATCCGCTCAACGGTCTCGAAGGCCGGGCGAAGTTCGCTAACTGGAATACGATCTGGATTGCGGCCGCCCATGAGGCCGCGAACAGAAGCAGAACGTTGCGGGGCTGTCGAGTCGGGTTTGGATCGAAGCCACGTCGGCGACAGCGAATGTCGTTCGCCTGGTCCCGATTTTTCGGCCGCTATAGTTGGGTTACGATGTGGGGCGCAATGTAGGGCGCTCTCATCTCCACTCCTCCAAGGCCCCTTACCCATAAGGGCCTCGGGGGGAGAGGTGGCTCCGCGGGTAGGATTCGAACCTACGACCAGCCGGTTAACAGCCGGCTGCTCTACCACTGAGCTACCGCGGAACAGGTCGCCTCAGGAAGAGGCCGGGTGATAGCCGCCTCATTGACTCGGCGCAAGCGCCTTCGAACAAAAAAACAGCCCGGCTTGCGGCCGGGCTGTGGAAAGTCAGTGATGGTGGGGTGTCTTCAATGAAGACAGCTGAAAACTGCGCCTTTATGGTTAATCGGATCTTAATTTCAGCCACAACCAAAAGGTCGCAGCCCACCGTTCCGCGCCTTTGCAAGCGTTCGCATTGCCTTGGGGGGAGGGGCGGACCTATAAGCGGCGCGAACGTCTAGTCCGACCGAGGGATTCCATGAGCACCGATTTCGCCGCCGCGCGGCTGAACATGGTGGAAAGCCAGATCCGCACCGCCGACGTCACCGACCTGCCCTTGCAGGACGCGTTGCGCGTTGTAGCCCGCGAGGCTGTGGTCCCGGCCGGCAAGGCCTACCTGGCCTATGCCGACGCCGAGGTCGAATATGCACCCGGCCGCTGGCTGCTGCGCCCGCGCGACGTGGGCAAGCTGCTGCAATTTCTCAAGCCCCGCGCGGGCGAGAAGGCCCTGGCCATCGCCGCGCCCTATGCGGCGGCGGTTCTTGAGGCCATGGGGCTTTCGGTCACCCGTCTGGATGGCGACGATTTGAGCAGCCCGGCCGGCTTTGGCTATGACGTGATCATTTGCGAAGGTGCGGTCGGCGCGGCTCCGGTCGGCTGGACTAAGGCCCTGGCGGTCGGCGGCCGTCTGGGCGTTGTCGAACGGAGCGGCCCCGTGGGGCAGGCGACGATCTATGTGCATGCCGAAGAAGGCGTGGGCCGCCGCAACGTGTTCGACTCGACTCCGCCCTTGCTGGCGGGTTTTTCCGCCGAGCCCGGTTTCGCGTTCTAGCCCGAACCGGACGGGGTCTTTTTCGTTGTGGAAACATGCTCGCAACGTGAGCGTGAAAAAAGCTTAACTGGCGGCCGGTGGCGCTCAGCCCTACACGCGATCATATATAAGTGCGGGCGCGAGCTTCGCGTGTCTTGGGGATAGAACTTGATGTCGAATAGCCGTCGGGCCGGATTGTTGGCCGCCGCTTGCAGCTTGGGCCTGATGGCCGGCTTTGTGTCCGCCGCCCAGGCCGAGACGCTGACCAACGCTATCGCTCTTGCGTACCAGACCAATCCCACGCTGCAGCAACAGCGCGCCAGCCAGCGCGCCACCGACGAAAGCGTCGTGCAGGCCAAGACCGCTTTCCGGCCGACGGCCAGCCTTTCGGCTGACCTGACCGGGTCGCAGAGCGATCCCAGCGGCGGTACGCGCGTCGAGACCTCGGGCAGCGGCGCGACCCTGTCGATCAGCCAGCCGCTCTATACCGGCGGCAAGGCCAGCGCCAACCTGACCGCCGCAGAAGCCGATGTGCTGGCGTCGCGCGAAGGTCTTCGCAACATTGAGCAGAATGTCCTGATCGGCGTGATCCAGGCCTATGTGGATGTCCGCCGCGATCAGGAACGCCTGCGCATCTCGCAAGAGAATGTCGAGGTGCTGGGCCGGCAACTGGAAGAGTCCAACGCCCGCTTCGAAGTAGGCGAGATCACCCGCACCGACGTCGCCCAGTCGCAGGCGCGTCGCGCCGCGGCCCAGGCCGCGCTGAGCTCGGCCCAGGCCCAGCTTTCCGTCAGCCGCGCCAGCTATGCCGCGATCGTCGGCCAGAACCCGACCGATCTGGTCGCCGAGCCCTCGCTGGCCGCCTTGCTGCCGCCGACGGTGGAGCAGGCCTTCGACGCCGCCGAAAACAACAATCCGCAAGTCGCGGCCGCCCGTTTCAATGAACGCGCTGCGGCGGCCCGCGTCGCTTCGGCCCGCGCCTCGCGCCGTCCGAACGTGTCGGCCCGCGCTTCGCTGGGCTATGACGCCAGCGAGATCAATGGTCGTGGCGACCAGTTCGCCGACTATGACCGTCAGCTGACCGGGGCCGTCACCGCGTCGATCCCGCTGTTCACGGGCGGTCTGGTTTCCTCTCAGGTCCGCGCCGCCACCGAGCGCGAAAACGCCGCTCACATCGCCGTGGAAGGCGCCAAGCGCGCCGCCCTGCAGTCGGTGTCGAACGCCTGGAGCAATCTGCTGGCCTCGCGCTCGAACCTGGTTTCGAACGAGGAACAGGTCCGCGCCGCCCGTATCGCCTTCGAAGGCGTGCGTCAGGAGCAGCAGGTCGGTCTGCGCACCACGCTGGACGTCCTCAACGCCCAGCAGGAACTGCGCTCGGCCGAGCTGGCCCTGGTCTCGGCCCGTCGTGACGAATACGTCGCCAGCGCCGCCGTGCTGCAGGCCATGGGCGCGCTCGACATCGCCGCCCTGGCGCCGGACGTGTCCCGCTATGACCCCAAGACCTCGTACAACCGCGTCAACCACGCCCTGGGCTGGGTGCCGTGGGAGCCGGTGGTGCAGGTGATCGACAAGGTCGGAGCGCCCTCCACAAAGCCGTCCTCGAAGTAAGTCTCACCGCGTCGATTTCGCCCACCTGCGATCCTTGCGCTTGCTTAAGCTGCTCAAGTCTGCACCATCGGGGGTAAGCGCCCTTTGGGTGCGCAAGGATTCGTACCTCTTTACCGACGGCCCCCGCACATGTCCGACCAGAGCTCCCAAGAACCGACAATGGAGGAGATCCTCGCCTCCATCCGGCGCATCATCTCCGAAGATGACGCACCGGCGGAGCCCGAGGCGCCGGCTCCAGCACCGGCCCCTGCACCCGAGCCTGAACCTGAACCTGCGTATCAGGAGCCGGTTGAGGACGACGTGCTGGACCTGACCGATCCGATCGCACCCGAGCCGCTCGAGAGCGTCGGTGATCTGGACGTCTATTCGCCGCCGGCGCCCGAGCCGGAACCCGCCTACACGCCGCCCGCTCCGGCGTTCAATCGCGACGAAGTGGCCGACAACCTGGTTGGCGATCACGCCGCCGGTCTGGCCGCCAGCGCGTTCGGCAGCCTGAGCTCGGCCCTGCTGATGCCCAAGGACGGCCGCACCCTGGAAGACGTGGTGCGCGAACTGCTGCGCCCGCTGCTCAAGGAATGGCTCGACCAGAACCTGCCGCGCATCGTCGAGGCCAAGGTCGAGGAAGAAGTTCACCGCATCGCCCGCGGTCGCGGCTAAAACCGGGTCGCGCCCTGGCCCTGGCCGGGCGCGAACCTCGAAATCTGAAGGGGCGGTCGCTGTGGCGGCCGCCTTTTTCCGTTCAAATTCTTCCTGAATCCAGGTCGCCCGGTTTCGCGCGGCGGCCGCAGATGGCATACCCGCACCGCCATGCTTGACAAGACCTTCGATCCCAAAGCCGTCGAACCCCGCCTGTACGCCGCCTGGGAGGCCTCCGGGGCCTTCAAGCCCAGCGAGGACCCGAACGCCGAGCCGTTCGTGATCGTCATCCCGCCACCCAACGTGACGGGCTCGCTGCATATCGGCCACGCGCTGAACAACACGCTGCAGGACGTGATGACGCGCTTCCACCGCATGCGCGGCAAGGCCGCCCTGTGGCTGCCGGGCACCGACCATGCGGGTATCGCCACCCAGATGGTGGTTGAACGCCAGCTGGCCGCCGCCGGCAATGTGGGTCGCCGCGACATGGGCCGCGAGGCCTTCGTCGAGAAGATCTGGGAATGGAAGGCCGAGAGCGGCGGCACGATCGTCAACCAGCTGCGCCGACTGGGCGCCAGCTGCGACTGGTCGCGCGAGCGCTTCACCCTGGATGAGGGCCTGTCGGCCGCCGTCCGCAAGGTGTTCGTCCAGCTGTACAAGGACAAGCTGCTCTATCGCGACAAGCGCCTGGTCAACTGGGACCCACAGTTCCAGACCGCCATCTCCGACCTCGAGGTCGAGCAGAAGGAGGTCGACGGCGCCTATTGGCACTTCGCCTATCCGCTGGCTGACGGCGTCACCTATCAGCACCCCATCGCCTTCGACGACGAGGGCAGGGCCACCGAGTTCGAGACCCGCGACTATATCGTCGTGGCCACCACGCGCCCGGAGACCATGCTGGGCGACACCGGCGTGGCCGTTCACCCGACCGATGAGCGCTACAAGGACCTGGTGGGCAAGTTCGTGACCCTGCCGATCGTCGGTCGTCGCATCCCGATCGTCGCCGACGACTATGCCGACCCGACCAAGGGCTCGGGCGCGGTGAAGATCACCCCGGCCCATGACTTCAACGACTTCGGCGTCGGCAAGCGGGCAGGGCTGGAAGTCATCAATATCCTGACCGTCGAGGCCAAGCTGAATGACAGCGTCCCGGCCGACTATGTCGGCATGGACCGCTTCGTGGCGCGCAAGGCCATCGTCGCCCGCGCCGAGGGAGAGGGCTGGCTCAAGGAGATCGAGAAGACCAAGCACATGGTCCCGCACGGCGACCGTTCAGGCGTGGTCATCGAGCCCTTCCTGACCGACCAGTGGTACGTCGACGCCAAGACCCTGGCCCAGCCCGCGCTGAAGGCCGTCGAGAACGGCGACACCGTTTTCGAGCCCAAGCACTGGGAAAAGACCTATTTCGAATGGCTGCGCAACATCGAGCCCTGGTGCGTCTCGCGCCAGCTGTGGTGGGGCCACCGGATCCCGGCGTGGTTTGCGCACGTGAAGCGTGACCCGAACTCCAACTTCCTTACTGATCGCGGCAATCCTGAAATCTTTGTGGCGGAGACGGAAGCGGAAGCGATTGCGGAAGCGGCCGAGTATTTCGGCGCGAAGGTCGTTGTTGTTGCGAACGCCGCTGAGGCCGAGGAATTTGCGTTCCAAGAGATGACCCGGCCGGAATCAGATCGTCGCTGGCCGATCTATCGCGACGAAGACGTCCTCGACACCTGGTTCTCCTCCGCCCTGTGGCCGTTCTCGACCCTGGGCTGGCCGGAAAAGACCGAAGACCTGGCCCGTTTCTACCCGACCAGCACCCTGGTCACCGGCTTTGACATCATCTTCTTCTGGGTCGCCCGGATGATGATGATGGGCATCCACTTCATGGGCGAAGTCCCGTTCAAGCAGGTGTTCATCAACGCCCTCGTCCGGGACGAGAGGGGCGCCAAGATGAGCAAGTCCAAGGGCAATGTCCTGGACCCGCTGGTCCTGATCGACGAGCTGGGCTGCGATGCGGTGCGCTTCACCATGACGGCGATGTCGGGTCAGGCGCGCGACATCAAGCTCTCGAAGCAACGCATCGAAGGCTATCGCAACTTCGGCACCAAGCTGTGGAACGCCTCGCGCTTTGCCCAGATGAACGAGTGCGTTCGCGTCGAGGGCTTTGATCCCGCGACCGTCCAGCAGCCGATCAACAAGTGGATCCGCGGCGAGACGGTCAAGACCGTCGCCGAGGTGACGCGCGCCCTTGAGGCGCCGTCGTTCGATGCGGCGGCCAGCGCGCTCTACAAGTTCATCTGGAACGTGTTCTGCGACTGGTATCTGGAACTTGCCAAGCCGATCCTCAACGGCGATGACGCCGCCGCCAAGGCCGAGACCCGCGCCACCGCCGCCTGGGCTCTGGACGTGATCCTCAAGCTGCTGCACCCGGTGATGCCGTTCATCACCGAGGAGCTGTGGGACAAGACCGCCGAGTTTGGCCCCAAGCGCGACGGCATGCTGATCTCGGCCCAGTGGCCGGAGCTGCCGGACAGCTGGATCGACGCCGATGCCGAGGCCGAAATCGGCTGGCTGGTCGACACCGTCAGCGAGATCCGCTCGGTCCGCGCCGAGATGAATGTGCCCCCGGGCGCCAAGCCGCCGCTGACCCTGATCGGCGCCAGCGCCGAGACCAAGGCCCGCCTGGTCCGTCACCGCGACCTGCTGCTGACCCTGGCGCGCCTGGACAGCGCCCGCGAGGCCGACGCCCCGCCGACCGGCGCGGTGCCCTTCGTGCTGGGCGAAGCGACCGGCGCCCTGGCCATCGCCGAGTTCATCGACCTGGCGGCCGAGAAGGCCCGCCTGACCAAGGAAATCGCCGGCCACGCCGTCGACATCGACAAGGCCGCCAAGAAGCTGGGCAATCCCGACTTCCTGGCCCGCGCCAAGGAAGAGGCGATCACCGAAAACCGCGAACGCCTCGCCGAAGCCGAAGCGGCCAAGGCCAAGCTGGAAGCGGCGCTCTCGCGCCTCGCGGCGGTGGGGTAGGGGCCTGTCAGACAGCCGCCACGGTTCTATGAACTTGGGGCGGTTGTCAGGCCTCCGTGGCTGGACCCGGCCCGCCGGTTTGATCGATGGCCAGCGCCAGCCTGCGGTAGCCGGATAGCGGACGGTCACGACTTCCGAGAAGGGTGGAAACCGGACCCGCCTTCAGCCATCGTACTGGCCTCAGGCGAGTGCAGGCGATGATCCATCACAATCGCGAAGTTTGGTTTCGGCGCGTATGGCTATGGAGCTCGACAGTCGTTCATTGGAAGGGAGCGGCGGTCATTCTCGCGAGCTGCTTCGCTGGGGGCGTAGCCTTCTGGATTGGTGACGCGGTAGGTCTGCTGTGGCTAGGCCCTCTGGGACTAATCTTGGCCGTGGGGTGGGGCTTCGTCATGGCTGAGCGCCATATGGATCGCCCGCTCTAAGCGAACAACCGCTCAGGGTCGGAAGCAGATATTGGCGCCTGCCCCGAAAGCGGACGCCCCGCGTCGCGCTCATCCTTAAATCTCTTGGAGGCTGCAGCGTGCCGGACTGGAAAGGTCAGTCAAGGACCGCCTCCGGCGGCCGCGTCGCGGCGACGCGGAGCGTCGTCCTTGAGAGACCTTTCCAGTCCGGCGATCGTCTCGCCGTGAGATTTATGGATGGCTCCCTTCGGCGCGAAGGCGGGGCGGGACGCGCCTTTCCAATAAATCACCGTCATTCCCGCCCTTGTGGCGGGAACCCCTCTGTCCGCCGCAGGTGCGGGAGGGGCGAAGTGCGCGCGCACTTCGCTGGCGCTTCACGTGTCAGCTGAAACAGGGGTTCCCGCCACAAGGGCGGGAATGACGGGAGGTATGGGGATACGCCGCGCTGTATCCCCGTAGTTTCCGAAGCCGACCCCAACGAAATCAACGCTCTATAAAATAGTTGATCGCGCCAATCCTCGGAGCTCAAACCTCCCGCATAATCATAGCTGTCCCCGTCGCAGGGGGAGGGCGCCTGGTACCGGCCCAAAGCGGCGATGGGGATGGAGCTGAGCGGGGCCGCGACGCCCTGGAAGGCGGGTCGAGGTGTGCGGGCTGTCTCAGAAGGACGGACCAAACGCTGAGTGGCTCGTCGGCCGGGTGAACGCGGGTCGAAGAGGGCGAGGGATCGTAAACCCGCCTATCGCACATCGTCGGCGTCGAGACGGTTCGCCGATCGACGGGATGCGCGCCCGTACGGGGGCTCTTGGGTATCAGAGCTGAAACACGCTCGCTTGGCCCGATCCTCACGCAAGAACAGCTTCTGCGAAGCGGACAGGTCGAGCCGAAACGCAAAACACACATCACGGTCATCCGGGTTCGTCCCGGCCGCTTCGCGCCTCCCCACACCAACTCAGCGAGAGATCGCGTGAGGTGCCGCCTCATGCCTGCCAAGGGGGCTTAAGGCGCCACGGACATGGGCGCATTCCCCAAGGGTAAGTCGCATAACTTATCATTGTTCCCTTACGTCTCGAACAGACGTTTGCATCGCGCCGCCTGCTGTGCTTTCTCGCAACCGAACGCGCTCATTGAATAAGGCGCGACCACACCGGGAGAGTAACGATGACCCAGGCCACCCCCGCTTCCATCCCGTGGCCCGCCATGTCGGTTCAGCAGGCCTACGCCATGATCACCCAGCCGGGTACGGCGGGGGAAATGGAAGAGGTCGAGATCCGCGGCGTGAAGACCCGGGTCTGGAAAAATGCTCCGCCGACCCTGCGCGACACCCTGATCATGGGCCGCACCCATGGCGAAAAGATCTTCCTGATTCATGAGGACGAGCGGGTCAGTTTCGAGGCCTTTTATCGCGCCGTCACCGTCTTCGCCGCCGAGCTGGCCGCCAAGGGCGTGCAGAAGGGCGACCGCGTCGCCATCGTCATGCGCAACCTGCCCGAATGGCCGGTGGCCTTCTATGCCGCCCTGTCGATCGGCGCGATCGTCACGCCGCTGAACGCCTGGTGGACGGGCGCCGAGCTGGAATACGGCCTGCTGGATTCCGGCGCCAAGACCCTGGTGGTCGATGTCGAGCGCTATGAGCGCCTGACCGAGCACCTGCACAATTGCCCCGAGCTGCAATGCGTCTATGTGAGCCGGTCTCCCGAGGAGATCAGCCACCCCTATGTGACGCATCTGGAGACGGTGATCGGCGGTCCCAATGACTGGGCCGGGCTGGACGAGCAGCCCCTGTCGACCGTGCCGCTGACGGCCGACGACGACGCGACCATCTTCTATACGTCCGGCACCACGGGCAAGCCCAAGGGCGCCATCGGCACCCATCGCAACGTCAACAGCAACATCTTCGCCGCCGCCGCCGCCGGGGCGCGCAGCTTCCTGCGCCGGGGCGAGGCGCCGCCCGAGCCCGATCCCGATGGCCCGCAGCGCGGCTCGCTGATCTCGGTGCCGTTCTTCCACGCCACCGGCTGTTTCGCGGTGCTGAACCCCTCGCTGTTCGGCGGCGCCAAGATCGCCATGATCCGCAAGTGGGATCCCGACAAGGCCATGCAGCTGATCGAGGACGAACGCCTGACCCAGATCGGCGGCGTGCCGACTATCGCCTGGCAGATCATCGAGCATCCCAACCGCGAAAAGTACGACCTGTCGTCGGTCGAGGCCGTGTCCTATGGCGGCGCGCCCTCGGCGCCGGAGCTGGTGCGCAAGATCAAGGAAATCTGGCCCAAGGCCTCGCCGGGCAACGGCTGGGGCATGACCGAGACCTCGGCCACCGCCACCAGCAACTCGGCCGAAGACTATGAAAATCGTCCCGACAGCTGCGGCCCCGCCGTGCCCGTCACCGACCTGAAGATCATGACCGTCGAGGAGCCGCATCGCGAGCTGCCGATCGGCGAGGTGGGCGAGCTGTGGTGCCGTGGCCCGCAGGTGGTTCGCGGCTACTGGAACAAGCCCGAAGCCACCGCCCAGACCTTCATCGACGGCTGGGTGAAGACCGGCGATCTGGCCCGCCTCGACGCCGAGGGCTTCTGCTTCATCATCGACCGCGCCAAGGACATGCTGATCCGCGGCGGCGAGAACATCTATTGCATCGAGGTCGAGAACTGCCTCTACGACCATCCTGCGGTGATGGACGCGGCCCTGGTCGGCATCGAGCACAAGACCCTGGGCGAAGAGCCGGCGGCCGTGGTCACCCTCAAGCCGGGCGCCCATGCCACCGAGGCTGAGCTGCGGGCCTTTGTCGCCGAACGCCTTGCGGCCTTCAAGGTGCCGGTCAAGGTGGTGTTCTGGCACGAGACCTTGCCCCGCAACGCCAATGGCAAGATCATGAAGAACGAACTCAAGAAGGTGTTCGTCGAGGGGTAGACCCCTCTCCGGAGGCGACCATGGTCCAGTCGAAGGCGGCGAGCGTCGATGACTTCATGTCGGAGGTCTCGCCCGACCGCCGCCCGGCGCTGGACCGCCTTCGATCGCTGTGCCGCGAGACCTTCGGGGCCGACAGCGAGCTGATGGCGTTTGGCATGCCGGCCTATGGCGACGCCAGGGCCCCGTGGATCGCCTTCAACAGCCAGAAGCAGCATATCGCGCTCTATGCGGGGCAGGGGGCGATCGAGCGCTTCGGCGATCGCCTGGGCGCGGCCAGTTGCGGCAAGGGCTGCATTCGCTGGCGTAAGCCTGACAGGATGGACTTCGACCTCATTGCCGACATCCTGGCCGACGTGAAGGCGCGTGAGGCGAGCGGGTGCGCTTGACGCCCCCGCTCGCCCCGTCGCCCTAGAGCGAGGTCGGCGGCTTGCGATGGGCCCAGGGCTGGGCCGCCTCCAGCTGATAGGCCAGCTGGAACAACAGCTTCTCGGCGCCGATGCGGGCGGCGAAGTGAACCCCGACGGGCAGGCCCGTCGCCGTCCAGTGCAGGGGGACGCTCATAGCCGCAGCGCCGGCGACATTGTGCACCGGCGTATAGCCGACATAGTGCATCAGGCGGGCCTGCAGAGTATCGAACGGCACCGAGCCGCCGACGAAGCCCAGCTCGGCCGGCGGACTGCCCAGGACGGGCGACAGGATCACGTCATACTGGGTCAGCCAGGTGTCGTAGGCCTTGGCCGAGGCCTGCAGCCGGCCGACGGCAGCCTCGATGTCACCCGGCTTCAGGCCGGCGACCAGTTCGGCCATGCCCAGGGTGAAGGGCTCCAGCACCGTGGCGTCCGCCTTGCGGCCCATGGCCTTGCTGACGCCGGCTGCAAGTTCGGCCGCGCCGGTGGACCACAGGGCGGTGAAGTCCCGGCCAAACTGGGCTCCGTCCATGGGCCAGCGCGTGGGTTCGACATGATGCCCCAGGCTGGCCATCAGCTTGGCCGCGCCCTCGACGGCGGCAATGACCTCGGCGTCGGGCTTTTGGCCGGTGCCGGTCTCGAACAGCAGGCCGACCTTGAGGCGCTTCTTCAGCGGTTCGGTGACCACCCCGACCGGCGCAAAGGGCGAACCCGCCGCCGTGCGCTCGCTGGCCGCGAACAGGGCCGCCGAATCGCGCACGCTGTGGCTGACGCAATGGGCCACGGAGAGATCGACACCGCGGTCGCCCGGCCGGCCCTGGATCATCCGACCGCGCGAGGGCTTGAGACCGAACAGACCACAATTGGAGGCCGGGATGCGGATTGAGCCGCCGCCGTCGCTGGAATGGGCGAAGGGCACGATCCCGGATGCGGTCGCCGCCGCTGCGCCACCGGATGAACCGCCTGAGGAATGGTTCAGGTTCCAGGGATTGCGCGTGGGCAGAAAACCCATCGGCTCGGTCGTCGGCAGGAAGCCGTATTCCGGCGTCGTCGACTTGCCGATCACCACCAGGCCCGCCCGGTCATAGGCGTCGACAAAGGCGGTCTGCGCCTTTTCAGGCTGCGCGCCCATCGAACTGCGCGAGCCATAACGCGTTGGCAAGCCGGTATAGGCGTCCAGGTCCTTGATCAGGAAAGGCACGCCGGCGAACGGGCCGGAGAGCTGTCCCCCCTTGGCCTTGTCCATCGCGCGGTCGAAGTCGGAGGTGACGATGGCCCCGACCTTGGGCTGCAGGGCCTCGGCCTTGCGGATGGCCTCTTCGACCACCTCGGCGACGCTGACCTCCTTGCGACGGATGCGGCCGGCGATTTCGGTGGCGTCGGGCGTCCAGGCGGGCTGACTGGCGGACCTGGGCTTGGCCTCGACGGAGGGCGCGGCGGCGATCGCGGCAGAGGCGGCCAGCAGGCCGCGGCGACTGAAGTGCATGAAAATTCCTCCCAGGCGACCGGCGTCTTGGCGCGCCGGTGAACGGCGTTCAGTTGAACCTGAAGCGACCGCGACCGCAAGTCCGTGCTAGAGGCGGTCCATGACCCGTAGACGTGTAGATGTTCTGATGATGGAGCGCGGCCTGTTCGACAGCCGCGCCAAGGCCCGTGAGGCCATCGAGGCCGGACTGGTGCGCGCCGATGGCGTCGTCGTCCTCAAGCCCTCCGAGATGGTGGAAGAGCACGTGTCGATTCGCGCCTCGCTGGCCCATCCCTGGGTCGGGCGTGGCGCGCTGAAGCTGGTTCACGCCCTGGACCTCTGGCCCATTGCGGTCGAAGGCAAGGTGGCCATCGACGTCGGCGCCTCGACCGGCGGTTTCACCGAGGTGCTACTGTCGCGCGGCGCGGCCAAGGTCTATGCGGTCGATGTCGGGCGCGAGCAGCTGCATCACAGCCTGGTCAATGACCCGCGGGTGGTCGACCTGTCGGGCACCGACGCCCGCATCCTCGACACCAGCTGGATCGAGGAAGATCCCGAGCTGATCGTCAGCGATGTCAGCTTCATCTCGATGACCAAGGCGCTTCCCGCCGCCCTGGCCCTGGCGCCGGCGGGCGCCGACCTTGTCACCCTGGTCAAGCCGCAGTTCGAGGCGGGCAAAGGCCATGTCGGCAAGAACGGGCTGGTCAAGGATCCCCAGACGATCGCCCGGGTGCGCCGCGAGATCGTCGACTTTCTTGAAGAGGCGGGCTGGACCGTGATGGGCGAGGACGAAAGCCCGATCACGGGTGGCGACGGCCAGGTCGAGAGCCTGGTCTGGGCGCGCCGCCGATAGGAAACGGCCGCTCACGCGAGGCGAGCGGCCGTCTGCCGTGCAGTCAGGTCAAGGGCTGGCGAGCCTAGTCGACAACCTGGAAGCGGCCCTGGGCGTCGGGGCAGACGCGCACGAAGCGCTTCTGGACGCGACCGTCGGGCAGGTAGATGGGGCTCTCGGCCAGGGTGCAGCCATTGATGTCGGCCGAGCGCTGATCGACCCGATAGGAATAGGAATCCTGCCGATAGGCGTCGTGGTCGGCCTCCCGACGCGCGTCCTCGTAGCGAGGATCCTCATAGGGGCGGGCGTCATAGCCATTGTCGTAGCGATTATAGGCGGTCGGCGGAGGCGGCGGGGTCGCGCCCGGGGCGCAGGCCGCCGAGTTCCTGCCGATCTTGCTGCCGATCACCGCGCCCAGCAGGCCGCCCAGGACGGCGCCTTCGGTCTTGGCGCCATTGCCCGCAACGCTTCCGCCGATCGCCGCGCCCAGACCTGCGCCGGCCAGACCGCCGCCCGTGCCGCGCTGCGTCGTGCTGCGGCGGCAGGGATCGTAATAGTAGCCGTTGTTGTCATAGGCGCCGCCCCGATAGCTGGACTGGCCATAGGCCTGGGCGCTGGCGAAGGTGGGAGCGAAAGCACCGGCGGCGACGGCCGCGATGGCGGCGCACAGAGCGATCTTCATGGTCGGCGTCCTGTTGGTCATGGCGACTCTCTCAAGCTTACTGATGGCATTTTTAGGTCAGCCGAAAGTACGCCCCGCCGACCCGAAGCTGCACCATGATCGCGCGAACATGAACGCTCGTTGAGCGAGGTGTTCATCTTCGTCCATGCCAAGGGACCCTTTTGAGGGTATGGACACCCGCGAAGGGGCCATCGGGCCTCCGCGTCCTTGGCCGGCATGGCTCAAGGGCTTGAAAGGGCGGGACCTCTCGAAGGTTCCCGCCGCGAGATTGGATACGGAATGCGTGAAGTGATCATCGACGCGGTCGGCGCCCAGGGCGACGGCATCGTCCGAGAAGGCCCGGTGTTTGTCCCCCTGACCCTGCCCGGCGAACGGGTGCGGGTGAAGATGGACGGTTCGCGCGGCGAATTGCTCGAGATCCTCGACGCCAGCCCCGACCGCGTGACGCCAACGTGCCGGCACTTTGGCGAATGTGGCGGCTGCACAAGCCAGCACTGGGCCCAGCAGCCGTATCTGGACTGGAAGTCCGAGCTGGTCCGCGTCCAGCTCTCGCACGAGGGCCTGGAGACGGAGATCCTGCCGATCTTCGCGGCTCCGCCCGCATCGCGTCGCCGCGTGGCCCTGCACGCCCGGGGCGGCAAGGGCGGCGTGCGCCTTGGGTTCAAGGAGCGGCGCTCCTGGAATCTGGTCAAGATCGAGGAATGTCCGGTCACCGACCCGCGTCTGGTCGCCGCCTTTCCGGCCCTGGCGCGCCTGGCCCAGCCGTTCCTGGAACATCCCAAGTCAGCCCCGACCCTGCATGTCACCCTGACGGCGACTGGCCTGGACATCGACATCACCGGCGTCGAGGCCAAGAGCGGCGGCCTGTCGGCTGACGCCCGGATGGTGGCCGCCATGGCGGCCAGCGACGGTGACTTCGCCCGCGTCACCCTGGCCGGCGAGGTCGTTTACATGGCCCGTCAGCCGCTGGTGAAGCTGGGACCCGCTGTCGTGGCCCTGTCGCCCGGCAGCTTCCTTCAGGCCGTGCCGCAGGCCGAGAAGGCCATGGTCGCCTTCGCCGTCGAGGCGGCTCAGGGCGCGACCCGAATCGCTGACCTCTATTGCGGCGCCGGCACCTTCACGTTCCGCCTGGCCGAGATCGCCGCGGTCTACGCCGCCGATTCCGCCGCCCTGGCAGTGGCCGCCCTGAAGTCCGCAATTGGCGGCGCGCCGGGCCTCAAGCCGATTACCGCCGAGGCCCGCGATCTTGTCCGTCGCCCGATGCTGACCATGGAACTGGCCAAGACCGACGTGGTCGTGATCGATCCGCCGCGCGCCGGCGCCTACGAGCAGACCGTCGAGATCGCCAACTCCAAGGTGGCCAAGGTGGTCAGCGTTTCGTGCAATCCCGCGACCTTCGCCCGGGACGCCCGCCTGCTGGTCGACGCCGGCTTCACGCTGGAAAAGGTGCTGCCGGTAGACCAGTTCGTCTGGTCGCCCCATATTGAACTGGTCGGGGTCTTCACGCGATGAGGCAGCCATGGACGATCGTGCCATCGAGCGACGCGAACGCAGCGCCTTCGCGCTAGACGCGGTCGGTCAGCGCGCCAAGGCTGCCGCCAAGGCCGCCTGGTGGGGCGCCGCCGGCGGGCTGGCCCGCGCCATCACCCAGCCGACCCGGGGCGAGGCGGCGCGACGCTTCCAGCCCGCAGGCCCGCCGGTCTCGACGGCGCGGCTGCGCCGGGTCTATCTGGAGGCGTTCGAGAAGGACGCCCGCGACGTCGCCGCAGGGCTCTACCCGGCCGTCGAAGACGCGCCGACCCGGCCGGTAAAGTCGCTGCTGGGCGCCCTCGATTTTCTGGTGGACGCCCGCGCCGTTGACCAACGCCGTCGCCGCGGCGATGGCGTCGAGGTCAGGTCAGAGACTGAAACCGAAGCCTATCCAAACTATTATCGCCAGAACTTCCATTACCAGTCTGGCGGCTGGTTCACCGCCGAGAGCGCGCGGCGCTATGACAGCCAGGTCGAGGCCCTGTTCGCCGGAACGGCCGGCGCCATGCGCCGGCGCGGGCTGTCCCTGCTGGCCAGGCATTGGCGTGGCCTGGATCATCGCGACCTGCGCATCGTTGATGCGGCCTGCGGGGCCGGGGCCTTCCTGCGCGACCTCAAGGCGGCCTTTCCGCGCGCCGCCCTGGCGGGTCTGGATCTGTCACCGGCCTATCTGGCCCGGGCCCGGCGGCGCACCGGCGCCGGGGTGGTGCAGGCCAATATCGAGACCCTGCCGTTCGCCGACGCGTCGCTGGATGCGGTCAGCTGTGTCTATCTGTTCCACGAACTGCCGCCGCGCGTGCGGCCCGTGGTGGCGGCGTCCATCGCCCGCGCGCTCAAGCCCGGCGGTGTTCTGGTCTTTGTCGACTCGGTGCAGCCGACCGACGAACCTGACCTGGTCCGCCTGCTGGAAGCCTTTCCGGCCTATTTTCATGAACCCTACTATTCGACCTACGCCCAGACCGATCTGGCGGCCCTGTTCAGCGGGGCCGGCCTGCGACTGATCAGCGAAGATCGGGCTTTCCTGACCAAGGCGATGTTGTTCGAGAAAGCCTGAGGCTGGACGGACGGCCCGGGGCGCGGCACTAAGCGGCCCTGTATCGGGGGCGAGCGCGTTGGGGCAATCGATCGACGGCGGGCGTCGCTATGAGACCCTGGACGGCCTGCGCGGCATCGCGGCGGTTGGGGTGCTGCTCTACCATCTTGGGGGCTGGACCTATCGACCCTGGCTGATGGCCCACGGCTATCTGGCCGTGGACTTCTTCTTCTGCCTCAGCGGCTTTGTCCTGGCCCACGCCTATGGCGACCGCGCCATGAGTTGGGGGAGCTTTATGCGGGCCCGCCTGATCCGGGTCTGGCCGCTGATCGCTGTCTCGATGGTCGCCGGGGCCCTGGTGATGATCGGGCATCGCGACAATATCCTGATGTGCCTGCTGATGGGGCTTCTGGTCCTGCCCAGGATCTGGGTTGGCGACGAAGACAGCTTCTCACCGCTTTTCCCTTTGAATCCGCCGGCCTGGTCGCTGTTTCTCGAGTTGCTGGCCAGCGCGCTGTGGTTCCCCGCGCGACGTCTGGCGACCTTGTGGCTAGTGCTGGTCATCGTCGTGTCGGGTGGGGTGCTGATCGGCATCGCCTATGGCATGGGCGGGGTGCAGACCGGCTGGGATCGGGCCACCTACTGGATCGGCGTCATCCGCACGATCTTCCCGTTCGCCCTGGGCTGGGCCTGCTATCGGATCCAGGCCTATGTGCGGCTGTCGGCCCCGGCCTGGCTGCTGGCCCTGGTGCTGCTGGCGGTGCTGGCCGTTCCGCCGATGGACTATACCGCGACCTATGATCTCGTCTGCGTGGCCGTGGTGTTTCCGCTGATCGTACTGCTGGGGCATCGCGATCCCGAAGGCCGGGCCGGCGCGATCTGCCGGTTCAGCGGCGAGATCTCCTATCCGCTGTATGCGCTGCACTGGGTGCTGTGGGAACTGCTGCTGCGCGCCTTCCGCGCGGCGGGCGGCAAGGGTTATCCCGGCGTCTTTCTGGCGGTCGCGGTCGTCTTGATCATCGCCGGCGCCTGGGGTGTTCTGAAGGTCTATGACCTTCCCGTGCGCCACTGGCTGAAGGCCCGCTGGGCCAGGGCCTGAAATTTTTCACCCGCCCGGTGTCGGCGCGCGGCATGCTCGTCCGTCCTGGGACCAGACGAGGAAGCACCGTCCATGCTCTACGCCATCCTTTGCTATCACGACGAAGACACGGTCTGCGCCTGGTCGCAGGAGCACAATGACAAGGTCATGGCCGACCTCGGTGTCGTCGAGGAGAAGCTGGCCAGGGCCGGTCGCCTGGGTCCCGTGGCGCGCCTGATGCCGACCACGGCGGCCACCACGCTTCGCAAGGACCGCGAGCCGCCGATCGTGCTGGACGGCCCGTTCGCCGAGACCAAGGAGCAGTTGCTGGGCTTTTTCGTCATCGAGTGCGCCGATCTGGACGAGGCCGTCGAAACGGCCAAGGACCTGGGCCGCGCCAATCCCGGCGGGGCCTATGAAATCCGTCCGATGGCCCTGCTGCGCCCCGGATCGCTGCCCGCATGACCGACCCTGCCTGGATCGACGCGACGCTGGCCGCCGCCCGTCCCCAGGCGACGGCGGCCCTGCTGCGTTATTTCCGTGACCTTGACGCCGCGCAGGAGGCCTTTCAGGACGCCTGCCTGCGCGCTCTGCAGAACTGGCCAAAGAACGGCCCGCCGCGTGATCCGACCGCCTGGCTGATCCTGGTCGGCCGCAACGCCGCCATCGACGCCAGTCGCAAGACCAGCCGCCAGCAGCCCCTGCCGCCGGAAGAGCTGCTGTCCGACCTGGAGGACGCCGAAGCCGCGCTGGTCGAGCGGCTGGACGGCTCGCACTACCGTGACGACGTCCTGCGCCTGCTGTTCATCTGCTGCCATCCGGACCTGCCTGCCACCCAGCAGGTCGCCCTGGCCCTGCGGGTGATCTCGGGCCTGTCGGTCAGGCAGATCGCCAGGGCCTTCCTCGTCAGCGAGGCGGCTATGGAACAGCGGATCACCCGCGCCAAGGCGCGCGTGGCCGGCGGCGACGCGCCGTTCGAGACGCCGGGGCCGATCGAGCGCGCCGAGCGTCTCGCGGCCGTTGCGGCCATGATCTATCTCGTCTTCAACGAAGGCTATTCGGCCAGCGGCGCGGCCGCGGAGGCGAAGGGGCCGCTGTGCGACGAGGCGATCCGCCTGGCGCGCCTGCTGTTGCGGCTGTTCTCGTCCGAGCCAGAGATCATGGGCCTGACGGCTTTGATGTTACTACAGCACGCGCGCTCGGCGGCGCGGTTCGACGCCAGCGGCGCGGCCATCCTGCTGGAGGATCAGGACCGCTCGCTCTGGCACAGGCGGATGATCGATGAGGGTCTGGCCCTGATCGACAAGGCCATGTGGCGGCGGCGGCCGGGCCCCTATCAGGTGCAGGCTGCCATAGCGGCCCTGCATGCCCGGGCAGCGCGGCCGGAAGACACGGACTGGGTCGAGATCGACCAGCTCTATGCGACGCTGGAACTCATGCAGCCGTCGCCTGTCGTGACGCTGAACCGTTCGGTCGCTGTGGCCAAGGTCCAGGGACCGGAGGCGGCGCTGGCGATGATCGAACCGCTGGAGCCGCGTCTTGGCGGCTACTTCCACTTCCACGGTGCGCGAGGCGCCTTCCTGCTGCAGACGGGGCGGGCGGAGGAGGCGAGGACTGCTTTCGACCGCGCGATCGCCCTGGCCGGCACCGCCGCCGAGGCGGCCCATATCCGCCAGCATCTGGATCGGCTGGCGCGCGAGTCCGCGCGCTGAATTCCGAGCTTTATCAAGCGACTGCTGGCGGATCCTGAATCTCGTTCATCAGGCTTCTCGCCAACTGATCGAGACGCCGCCGCCACCCTGCCTCGCGCATCTTCGGACCGTCGGCGCCTTCGAAAAACGCCCCCTGGTGTGTGCAGGTAAGCGCTGTTCCATCCCTTGTCGGCGACAGGGTGATGGTGACCAGAGAAGCCGAGATACGCTGGTCGCCCAGGCTCAGGGTCGAGGCGCTGACGATCCGGTTCCCTGGCTGGATATCCAGATAGGCCCCGTCGCTCGCAAGGACTACGCCTTCGAACGGGCCACCCGGTTTGAAGCGATAGCGGGCGGTTTCCGCACCTCCAATCTGGAAGTCCATCTCGAACGTCTCGACATCGTGGCTTGGGCTTTCGGCGAACCAAGATCTCTTGGACGAGGCTTTGGCGAAGGCGGCGAACACCCGCTCTGGCTTCGCCGGATAGACACGTTCGAGAACGAAGGTGGCGTGAACGACCGTAGGATCGGCTATGGGGCCGCTCCGAACTAGCAAAGTGATGACTTCGCCAATGCGCCGGATCGGTTCATCGTCACGGCCCAGCGGACGCATCAAAACAAGCTCATCTGGTCGCCGGCCTTGGCCGGAACCTTGAACGCTCCGACATCCATGCGCTGCACCGGCGCATCCAGCCCGAACCGTCGCCGGGCGACATCAAACCGCTGGCTCATCACCTCGGCCACCGGGCCCTCTCCGGTCATGCGCGTGCCCCATTCCGAGGCATAGGCCGCGCCGCCGCGCATCTGGCGCACCAGCGACATCACCCGCTTGGCGCGGTCGGGGTGGTCGGTAGCCAGCCACTGCTGGAACAGGTCATTGATCTCCAGCGGCAGACGCAGGGCGACATAGCCGGCCGAGGTCGCCCCGGCCTCGGCGGCGCGCTGCAGGATCGCCTCCATTTCGTGGTCGTTCAGCGACGGGATCGAGGGCGCGAACATCACCGTCACGGGCACGCCGGCGGCGGCCAACTGGCGAATGGCGTCGATGCGGCGCTCGGGCGTGGCAGCGCGCGGCTCCATGCTGCGGGCCAGTCTGCGGTCCAACGTGGTCACAGACACCGCCGCCCGCGCCAGGCCGGCCTTGCCCATGGTCCCCAGGATGTCGAGGTCGCGGGTGATCAGGGCCGACTTGGTGATGATCGTGAAGGGGTGGTTGAACCGCGCCAGGGTCTCGATCACCGCGCGGGTGACCCGAAGGGTCTTTTCCTGCGGCTGATAGGGGTCGGTGTCGCCGCCGATATGGATGACCTGAGGCTTGTAGCTGGGCTTGGACAGCTCGCGCTCCAGCAGCTTTCCGGCCTCCGGCTTGAAGAACAGCTTGGATTCGAAGTCCAGGCCCGGCGACAGACCCAGATAGGCGTGGGCCGGTCGGGCGTAGCAGTAGACGCAGCCGTGCTCGCAGCCACGGTAGGGATTGATCGAGCGGTTGAAGCTGATGTCGGGGCTGTCGTTCTTGGCGATGATGGTCTTGGACTTCATCGGCTGGATGGAGGTGGTCAGCGGCCGCGCCGCCTCGTCCTCCTCGGTCCAGCCATCCTCGAAGGCCTCGGAGCGAAAACTCTCGAACCGGCTGGTCTCGTTCGACCGCGCGCCGCGGCCTCGAAGGTCAACGCGGTTCATGTGAGCTGGGGCGGGCATGGGCTGACCCTAGCTTTGAATTGAGAACATAACAAGAACCAGACTTGACCAATGGGCCTGACGCCCTGAAGCAGGGGGCATGATCACCGTCGTCATCCCCACCCACGACAGCGCCCACCTGATCGGGCCGTGTCTCACCAGCCTTGTGACAGCGGCGGTCGACGGTCTGGTCCGCGAGGTGGTGCTGGCCGATAGCGGCTCGACCGACGACACCCTGGATATCGCCGAGGACTGCGGCGCGCGGATCGTGGCCGCCGGCGACGATGTCGGGGCGCGCCTGGCGGCGGCCTGTAAGCGCCCGCGCGGCGACTGGCTGATGCTGCTGGAGCCGGATGCGATCCTGCCGGAGGGCTGGCGCGCGGTGGCGGAAAAGCAGATCAATGCCGGCTGGGACAAGGCGGTCAGCCTGCCGCGTCCGGGCCTGCCGTGGTTTCGCCGGCCGTTCACGAAGCCGCAGGGCCTCTTGCTCTCGGCGCGACGCTACGAAGCCAGTGGCGGTTTTCGCGCCGGCGATACGGGCTTTTCCAGACTGATCGGCGCAGTTGGCGCCAAACGCCTGACGTGGTGACCTAGAGGTCCAGACGGAAGTCGATCTCGCGTGCGCCCAGGGCCACGGCGTCGAGCGTGCGGGTCTCGGCGCCCATCAGCCGGCGATAGGTCCAGTACGAGGCCACGACCTTCTCGACATAGTTCCGGGTCTCGACCGCCGGCAGGCTTTCGATCAGCAGCAGGCTGTCGCAGTCTGCGCCCAGCTGCGCCTGGGTCTTCAGCAGGGTGCCTGGGCCGCCGTTATAGGCCGCCACGGCGCGCAGCATGTCATTGCTCTGCAGGCCGCGATCCATCAGCCAGGTGAAATAGTCCTGCCCGACCCGCAGGTTGAAAGCCGGGTCCAGCAGCGGCGTGTTGTCGGCCAGCAGCTTGTCGTCGCCGGCGGCGCGGGCGGCGGCGATCGGCATCAGCTGCATCAGGCCCACCGCGCCGGCGCCGGAGACCGCCGAGGGGTCAAAGCGGCTCTCTTGGCGCACCAGGGCGTAGACCATGGCCTTGTGGATGGTGAAGCCGCCCTTGGGCTCCAGCGGGGGCAGGGGATAGTCGTCCGAGCCGAGGCGGGCGACGGGGCGACCGGCATTCAGCGGGGCGCGGGCGTTCAGCGCCAGGGTCAGGCTCATCCAGTCGCCGCGCGCCTTCTCTGTCCCGGCCAGTGACAGGCCGGCGCGCAATTCCTGGCCGGCCTCGGCCCAGCGGCCGATCTGGGCCAGGGCGGCGGCGCGGCGGGCGCGGTCGTCGGCGCTCAGCAGGCGGTTCAGCGAAGTGACGTCCGGGCCGTCATAGCTGAACCGGCTGATCAGGGCGGCGATCGGGTCGTCGGGATCATTGGGCAGGGCCACGCCGGCCAGGGTCAGTTGGCGGGCGGCGATCATGCCGTAGAAAGTGTTGGGCGAGCGGGCGGCTTCGATCAGCGCCTCGCGGGCGTCAGCGCTGCGTCCGGCCGCGCTGGCGGCGCGGGCAGCCCAGAAGGCTCCCGCGGCGCGCAGCCAGTCGTCCTGGCTTTCGTCGCGGGCCACCTGATCGAAATAGTCCTGGGCCTGGGCGTGCTGGCCCAGGCGATAGGAGGCCAGACCCGCGATCCAGCGTTCGCCGCTGATCTGGGCCAGGGTCAGGGCCCTGGCGATATCGCCGGAATAATAGGCCTCGCGCGCGCCGCGCGCCTTGTCGGCCGGCGGCGGCCCTTTCTCGGTCGCGACAAACAGGGCCGGCGGGCGCGGAGCGGGGCCCTTGGCCGGCTTGCGCTTGACGGCCAGCGTATAGACCTTGTCGGCCCCCGCCTCTTCGCCATAGGCCTTCAGCCAGCCGGTCAGGTCTTCGTATTCGGCGGTATAGGCGCGGGGGTGCATGACCTTGGCATAGGCCAGGCGGCCAGCCAGGCTTTTATCGCGGGCGTTGGCGAAGGCCGCCTCGGCGGCGTCGAAATCACCGCGCTCGGAGGCCGAGAACGCAGCGCGATAGTAGCGCACGTCATCCTTGGTGAGCGGCTCGAGGCTGGATGCGCGTGCGCCGACGGCGGCGCCCATACACAGGACAAGGGCCGAGAGCACGGCCAGAGGGCGAGCGATGAGCTGCAATGCGTATCGCGCTTCCCGAAGGCGGCGCGTCCCCGTTCCGACTGGTCGACCAGAGTCCTAGTGGGGACGCTCCGGACGATCAAGTCTTTCGGTCAAGGTCAGCAGATCCTGCCAGGCTTTCTTCTTGGCCGCCGGCTGCCTGAGCAGGAAGGCCGGATGCAGGGTCGGGAGAGCCGGCAGCTCCCTTGCGCCGTCCGACGAGGTCCATTCGAACCAGCGGCCCCGCAGCGACAGAATGCCTTCGTCGCGCTTGAGCATGGCCTTGGCCGAGGCCCCGCCGATCAGCAGCAGCATCCTGGGGTTCACCAGGGCGATGGCGCGTTCGAGGAACGGCGCGCAGACAGCCTGTTCCTGGGGGGTTGGGGTTCGGTTACCCGGCGGTCGCCAGAAGACGGTGTTGGTGATGAAAACGCGGTCGGTCAGGCCTGAGGCCTTCAGCATCCGATCAAGAAGTTGCCCGGCGCGACCGACAAACGGCTGACCTTGTGCGTCCTCGTCGGGTCCGGGGCATTCGCCGATGATCATCAGCGGCGCGTCGCCCGGACCGCGCGAAACCACGGCCTGCCTGGCGCCCTGGGTTTTCAGCGAGCATCCGTCGAAGGCGGCGATGGCGGCGGCCAAGGCTTCCAGGTCGTGGCAGGCGGCCGCCGCCGCACGGGCCTGGGCGATCGCCGTCGAAACATCGGGCGAGGCGTTGGAAACCAGTATTGGACGCGCTGCGGCCACGACGGCGGCCGGCTGGCTCTTGGCGCGCAGCAGGGCCGCGCCTTCGGCCAGACGGTCGATCGGCGCATCCGAATAGGTGGCGTCGACCCCCGCATCCGCCCAGAAGGCGAGCAGGCTTTCGACGGCGCGCGGATCGACGGCGAGGCTCATGCTGATACCCATAGCGTGATCTTTGTCCGCTCTCCACGCTGCGCCGCAACAAAAGTCAGCGCTTTATCCTTGACCGCCACTGCGTCACGTTCGGATAAGGTCAGATTCAAACAGTCATAAGACGGGCGCCATCCACGCAAGCGATGGCCCCGGGGCGGGAGATCCCATGAGCGAAGTCCTCGAACGCGAGTCGATGGAGTACGACGTCGTCATCGTCGGCGGCGGCCCCGCCGGCTTGTCGGCCGCCATTCGCCTCAAGCAGTTGGCCGCCAAGGCTGGAACCGAGATTTCGGTCGCCTTGCTGGAAAAGGGCTCCGAGGTCGGCGCGCACATCCTTTCCGGCGCGGTGATCGACCCCAAGGCCCTCAACGAGCTCTTCCCCAACTGGAAGGAAGAGGGCGCGCCGCTCGAGACGCCGGTCACCAAGGATCGCTTCCTGATCCTGGGTCCGCAGGGCGAGCTGTCTCTGCCGATGTTCGCCCTGCCGCCGTTCATGCACAACCACGGCTGCTATATCGCCTCGCTGGGCAATCTGACGCGCTGGCTGGCCGGCAAGGCCGAGGAGCTGGGCGTCGAGATCTATCCCGGCTTCGCCGCCTCCGACATGGTCTGGAACGACGACGGCTCGCTGAAGGGCGTCGTGGTCGGCGTGGTCGGCATCGCCAAGGACGGCGAACACAAGCCCGATTACCAGCCCGGCATGGAACTGCACGGCAAGTACGTGTTCATCGCCGAGGGCGTGCGCGGCTCGCTGGCCAAGCAGCTGATCGCCAAGTTCGACCTGCAGGCCGGCAAGTCGCCGCAGAAGTACGGCATCGGCATCAAGGAACTGTGGCAGGTGCCGCCCGAGAAGCACCAGCCGGGCCTGGCCGAGCACACCACCGGCTGGCCCCTGGACGACAAGACCGGCGGCGGCAGCTTCATGTACCACTTCGGCGACAACTACGTGTCGATCGGTTACGTGGTGCACCTGAACTACAAGAACCCGTGGCTTTCGCCGTTCGACGAGTTCCAGCGCTTCAAGCACCACCCGACCGTCAAGCCGCACCTCGAAGGCGGTCGCCGCATCTCCTACGGCGCGCGGGCCATCACCGAGGGCGGCTATCAGTCGATCCCCAAGCTGACCTTCCCGGGCGGGGCGCTGATCGGCTGCTCGGCCGGCTTCGTCAACGTGCCCCGCATCAAGGGCAGCCATAACGCCATGAAGACCGGCATGCTGGCCGCCGAACAGGCCTTCAAGGCCCTGGCCGCCGGCCGCGCCAGCGACGAGCTGGTCGAGTACCAGACGGCGTTTGAGAAGAGCTGGGTCGCCAAGGAGCTGAAGGTCGTCCGCAACGCCAAGCCGCTGCTGGGCAAGCTGGGCACCTTCTTCGGCGGCGCCGCCGGCATGTTCGACATGTGGTGCACCCACCTGACGGGCGGCTTCTCGTTCTTCGGCACGATGAAGCACGACAAGACCGACGCCGCCTCGACCGAGCTGGCCAAGGATCACAAACCGATCGTCTATCCCAAGCCTGACGGCGTGATCAGCTTCGACAAGCTGTCTTCGGTGTTCCTGTCGGCCACCAACCACGAGGAAGACCAGCCGGCTCACCTGACGCTGAAGGATCCGTCGATCCCGATCTCGGTCAACCTGCCCAAATATGGCGAACCGGCGCGGCTCTACTGCCCGGCCGGCGTCTATGAGGTGCTGTACAACGAGCAGGGGACGGATCCCCGCTTCCAGATCAACGCCCAGAACTGCGTCCACTGCAAAACCTGCGACATCAAGGATCCATCGCAGAACATCGTCTGGACCACGCCCGAAGGCGGCGGCGGCCCCAACTATCCGAACATGTGACGACAGGGCCTCCTGATCCAACAGATCGGGAGGCCTTTTTGTTGGCGTGCTCTGGGCCCACCAAGCGTTTTTGCCGCGCGTCGCGGACTTGCGGCGCGCGTCGAAACCCAACAGGGTGCCAGCATGCGTTTCAAAGTCCTCCTCGCCGCCGCGTCCCTGCTCACCCTTTCGGCCTGCGCCTCGACCCCGGATGTCGCCCTGCGCGGTCCTGTATCGGCCGGCTACTCCTTGTTCGACGTGCGCAGTTCCTATGGCCAGTTCCTGGCCGGACAGGCGGCGCTGCGCGATGGCCGCACGCGCGAGGCGGCCGACTATTTCGGCGTTGCGGGCGTGCTGGCTGATGATCCCGCCATGATCAGCGAGCGGACCTTCACCGCCCTGCTGCTCTCGGGCGAGGTGACCCGCGCCGCGCAAATCGCGCCTCGCGGCGAGGATGCGGGCGAGGCGATCAAGCGGCTGGGGACGCTGACCCGGATCGTGGAACTGCTGGCCTCCGGCAAGGGCAAGGACGCTCAGACCCTTCTAAAGGCCGAGCCGATCGCCTTCCCGCACCGCCCGGCCGCCGCCCTGCTGGGCCCCTGGATTGCCGCCGCCGCAGGCGACGCCGAGGGCGCAACGGTCCAGCCCAGCCTGCAGAACGACCGGCTGGTGCAGTATTTTGGTCAACTGGGCCAGGCGCGCCTGTTCGAACGCGCCCGGCGCTATGACGAGGCCGAGACCGACTACAAGGCGCTGACCGCGTCATCGAATACCGCCGGCATTTTCATGCTCGATTACGGCGCGTTCCTCGAGCGTCGCAAACGCCACGCCGACGCGATCGCGCTCTACGATCAGGCCCTGGCGGCCGATCCGTCGGACGCTGGATTGAAGGCTGCCCGCGCGCGCGCCGTGGCCAAGAGCCCAGCGCCGCCGATGCCGTCGATCCGGCAGGGCGCAGCCCAGAACCTGGTGGCGTGCGCCGCCAACTTCGCCGGCGAGCGCCAGAGCCAGTTCGCCCTGGCCTATCTGCGTCTGGCCCTGCGGCTGGATCCCGAACGCGAGGAAGCCTGGATGCTGGTCGGCGACCTGCTGAACCAGGCCGACGATCATCGCGGGGCCATCGACGCCTTTGGCCATGTTCCAGCAAGCTCGCCCCAGTACGCCACGGCACAGGGCAAGTTGGCCTGGACCTATCAGCAGAGCGGCGACAAGACCCGCGCGCTCGAAATCGCCCGCCAGTCGATGGTCACCGCGCCCGGCGACCGCGACGCCCAGATCGCCCTGGCCGACCTGCTGCGCGCCAACGAGCACTGGGACGAGTCGGTCAAGGTTCTGGACTCCTTGATCGCCCGCGAAGCCGAACGGCCCGATTGGCGCGTGCTGTATCTTCGGGGCATCTCCCTGGAGCGCGCGGGTCGCTGGGCCGAGGCCCAGAATGACCTGGGCGCGGCGCTGAAGCTCAATCCGGACGAGCCGGAGCTGCTGAATTTCCTCGGCTATTCCTGGATCGACCGCAACGAGCGTCTGCCCGAGGCCCTGGCCATGGTCCAGAAGGCCGTCGACGCCCGTCCGCAGTCGGGCGCCATGCTCGATTCGCTGGGCTGGGCCTATTACCGGCTGGGCAACTACAAGGTCGCCGTCGAGAAGTTGGAGCAGGCCGTCGAGATGGAACCGGGCGATCCGGACGTCAACGGTCATCTGGGCGACGCTTACTGGCGCGCGGGCCGGCATATCGAAGCCGAGTTCCAGTGGCGTCGGGTGCTGAGCCTGGAGCCGGACGCCAAGCAGAAGGCTGACGCCGAAGCCAAGCTGAAGGACGGTCTGGGCGAGGTCGGACCTGCGGCGTCATCGACCATCGCCGGCAACTGAGCTATCGGACGGGTCTAGCCGTTCGTCCTAAGGTTTCGCCATGCGCCTTTCCGCCTTCGCCCCGGCCAAGGTCAACCTGTTCCTGCACGTCGGCGGACCCGATGCGGAGGGCTATCACCCGATCTCAAGCCTGATGGTCTTCGCCAACGTCGGCGACGAGGTCTCGCTGCAGGCCAGCGACGCGCCCAGCTTTGAGACCACCGGGCCGTTCGGGGCCGGCATTCCGACGGGCGACGACAATCTGGTCATGCGCGCAGCCCGGGCCTTCCATGCCGGCGCGGCCGCGCCTCTGCCGCCGTTCCGTCTCTTGCTCGACAAGCGCCTGCCGATCGCGGCGGGCCTCGGGGGCGGCTCCAGCGACGCTGGAGCCGCCCTGCGCCTGCTGCGCGACGCTCTGGCTCCAGGCCTCTCCAACGAGGCGCTGGAAGCCATCGCCTCCAGCCTCGGCGCCGATGGCGCCGCCTGCCTGTGGGGGCAGCCTGTATTGGCCGAGGGGCGGGGAGAGCGTCTGTCGCCCGCGCCCGGCCTGCCGTCGCTGAACGCCGTTCTGGTCAATCCGCTGGCGCCGTCGCCGACCGGGGCGGTCTATCGCGCCTATGACGCCGCCATCGCGCCGGAAGGCGAGGCCCGGCCCTGGATGCCGGACGCCTTCGAAAGCGCCGAGGAAGTCGCCGCCTGGCTGGTCGCGGCCACCCGCAACGACCTGGAGGCGCCCGCCATCGCGCTCGAGCCCCTGATCGGCGAGGTGCTGGACATCCTGCGCGACGAACCCGAGACGCTGATGGCCCGGATGTCGGGCTCGGGCGCCACCTGCTTTGCGCTGTGCGCCGGCGACATTGAGGCGGAGGGTCTGGTCGAACGACTGGAGAGCATGCGACCCGACTGGTGGGTGCGGCGCTGCCGGCTGGACGGAGCTTCCGACGACAGGCGATGACGTCGAGCGATGGCCGCACTAGGCTGACGCTGATCCAACCTCTGGAGCGTTCGCATGCATCGTCGTGATCTATTGGCTCTGGCGGGAGCCTTCGTCGCCGCGCCCGCCCTGGCCCAGACAGCCCTGACCACACCTGCCGCGCCCGCCGCGGCAAAGACCGTCCGGGTCAATGTCGAGACCGGGCAGGGCGTCATCGTCATCGAGCTCTATGTCGACCAAGCCCCGATCACCACGGCCAACTTCCTGCGCTATGTCGACCAGAAGCGCTATGACGGCGCCACATTCTTTCGGGCATCGCGATCGCCGGGGCCTGTCGACTACGGCCTGATCCAGGGCGGGTTGCAGGGCGATCCGGCCAGGGTTCTGAAGCCCATCGCCCACGAGCCGACGACCCAGACGGGGATCAAGCACACCGACGGGGTGGTCTCGATCGCTCGCAATGCGCCGGGCACGGCGACCTCGGATTTCTTCATCTGCGTCGGCGACGCCCCCTATCTGGACGCCGACCCTGCCGCGCCGGGCGACAATGCCGGCTTCGCGGCGTTCGGCAAGGTGGTTGAGGGCATGGATGTGGTCCACAAGATCATCAACCTGCCGACGCCGGGCGTGGCGGTAAACCCGGTCATGAAGGGCCAGATCCTGGAGCCGCCGGTGCCGATCCTGAAAGCGCGCCGGGCGCCTGTGGCCCCCTAAACGGTCAGCCGTCCGGACAAAAAGAAAGGGCGCGGAGCCAAGCTCCGCGCCCTTCGCCTTTTCAGCTGTGCCGAAGCCTAGCTGTGGTAGGCGCGCTCGCCGTGTTCGGCGATGTCCAGACCTTCTTCTTCGGCGTCCGGCGCGGCGCGGAGACCGATGACCAGCTTGATCAGGAAGAAGACGATGGCCGAAGCAATGGCCGACCAGACGACGGTCAGGCCGACAGCCTTGGCCTGGATCAGGAGTTGAGCGATCGGCTCGTACGAGGCCAGGGCGTCGCAGGTCGAGATATCGCCGTCCTTGGCGCAGGTCGTATAGTCGACGATGCCGGCGCCGCCCCAGACGGGGTTGACCAGCAGGCCGGTGGCCAGGGCGCCGACGATGCCGCCGACGCCGTGGATGCCGAAGGCGTCCAGGCTGTCATCGTACTTCAGCGTGTTTTTCACGACCGAACAGAAGAAGATGCAGAGCGGCGAGACGACCAGACCCAGGATCACAGCGCCCATCGGGCCGGCGAAACCAGCGGCCGGAGTGATGGCGACGAGGCCGGCCACGACGCCAGACGCCAGGCCCAGGGCCGAAGGCTTCTTGCGGGTGACCCACTCCACCAGGATCCACGACAGACCGGCGGCGGCGGTGGCCACGAAGGTGTTGATCATCGCCAGCGAGGCGTAACCGTTGGCTTCGAGGTTGGAGCCGGCGTTGAAGCCGAACCAGCCCACCCACAGCAGACCGGCGCCCACGAGGGTCAGGGTCAGCGAGTGCGGCGGCATCGGTTCCTTGCCATAGCCCTGGCGCTTGCCGAGGATCAGGGCGCCGACGAGGGCGGCGATACCGGCGTTGATGTGCACCACGGTGCCGCCAGCGAAGTCCAGAGCGCCCCAGGCCCAGATTTGACCGGCCTTGATCTGCGCGGTCGGATCATTGGCGATGGCGTCCGGACCCGGCCACCACCAGACCATGTGCGCGATCGGATAGTAGGAGAGCAGGGGCCACAGGACCGCGAAAGCGACGATCGCGGCAAACTTCATCCGCTCGACCAGCGAGCCGATGACCAGCGCGGCGGTGATCGCGGCGAACGTGGCCTGGAAGGCGACGAAGGTCAGTTCCGGGATCACGACGCCGGTCGAGAACGTCGCGACATTGCTGGCCGGAGTCACGTCCTTGAGGAACAGACGACCAAGTCCGCCGACATACTTGTCCCAGCTGCCGCCGTCGGTGAAGGCGAAGCTGTAGCCCCACAGCACCCAGGCGACGAAGCCGATGATGGCGACGGTCGAGACCTGCATCATCACCGACAGCATGTTCTTGGAGCGGACCAGACCGCCGTAGAACAGGGCCAGGCCCGGCAGGATCATCAGCAGGACCAGGACGGTCGAGGTAAGCATCCAGGCATTGTCGCCCTTGTCCGGAACGGGAGCAGCGGCCGGAGCCGGCGCGGCTTCGGCGGGAGCGGCTTCAGGCGCGGCGGCCACGGGAGCCGGCGCGGCCTCTGCGGGCGCGGCGGCGACCGCAGGCGCAGCCTCCTGGGCGAAGGCCACGGCCCCCATCGGGGCTCCGGCCAGTGTCGCGGCGAGCATCAGCCCGGCCAGCGGTTTGAAGGTCAATTTCATCGTCGGTTATCCCCTGTTCCCGATGGCGTTAAAGAGCGGCCGGGCCGGTTTCACCGGTCCGGATGCGCACGGCGTCTTCCACGTTCAGAACGAAGATCTTGCCATCGCCGATCTTGCCCGTGGCCGCCGCGGCCTTCACGGCCTCGACCGCCTTGGCCGCGGACGCATCGTCCACGACCGCTTCCAGTTTTACCTTGGGAACGAAGTTCACTTGGTACTCCGCACCCCGGTAGATTTCGGTCTGGCCCTTCTGGCGGCCGTAACCCTTGACTTCCGACACCGTCAGACCTTCGACGCCAGCGGCGACGAGCGCCTCACGGACCTCGTCGAGCTTGAAGGGTTTGACGACCGCTATGATCAGTTTCATCCGCCTTGCTCCGGCCCGCCGATATCGCGGGCTCCCCTTGCTTGGTTGCCGGGCGCTTTGCGCCCGGGTGATCACCGCCGAAGCCGCCATTACGCGCTGCATCGTTTTCCCCGGCTATGATCACGCTATCGGTCGAGTTCGGCGAGGTGCGGTCGCGCGACAAGGATTTGGAAAGGAAAGGGGCAAGACGCCCAAAATCGAAGCATGAGGCACGGCTGGTGCAGAAAAAAGCAGCAATATCGACAGCTGGGGACGCTCTGGCTGTCGGCGACAGGTCTGCTGTCGTGCAGGGAGGTCAGGGCCGCGGCCGCCACCCTGATGTCCGGCGCCGCCGGCGTCGTGCCGATGTCGTCGCAGTCGCCAGAGGTCCAGGCCACCCTGAAGGCCGGGGGATCCAGAGAGCGTTTTGCTCGATAGACCTTCGTAAATTCGGTAGCTCTAGCCGACTAATCATGTATCGGCGGAAAGCCTGAACAGGCCAGAGCACCGTTTTCCTTCCGGGTGTCTTTTAGGGTGTGCTGATCTGGCGAAGCTGGCGCACCGGTTGACCGACCGCAAGGTGACCTCGCTCAAGGGTTACAGTCTGCACACGGATGGCAACGGCCGCTATCTCGAAGTGGAGAACTCCGGAGCGAAACGCTGGTCCTTCATCTTCCAGTGACGACCGCGACCTCATCGCCAAACTCATCGTCCAGCATCATCGCCAATCCAAGCCAGCTTTGCTCCAAAAGGCTGTTTCCGATGGCATACTCGAGCGCCTCGGTCGCGGCGTCTGGACAGACCGGGTCAAGCTTCAGCGCGTCGTAGAGCACCTGCGCGTGGGCTCGGCGCTCGGCAGTTGATCGCATGCCGGCACTGGCCAGCCCGGCCTGACGGGGGCTCGCACCTTCTTTGGCTCTGTCGTGGCGGGCAAAAACGCCATGGTGTTGCGGCCGACCGTGCTCTACAGACTTCGCCGCAGCAATGTCATGTGGAAGTTCATGAAGGACTAGTTGGTCTCCCAGACTTTTCCGGACGATACACACCATAGCGCATGCCCGTCAGGACTGACGATATACTGCTGCCCTGTAATTCACTTGAACACTGCACCAAAGAGCCTTGATCTTGACCTTTATAGAATCAGCGGAGTCGGTCGAAGAGAAAAGGCTGTTCGCACCGTGGTCGCTCCCGTTTCATGGAACGAAACGGCGGCGACTGGTCGCCGGGGATGCGCTTTGGGCCCTAATGTCCTTAGCTGTGCTGGCAAGCCAGCCCGCCGCAGCCGGTCCCGTCGGCGCGGAGGCCGCTGAGACCGGCGACACAGTGGTGGACGCACTGGTCGTGCAGGGCTATCGCGCCAGCCTGCAGAGCGCCCTGGCTGCCAAGCGCCTGAGCAACGACATCGTCGAGGTCATCAGCGCCGAGGATGTCGCCGATTTTCCCGACCTGAACCTGGCAGAAGCCCTGCAGCGCGTGCCGGGCGTGGCCATCGACCGTGACGCCGGTGAGGGCCGGTCGATCACGGTGCGCGGCCTGTCTTCGGAGTTTACCCGGGTCCGTATCAACGGCCTGGAAGCGCTGGCGACCACTGGCGGTAAGGACACCGGGGGCGGCTCGGGTGGTTCCAACCGCGGTCGCGGCTTTGATTTTCAGGTTTTCGCCAGCGAACTCTTCAACCGCGTCACGGTCCGCAAATCCCTGGCGGCCGAAATCGAGGAAGGCTCCCTGGGCGCTACGGTCGATCTGAGGCCTGCACGCCCCTTTGACTACAAGGGCTTCACGGCAGTCGGCAGCTTGCAGCAGGGATACAATGACCTGTCGCGCTCAAGCGATCCGCGCGCCTCTTTCCTGATCAGCGACACCTGGCGGGACAACCAGTTCGGCGCCCTGCTGTCTGTGGCCTATAGCGACCGCCAGGTACGGGAAGAGGGGGCCAGCAGCGGACGTTGGGAAAATCCGAGCGTTGCTGGAAACTCTGGCGGCTGTTTCGAAACGCCTGGCCCCTGCAACGCGGCGACGAAGACCTACAGCACCGTCAATGCGGCCTGGCATCCGCGTATCCCGCGCTATGAGCGCCTCGACTATAGCGCCAAGCGTCTGGGCGCGACCGGGGCCCTGCAATGGAAGCCGAGGGACGGCACCCTGCTCAGCCTCAACGCCCTCTATGCCTATACCGACGGGGAACGCCAGGAAGACTATCTGGAAGCCTACCTGATCCGTAAGGGCATGGATGTCACCCAGGCGAGGTTCGACAGCAAGAACCAGATGGTCGCAGCGACAATGGACGACATCGATGTTCGCGCCGAAAGCCGGCACGACATCCTGACCAGCGAGTTCACCCAGGTCACCCTTGATTTCGAACACCAGCTGTCGTCGCGCCTGAGCCTCACCGGGGCGATCGGGACGTCAAACTCGATTCAGGACAATCCGGTCCAGACGTCCCTGTCCCTGGATCGCTATGACGTCGACGGCTATGCCTATGATTTTTCCGGCAATGAGCGGCTGCCGGTGCTCAGCTACAATTTCGATGTCACCGATCCCCGCCAATGGATCTTCACCGCCAGCAATGCGCTGGGGGATCAGTCCTATATCCGCCTGCGCCCCAACAAGACCGCCAACCGCCTGGCCAGCGCCAGGCTCGACGGGGCCTTCGAGATCAACGCGGCCCTGCGGCTGAAGGCTGGCCTTCTGGTCAAGGCCTATGACTTCCACAGCACCGAATGGCGACGCAACACCATCAATGGTCTGGTGGAGGGCGCCGTCGCGCTGCCCGCCGGCGTCACGACAGCCGACATCTCGCGGCTCGTGTCAGGCTTGGGCCGGAACATGGACATGCCGGACGGCACGCCCCGAGCCTGGCTGGCGCCCGACATCGACAAGCTGGTCTCGATGCTGGGCATCCAATGCAACTGCATCAACGCCTTTGGCGACTTCCGGATCAGCAGCGACAACCAGCGCAGCGCGCGACGGGACATCAGCGAGAATGATGCGTCGGGATATGTCCAGATGGACTTCGATACCGCCATCCAGGACATGCGCCTGAGGGGCAATGCCGGCGTCCGCTATGCCACGACCAAGACCAGCGCCGCCGGCATGGTCGGCGTCAATCTGGTGGAGCGAACTCACCGCTACAACGACGTCCTGCCGTCCCTGAACCTGGCCCTCGAACCACGCGAGAACGTGATCGTGCGTGTCGGCATTTCAAAGGTCATGTCACGGCCCCAGCTGTCCTATCTGACGCCGGGCGGCACGCTGAGCAATACGGCCAGGACCCTGACGGTCGGCAATCCCGATCTGGCGCCGATCCGCGCCACGACCATGGACCTGAACCTGGAATGGTATCCTGACCGGGACTCCATCCTGGCCGTCAGCCTGTTCCGCAAGGACCTGAAATCCTACATCCAGTCCTCCCTGCAGACGATGCCGTTCAGCCAGTCGGGACTGCCTCTCAGCCTGCTGGCCAATGGCAATACCGGCGACACCGTCTTTGTGGTCAGCCAACTGGAGAACACCAAGGGCGGCGAACTCAACGGTTATGAGATCAGCCTGCAGCGTCGTTTCAGCTTCCTGCCGGCCCCGTTCGATCGCTTTGGCGGCATAGCCAACTATACCCATGTCGCCTCCAAGGTCGCCTACATTACCAATGCCGCGACCACGCCTGTCACCACGGTGACCATGCCCCTGGCTGGTTTGTCGCCGCAGTCCTACAACGCCACGCTCTATTATGAGGGTGAGCGCCTGACGGGTCGGGTCTCGGCGGCCTATCGCGACGCCTATCTGAGCAGTGTGCCGGGCGGCAATGGTAATGACGCGCGGGGGAAGCAAAGCGCCCTGACGGTCGACATGTCAGCGACCTTCGCCCTGTCGTCCCGCGCCGTCCTGACCTTCGAGGGTCTCAACCTGCTCGACACCTTCGATGATCGCTGGATCTCGCGTGAGCGCAACAATTCCGAAGAATATTCTCACACGGGGCGTCAGTACTATGTCGGCATTCGCTACAGCTTCTGACCGGCCGGCGCGACGCACCGTCATGGCCCTGGGCGCGGCGACGGCGGTGTCCGGCCTGCTGACGGCCTGTGTTAAACCCTCCAAACCCCTGAGGGTGATCGTCGCCGGCGCGCCAGGCTCGGCGACCGACAATATCGCCCGTCTGTTCGGCCGCCACGTCACGCGGCTGTTCGGCGACAAGGTCGAGGTCGAAAATGAACCGCGCGCCATCGGCAAGGTAGCTTTGCAGCGGCTGTTCCAGGACGACCTCAGCCGGGAAACCGTCGGTTTTCTGCAGAACGGGATGCTTTACAGCGCCCTGGTCGACAGGGACTTTAGCTGGGATCTTACCGCCCTGGGCTGGGTGGGCAGCTTCAACACCGACCACCGGGTGCTGGTCAATGCCCCGACGATCAAGGTCGATCGGTTCGAGGCCCTGTTCAACCGGCAAAAGCCCCTGATCCTGATCAGCGGCGCGGTCGGCGCGTCCGGCTATTTCGAGAGCCGAATTCTTGGCTATCTGACCCCTGCCAAGGTCCGCGTCGTGCCGGGCTTCAGTGGCGCGGCCCGCAATCTGGCCCTGATTTCCGGAGAGGGCGAAGGGGCTGTGGGCAGTCTCGATTCCCTGTCCGCCGTCCTCGAAATGCCCGGCTCCAGGCTGCTGCTGCGTCTGAACGACCTGCCGCTCGACGCAGCCTCGGTCGCCCATGGCTGGTCGGCCCCGCCTCTGGCGGCCTTTGCCACGGGTCCGGACAAGGATCTGCTGCTGAACCTGATCAGCGCCCATGCCCGGCTGGGCCGGATCGCCGCCCTACCGCCCGGCACGCCGCCGGAAGTGCTGAAGCGATGGCGGCAGAGATTTCAGACGGTCGTGGCCGATCCGGCCTTCCTCAAGGAGGCGGCGACGCTGGATCTCCTGATTGCACCGGTGGCGGGCGAGCGGATCGGCGACGATCTCCGGGGCCTTTTGTCAGATCGCTCCGCGGCCGTGCGCGCCGCCCTGGCCAGAGCCCTGGCCTGATGGGCGCGACGAGGCGAATGAAGGCCGTGTCTGTTGCTTGAGTTCCTGGCCGGGTCGACCGAGACCGGCGCCTTGGTCTTCGCCCTGGTGACGGGCACGATAGGCGGGCTGCTGGCCGGCCTGACCCCAGGCATTAATGGCCGGGTGGGGCTGATGCTCGCGACCCCCATCGCCCTCGGTCTGGGCATGATCCCGGGCGCGGTCTTCCTGGTGGCCTTCCACTCCGTGGTTCACACCTCCGGATCCGTGCCGGCCATCCTGCTGGGCATGCCGACCTCCGTCACCGAGGCCGCCACGGTGATCGACGGCTACGCCATGACCCGCAAGGGCGAGGGGGCCCGGGCCATCGGCATCACCGTCGGCTCGTCCATGGTCGGGGGTGTCATCGGGGCCCTCGTGCTGCTCGGTCTCGCCCCGGTCGCCCTGGCTGCGGCCCGCTATTTCGGCGCGCCGGAAATGGCGGCCCTGTCGCTTCTGGGCCTGTTGTCCATCGCCGCCCTGTCCGGCGGCAGCATGGCGGGCGGCCTGATGTCGGCGGCCCTGGGCGTGCTCATCGCCGCCGTCGGCCTCGACGTCTTCAGCGGCGTCCCGCGCTTCACCTTCGGCTCCCTGGAACTGCTCGACGGCGTCAATGCCGCCGCCGTCGTGACCGGCATGTTCATCGTGCCTGAAATGGTGCTCCGCTCGGCTGTCGGCGCTGCGCCGATCCATACGGCCACCAAGCTGAGCGCCGTCTGGGGCGGGGTTTTGCAGGCCCTGAACCATCGCTGGCTGCTGCTGCGGACGTCCATCCTGGGCGCCCTTGTCGGCATGGTGCCGGGCCTCGGGGCCAGTGTGGCGGTCTGGCTGGCCTATGGCCATGCCCGCCAGACCGAACCTTCGGATATCCCCTATGGCGAAGGGGCAGCCGCCGGGATTATCGCCCCGGAAGCCGCCAATAATTCAAAGGAGGGCGGCGCCCTGGCCCCGGCGCTGTTCTTCGGTGTGCCGAGTTCATCGGGCATGGGCATCCTGCTGGCCGCCTTCATCGTACTCGGCGTGGAGGTCGGGCCGCGCATGCTCGCCCGGGACCCGGGGTTCGTCTATCTGATGGGCCTGACCAATATCGCCTCGAACATCCTGGCGGTTCCGGTCTGTATTCTGCTGGCCCCGGCCATGGCCCGCTTTGCCTTCATCCGGGCGGAAATCGTCGGACCGGCGGCCCTGGCGGCCGGCGTGGCCGCTGCGGCCCTGACAGCGCCCGGGCCGGAAACCCTGGCCATGATCGCCGTGTTCTCCCTCCTTGGCTTGGTCCTGAAAGGCGCAGATATTCCTCGGGCGCCGCTTCTGCTGGGCTTCGTCCTGGCTCCCAATCTGGAATCTGGCGTAGTTCGCTCGGTGATGGTGCACGGGTGGTCAGCCCTGTCGCGCCCCGGAGTTCTGACAATCCTGGGTCTGGCGGCGGCCATCGCCCTGCCCATGATCTTGCAAAGGCGATCCAGGGACAGGCAAGCTGCAAAGACCGAGACCCGGACCGCGTTTCGCCCGTTCGCCATCGCCCTGCTGGCAGTGATCCTGCTGGCCGCGATCCTGGGCCTGACGGGCGCGCCGCTCACTGCGCGCCTGCTGCCCTCCAGCGCCGCAGCCATAGGCCTCGGCGCGGCAGCCCTGACAGCCTGGCGACTGTGGTCCATCCGGCAGAGCGCCCCCTCAACCGGGCCCACCTTCGATCTGAAACTTCTGGGCCTGCTGGTCGCCATGCTGGGCCTGTCGGCCTGGACAGGCCTACCGATTGCCGTGGCCCTGTTTATCTTCGCCACCTTGCGTCTGGGCGCCCGGATTTCCTATCCCGTGGCGACGATCACAGCGATTTTCGTCAGCACCTGCATCTATCTTCTGGAGATCTTCGGCCGATGACACGCGCCCTCGACATCAATGACCTCGACGGCCAGGCCCATGAGATCTGGCGGCTTGGAAATGAACTCTGCGGCGATTGTGGAACCTACCACAAGCTTCGGGGCGTTCTTCTGAAGGCCGGCGGCCTGCATGGCGGCAGGCATGACACTGAAACGCTCAAACCATTCTTCCAGCGCCTGACCTTTCCCGGAGTCCGGATCCTGATCGCGGGTTCGGCGGACGCGGGACTGTTGAGGACCGTGCTGGACTGTGCTGAGGCAAGGCCGCTGGCAATCACGATCCTTGACCTTTGTCCAACACCGCTGGCCCTGATCGACAGGCTGCAGCCCATTCCTGATGTATCCATCTCCACCCAGGTGGCCGATCTGACCCAGCCACTCGAAATCGGCGGCTTTGACCTGATCGTTTCGCATTCCATGCTGCCGTTCGTGCCGTGGGAGCGCCGAGGCCTGGTGCTGGATTCGCTCAGAAGCGCTCTGGCTCCCGGCGGTCGTTTGGTCGTATCGGCGAGTGTTGGTGATGGGATGACGGCGGATAGCCGCCGCACCGCCCGCCAAGCCTGGTTGGGCAAGGTTCTCAAGGCCGTCGACGACCTTCCGGAGATGGCCACCCTGCTGGGTGAGGCCAAGCAGGAGCTGTTGCGGGACTACACCGAGCGGTTCCGGTATACGGATGACGCCTTTGCCACTGTAGAGCAGATCGCAGGCCTGCTAGAGGCCCACGGCCTTGAGATCGATGAGCAGGGCTATGGTTCCGATCGGCCAGCAGTCGGCGTTGCAACCCCGGGGCGGCGCAGCGCTATCTTCGTCTCTCACGCTCGAACGGTCTGAGCGTCCGCCTCAGAAGTAGAGGGACCTTCACCCGCAGGACCCAGACCGGTCTTGGCATGAATCAGCCGGCGTAGTGCCGACAGCATGCGAGGCAGGGCGGCGCGGTTATGCTGCGTTGCTGGGTTAAGAAAGTTTGGCTTGAAATTCATCGTGGCATTGCATTCGAACACGACGATCGAGCCATCCTCGACGACGGCGCAATCGAGCCCACAATAGTCAAGCCCGACCCGCTGACGGATGCTGTGGAGCGCCGCCCGTGTCGGCGCTGGTAGCGCCTCGAAGCCGTTGACCAGCATGGCGCGGCATTCAGCCTGCAGGTTCTCATTCGTCGCCAATACGCCGCGGCCACTGCGGCCATGGATGGACCATTCGTCGGAAATGATGTGCTGCCTTATGAGGATCTCATCACCGACGAAATAGAGCCGCGTCTTGTGATAATAGCCATCCGGTCGCCGGACATCGACGAACTCGGTCATGTAGTATTCGGTCTTTCGATCACCGAAGATGACCTCCAGGTCCTCTACAGCGTTGAACAGACCCACCACCTGGCCGCTGTGGGTTCCAACCGGGCGAACAATGGCGGGGAACTTGAAGTCGTGGTCGGCAACCAGACGCTTGAGGCGCTCCAGCGTGGGGTATTTGAAGCGAAGCGCCTTGGGGGCCTTAACGCCATCGAGGTTGGCCAGCACCTTGGGAATCTCGTGCCGGCGCGTGCGGGGAATGAGCTCCGGCGGATTGATCACCGGCTTTTTGACCCCGGTCAGCATCTTGCGCGCCACCTCGAGGGTTTCGGCGTTCTGGTCCATGTCCGTGATGGCGTTCCAGAGCAGGTCGCAGCGCTCCAGGGCATAGCGGCGCGACCCTCGGAAATAGCCCGGCGTGATGTGCATGCGCCCAATATCGACAGGCGGATCCAGCATTTTGATCATGCGGATGCAGTCGTTGTTACCGGTGCCCTCGGTTCGCTCACGGGTATCCGTCACCATCTGACGGACTCCGTCGGATCCCGTCAGCACCCCGACCATGGGAAGCCCCGTCCCCAGGCTGGTCTCAAAATGACGGTGTTCGACGGTGTTCATGACGCCTCTCTAGTGGAGGCGCCGAAAAGAACCAACAGCGTGACCGGCATCTGCACGATTTACGAGGCATCACGGATGAAGCCGGCTCGGATGGGACGCGGCAGCCCTTCATCCTCGCAGGCGTCGCCGATGTTTAGCGTCACCTGAAACATCGATGGCCTGGCCGGCGTGAGATATGCACACGGCAGAATCTCCATGATGAGCGCTTCCTGACGGGGAAGGCGTTTCGATCGCCCTGGCGATAGCCGATTGCGCGGGGAGCGAGGTCCTCGACGCGCCCCCGAAGCGGGAAGATCTGACGTCCGACGGCGGGAGGCCGTTGTGGGCGGCTCATCAACGCAAGAATCCGATCACGCGGCTGTTGGACGGAGGTCGGGGAGGGTGTAGTCAGGCCCCCGAAATTCAGTGCATCCTTCTCGGTTGGAGGCTTGCAGATCAGCCTCGCGGCTCGCCGCGCGTTGCTCATCAGCGCCAACCTTTAGGATGTTCTTTAGGGTATGATCTGGCAAAGTTGCAACTAGCTGAGCTAAATCAACCCCTTAACGCAACCTCTCGTCGGCCCCATGGTCCGCCGACTTTTTTCTGGCCCTGTTCGGACACTGATGTCGCGCCCCAAGCCCACCTCGTTTCAAGCCCTGATCCTGACGCTCCATAACTATTGGAGCGAACATGGCTGCGCGATCCTGCAGCCGCACGACATCGAGGTCGGGGCAGGGACCCTGCACCCGGCCACGGTGCTGCGGGCTCTGGGTCCCAAGCCGTGGAACGCGGCCTACGTGCAGCCCTCGCGCCGTCCGGGCGATGGTCGCTATGGCGAGAACCCCAACCGCCTGCAGCACTATTACCAGTACCAGGTGATCCTGAAGCCCAACCCGCCCAACATGCAGGACCTGTATCTGGGGTCGCTGGAAGCCATCGGCCTGGACCTTCGCCTGCACGACATCCGCTTTGTCGAGGACGACTGGGAAAACCCCACCGTCGGCGCCTGGGGCCTGGGCTGGGAAGTCTGGTGCGACGGCATGGAAGTCAGCCAGTACACCTACTTCCAGCAGGTGGGCGGCCTGGACGTCTCGCCGGTGGCCGGCGAGCTGACCTACGGCCTGGAACGCCTGGCGATGTATGTGTTCGGCGTCGACAACGTCTATGACCTGCCGTTCAACGACCCGCAGTCGCCGCTGGGCGCGATGAGCTATGGCGACGTGTTCCTGGAGAACGAGCGCCAGCACTCGCAAGCCAATTTCCACGGCTATGACGTGGCCGTGCTGAAGGGGCAGTTCGAGGACATGGAGCGCCAGGTGCCGCTCATGCTGGCCCGCGACTATCAGGGCAAGTCACTGGTCCTGCCCGCCTACGACATGGTCCTCAAGGCCAGCCACCTTTTCAACCTGATGAACGCCCGCGGCGCGATCGCCGTCGCCGAGCGCGCCAGCTACATCGGACGCATCCGCGACCTTTGTAAGATGTGCGCCTCCGAGTGGGTGAAGCAGCAGGAAGCCGCGTAAGTCAGATGCCCCAACTTCTCCTCGAACTGTTCTCCGAAGAAATCCCCGCGCGCATGCAGGCCAATGCGGCCCGCGACCTGGAACGCATGGCGCGCGAGCACCTGGCCGCCGCCGGCTTCCTGCCCGAGGCCCTGAAGACCTTCGCCGGTCCGCGCCGCCTGACCCTGGTGGTCGAGGGCCTGCCTATCGCCCAGGCCGACCGCAAGGAAGAGCTGAAGGGCCCCCGCGTCGGCGCGCCGCCCCAGGCCATGGAAGGCTTTCTGCGCAAGGCGGGCCTGACCCAGGACCAACTGGTCGAGCGCGACGGCGTCTATATGGCCTTCATCGAGAAGACCGGCCGCCCGACCACCGAGATTATCGCCGAGATGGTCGAGGCCATCGTGCGCGGCTTCGCCTGGCCCAAGTCGATGACCTGGGGAACCTGCAAGCTGCGCTGGGTTCGTCCGCTGAAGCGCATCCTGTGCGTGTTCGACCGCGAGGTCGTGCCGTTCAGCATCGAGGGCATCGAGAGCGGCGACATCTCCGAGGGCCACCGGTTCATGGGCGACGCCCAGCCGTTCCGGGTTCGCGACTTCGACGAATACGCCAAGGGCCTGAACGACCACTTCGTCGTGCTTGACGTCGAGGAGCGCAAGGCGCGCATCCTGGAAGGCTGCAAGACCCTGTGCTTCGCGCGCAATCTGGAACTGGTCGAAGACCTGGGGCTGCTGGAGGAAGTTGCGGGCCTGGCCGAGTGGCCGACCCCGGTGCTGGGCGACATGGATCCGTCGTTCCTGGACCTGCCGGCCGAGGCGATCCGCACCTCGATGCGGACGCACCAGAAGTATTTCGCCGTCCGTGATCCGGCCCGTGAGGGCCTGGCCCCGCACTTCATCACCATCGCCAATATCGCGGCCGCCGACGGCGGCAAGGTGATCGCCGCCGGCAACGCCAAGGTGCTGTCGGCCCGCCTGTCCGACGCCCGCTTTTTCTGGGACGAGGACCGCAAGGCCGGCAATTTCGACGAGTGGCTGGAGAAGCTGAACGGCGTCACCTTCCACGCCAAGCTCGGGACCATGGCCGAGCGGGTCAAACGCATCGAGGCCCTGGCCCGCGAGATCGCGCCGCTGGTCGGCGCCGATGTGGAAAAGGCCGGCACGGCCGCGCGTTTGGCCAAGGCAGATCTGAGCTCACTGATGGTCGGCGAGTTCCCCGAACTCCAGGGCCTGATGGGCGGCTACTACGCCCGCGAAGCCAAGATGGACCCCGAGATCGCCGACGCCATCCGCGACCACTACAAGCCGCAGGGGCCGGCCGACGCGGTGCCGACCGCGCCGCTGAGCGTGGCAGTGGCCTTGGCAGACAAGCTTGATACGCTGGTCGGGTTCTTCGCGATCGACGAGAAGCCGACGGGTTCGAAGGACCCCTATGCGCTGCGTCGGGCGGCGTTGGGGGTGATCCGGACCCTGCTCGACGGCGGCCTGCGCGTATCGCTCAAGCCGGCCCTTCGGCAGGCCGGTGCATTCCTCTATGATCGCAACGGCTTCCAAGACCGGACGGATGGCTTCAGTCGTGAAGAGCCCCTGCTCATGCAGGATGGTTCGCCGCAGCGTCGTAGCTCGCAGCGGATCGAGGCCGTTGCGGTCGACCTGCTCGCCTTCTTCGCTGATCGCCTGAAGGTCGCGCTGAAGGACCAGGGCAAGCGCCACGATCTCGTCGACGCCGTGTTCGCGCTCGGCGACGACGACCTCGTGCGCATCGTCGCCCGGGTCGAGGCGCTGGACGCCTTCCTGAAGACCGACGACGGCAAGACCCTGATGGCCGGCTACAAGCGCGCCTCCAACATCCTCAAGGCCGAGGAAAAGAAGGGCTGGAAGGCCGAAGGCGAGCGCGGCCTGCTGGACGACGCCTCGGCGCCGGAAGCGGCCCTGTACGACGCCCTGCGCATGGTCGAGCCGGCCCTGGCGGCAGCGCTGGCCAAGGAAAACTTCACCGGCGCGATGCAGGAACTGGCAGGCCTCCGCGGCCCGGTCGACGCCTTCCTCGACGGCGTGTTCGTCAATTCCGAGGTTCCGGCCGAACGCGACAACCGCCTCAAGACGCTAGCCGCAGTGCGCGACGCCATGGGTCAGGTCGCGGATTTCTCGCTGGTGGCGGGATAGTTCACACCCGTAACTCCAAACCACCGTCATCCCGGGACTTGTTCCCGGGACCCATGGTTCAGCTTCATCGTGCGTGATCCAACCTGCTCCGCACTTGCGGCGGAGAAATGGGTCCCGGGAACAAGTCCCGGGATGACGGAGTTTTTGATTGTTAGGGCAGGGGCTCACCCCGCCGCTTCAGAACTGCCTCGGAACCGGCGTCCAGTTCAGCACGCTGTCGTACAGATCATCCCAGCGCGGATTGTCGCGCTCCAGCAGGTTGATCTTCCACTGGCGCGGCCACTCCTTCATCGTGCGCTCGCGCTGGATGGCGAGCGTCATGACCTCGTGGGTTTCGTACCAGACCAGCCGCGTCAGGCCGTAGCTCTTGGTGAAGCCGTCCCTCAAGCCTTCGCGGTGCTGAATCAGCCGGGCCTCGAACTGGCTGCTGACGCCGATATAGAGCGTGCCATAGGGCTGGTTGGTCATCATGTAGACGGCGATGGATGCGTCTCTGGGGACCATTGCGCCAATATACACTTATAGATAGATTTCGTCATCCCGGGACTTGTTCCCGGGACCCATTTCTCCGCCGCGATGCGGAGCAGGATGATTCCGGATGGTGAAGCCAAACCATGGGTCCCGGGAACAAGTCGCGGGATGACGGAGCTCAAACCAAAATCTCTCCGACCACGGAATCCCTCAGCTTCGCCAAATCCCAATCAAGACAACGTTGTCATTAGAAATATTTACCGAATTTCGGCACTTCGGCACGGAACGCAAAGCGCTGGTGGACGCGTTCTTGACCTAAGTGCTAGTGAACGCCCCGGATATTGCAGTGCGGGATCAACGTTCCATGCTTTGTCCCAAGGCAAGACGACCACTCAGAAGGTCGCGGCCTGTTTCACTTATCGCAGGGTGAATTTCATTATGCCGGTTGAGACGCTGACCAAGTCCCGTTGGGTCTATTCGTTCGGAGGGGGTGGCGCTGATGGCGACGCCTCGATGAAGAATCTGCTGGGGGGCAAGGGCGCCAACCTGGCCGAGATGTCGTCGCTGGGCCTGCCGGTGCCGCCAGGCTTTACGGTGACCACCGAGGCCTGCGTGCACTATTACGCCAACGGCAAGCAGTATCCGGCCGAGCTGGCCCAGCAGGTCAATGACGGCCTGGCCACGATCGAGAAGATCACCGGCAAGCTGTTCGGCGACGTGGCCAACCCGCTGCTGGTCTCGGTGCGCTCGGGCGCCCGGGCCTCGATGCCGGGCATGATGGACACCGTCCTGAACCTGGGCCTCAACGACGAGACCGTCGAAGGCCTGGCCAAGCTGTCGGGCGACCGCCGCTTTGCCTATGACAGCTATCGTCGCTTCATCCAGATGTACTCGAACGTCGTGCTCGATCTGGAGCACCACATGTTCGAAGAGATCCTCGACGACCACAAGGATCGCCTGGACATCCATGTCGACACCGGCCTGACCGCCGACCACTGGGCTGCGGTGATCAAGGACTACAAGGCCGCCGTCTCGCGCGAGCTGGGCAAGCCCTTCCCTCAGGACGCCCAGGAACAGCTGTGGGGCGCCGTCGGCGCCGTGTTCGCCAGCTGGATGAACGACCGCGCCAAGTTCTATCGTCGCATGCACGACATCCCCGAGGCCTGGGGCACCGCTGTCAACATCCAGTCGATGGTGTTTGGCAATATGGGCGAGACCTCGGCGACCGGCGTCGCCTTTACCCGCAATCCCTCGAATGGCGACAACCGCCTGTATGGCGAGTTCCTGATCAACGCCCAGGGTGAAGACGTGGTCGCGGGCATCCGCACGCCGCAGTCCCTGACCAAGATCGCCCGCGAAGAGATGGGCGACACGGTGCCGTCGATGGAAGAGGCGATGCCGGTGGTGTTCGCCCAGTTCAAGTCGGTGGTCGAGACGCTGGAGCGTCACTATCGCGACATGCAGGACATCGAGTTCACGGTGGAGCAGGGCACGCTCTACATGCTGCAGACCCGCAACGGCAAACGCACCGCCAAGGCGGCGCTGAAGATCGCCGTCGACATGGCGGCCGAGGGCGTGATCTCGCGCACCGAAGCCATCAACCGCGTCGAGCCGGCTTCGCTGGACCAGCTGCTGCACCCGACCATCGATCCGTCGGCCCAGCGTGACGTGATCGCCACCGGCCTGCCGGCGTCCCCTGGCGCAGCGACCGGCAAGATCGTGTTCGACAGCGACGCCGCCGAAAAGGCCTCGGCCGCCGGCGACAGCGTCATTCTGGTCCGCGAGGAGACCTCGCCCGAGGACATCCACGGCATGCATGCGGCGCGCGGGATCATCACCGCCCGCGGTGGCATGACCAGCCACGCCGCCGTCGTGGCGCGCGGCATGGGCCGTCCCTGCGTCTCGGGCGCCGGCGAAGTCGGCATCTTCCCCAAGGAAGGCCTGTTCCGGGTTCGCGGTCGCGAGTTCAAGGCCGGCGAGATCATCACCATCGACGGTTCGACCGGCGAGATCCTGATGGGCTCGCCCAAGATGATCGAGCCCGAACTGACCGGCGACTTCGCCACCCTGATGGGCTGGGCCGATGCGGTGCGTCGCCTGAAGGTGCGCGCCAACGCCGAGACGCCGCTGGACGCCAAGACCGCGCGCGGTTTCGGGGCCGAGGGCATCGGCCTGTGCCGCACCGAGCACATGTTCTTCGACGACACCCGGATCGCCGCCGTGCGCGAAATGATCCTGGCCGACGACGAGAAGGGCCGCCGTACGGCCCTGGCCAAGATCGCGCCCTTCCAGAAGGCCGACTTTGTCGAGCTGTTCACGATCATGGAAGGCCTGCCGGTCACCATCCGTCTGCTCGATCCGCCGCTGCACGAGTTCCTGCCGCACACCGAGGAAGACGTCGCGGCCGTGGCCTTGGCCACGGGGCTGGACGCCGGCAAGCTGATGCGCCGGGCCAAGGAACTGCACGAGACCAATCCCATGCTGGGCCATCGCGGCTGCCGCCTGGGCGTTTCCTATCCCGAGATCTACGAGATGCAGGTCCGGGCGATCATCGAGGCCGCCTGCGATATTTCCAAGTCTGGCAAGGCCGCGCCGATCCCCGAGATCATGCACCCGCTGGTCGCCAAGGGCGAGGAGATGAAGTACCTGCGCGACCTGACCGACCGCACCGCCAAGGCGGTTCTGGCCGAGCAGGGCATCGCCATCGAATACACTGTCGGCACCATGATCGAGCTGCCCCGCGCCGCTCTGCGCGCCGCCGACCTGGCCGCCAATGCCGAGTTCTTCAGCTTTGGCACCAACGACCTGACCCAGACCACGTTCGGCATCAGCCGCGACGACGCCGGCAAGTTCCTGGCCGCCTATATCGACAAGGGCATCTTCGACAAGGACCCCTTCGTCAGCCTCGACCAGGAAGGCGTGGGCGATCTGATCCGCATCGCCGCCGAGCGCGGCCGTGCGGCCCGTCCGGACGTCAAGCTGGGCATCTGCGGCGAACATGGCGGCGATCCCGCCTCGATCACCTTCTGCGAAAGTGTCGGCCTGGACTACGTGTCGTGCTCGCCCTACCGCGTGCCGATCGCCCGTCTGGCGGCGGCCCAGGCGGCTCTAGCCAACAAGTAGGCCAGGCGGCCTGCCGGTAACAATCAGGGGCGGTCGCCGATCCGGCGGCCGCCCCTTTTTGCATTGCTGAACATTGTTATCGATTTGCCGCGCGCCATGGTTAAGCTCCCGCCGTCCCCGCGAAGACGGGGTTAGACACTTGGGAGAAACACGATGCGAACCTTGATGATGACGGCCGTCCTGGCCCTGGGGATCAGCGGCGCGGCCTTGGCCGATCCGATGGCCAGCGCCTATGGCAACACGGTCGCGATCACCTATCCCAACGGCGCGGTGGCGAAGATGTTCGTCGACGCCGACGGCCAGTACACCACCAAGGGTCCCGACGGCTCGACCATGAAGGGCTCGTGGAAGATCGACGGCGCAAATACCTGCTTTACCCAGACCGACCCGGCGCCGCCGGCCGGCATGGGCGCCAATTGCAGCCCGACCGCCGAGAAGAAGGTCGGTGACAGCTGGACCGCCCCCGGTCCGAACGGCTCGACGATCACTGTCAGCATCGTCGCTGGGCGCTGACCCTGGAGGGCCACCCCGGATCCGTGGCGGCCCATTCCATGTCGGAAGTCGCTTGAGGTTGAACAGCCTTGTCATCCCGGCCAAGCGGTAGAGCGCCGGGCCGGGATGGCAAAGGTTTGACGCCTAGCCGTGCAGCTTGATCGCGGTCTCGGCGATCTTGCGGCCCTGATAGCGGGCGCCGGTCAGTTCGTTCTCGCTGGGCTGACGCGAGCCGTCGCCGCCGGCGATGGTGGTGGCGCCGTAGGGGCTGCCGCCGGTGACTTCGTCGATCTTCATCTGGCCGGTATGACCATAGTCGAGGCCGACGATCACCATGCCAAAGTGCAGCAGGTTGGTGATGATCGAGAACAGCGTGGTTTCCTGACCGCCGTGCTGCGAAGCCGTCGAGGTAAAGGCGCCGCCGACCTTGCCGTTCAGGGCGCCGCGCGCCCACAGGCCGCCGGCCTGATCGAGGAAGGCCGCCATCTGCGACGACATCCGGCCAAAGCGGGTGCCCGTACCGATGATCACAGCGTCATAGTCGGCCAGTTCGGCAACCGTGGCGACGGGGGCGGCCTGGTCGAGCTTGAAGTGGGCGGCCTTGGCGACCTCCAGCGGCGCGGTCTCCGGGACGCGCCTGATGTCGACGGTCGCGCCGGCTTCGCGGGCGCCTTCGGCCACGGCCTGAGCCATGGTTTCGATGTGGCCGTAGGACGAATAGTAGAGGACGAGAACCTTGGCCATGATGGCCTCCTTGGATTGGAAATGGGGGAGCCGGGCGGGGCAAACCTGAGGGCTCGCCCCGCCGGGGAATGAACAGGGGGCTTGCGTTTAGGCGGCGTCGACCAGAACCAACTCAGCGTCTTCGAGCGCGGTGACGGTGATCAAGTCCTCGCCGGTGATGGCCGCGCCGTCGCGCGCGTCGAGTTGAACGCCGTTGACGGTGACCGAGCCGACCGCCGGCACCAGATAGGCGTGACGGCTCTTGCCCAGGTCATAGGTGGTGCTTTCGCCGGCCTTCAGGGTGGCGCCCAGAACGCGGGCGTCGGTGCGGATCGGCAGAACGTCGCCGTCATTGGCAAAGCCGCTGGCCAGGGTCACGAACTTGCCCGAGCGGTCGCCCTTGGGGAAAGGCTTGGCGCCCCAGGACGGCGCGCCGCCCGTGCGGTTGGGCTCGATCCAGATCTGGAAGATCCGGGTGGCTTCGGGTTCCAGATTGTACTCCGAGTGCCGGATGCCGGTGCCGGCGCTCATCACTTGAACGTCGCCCGCTTCGGTGCGGCCCGTATTGCCCAGATTGTCCTGGTGGGTGATCGCGCCGCTGCGCACATAGGTGATGATCTCCATGTCCGAGTGCGGGTGCGGCGGGAAGCCGGTATTGGGGGCGATCTCGTCGTCGTTCCACACTCGCAGGGCGCCCCAGTTCATGTTCCTGGGGTCGTAGTAGCTGGCGAAGGAAAAGTGATGCTTGGCCTTCAGCCAACCGTGGTCGGCGCCGCCCAGCGCGTCGAACTTCCTGCGATCGATCATGGCCTTAACTCCTGGAGCCCGGTCGCCGGGCTCGTTCTCGAAAAGCGCGCCGACATCGGCACCGCTTGCTTGAGGAGAAGATAGCGATCAGCATTGATATCGAAATAGAAACTATCGAAACCTATTGTTTCCAAAATGAGCAAGCTGCCTGATCTCGAGGGCCTGGCGATTTTCGCCAAGGTGGTGGAGCTACGGTCCTTCGCCGGGGCGGCCGAGGAACTGGGGCTGTCCAAGGCGACAGTCTCCAAGGCCGTCACCCGACTGGAAACGCGGCTGGGTGCTCGATTGTTCAATCGAACCTCAAGGCGCTTGGCCCTGACCGACGCCGGCCAGAGCCTGGTCGAGCCGGCGACGCGCGTCCTGATCCAGGGCGAGGCGGCCGAGAACGCGGCCATGGCCCAGTCGGCTGCGCCGCGCGGGCTGGTGCGTCTGGCGGTCCCGATGTCATTTGGCCTCTCGGACGTCGCGCCGATCCTGCCGGAGTTCCTGGCCGCCTATCCCGAGGTCTCGGTCGACCTGCATCTCAGCGACGCCATGGTGGACCTGGTCGGCATGGGCTTCGACGCCGCGCTTCGCATTGCCGCCCTGCCGGATTCGTCGCTGGTGGCGCGGCGACTGCGGTCGGTGAAGCGCTATGTGGTTGGCGCGCCCAGCTATCTGGCGCGGCGCGGCCGTCCGATCCATCCCGGCCACCTGGCCGAGCATTGCTGCCTCGGTTACGCCTACCTGCCGACGCCCGACACCTGGCGGTTCGTCAATGCGGCCGGGGAGGAGGCTTCGGTGCGTCCGGCCGGACCGCTGCGGGTCAACAATGCCGACGCCCTGATGCCAGCCCTGCTGGCGGGGCAGGGGCTGGCGGTGCTGCCGGATTTCATCGCCGGCGCGGCCCTGGCCGATGGCCGGCTGGAAGCGGTGATGCCCGACTGGACCCCGCCACTCATCGCGCTGCATCTGGTCATGCCGCCTGGCGGCCCCCGGCCAGCCCGGGTCGAGGCGCTGACGGCCTTCCTGACCTCGGCGCTGGGCGCCAAGGGGCGGGGTTCTACAGGCTATCCACCTGGGCCGGGGTGAAGGCCCCGACCTGTAGCGGGCTCATCGCGGCGATATTGGTCGCCGAGAGCCAATCCAGTTGGGTGACCGTCAGGCCGGGGATCTGGGTCGGGGTCAGATAGCCGACCTGGGTCGTGGTCAGCCCGCCGATCACCGTGGTCGACAGGGCCGAGACCTGGGTGGCGGTCAGGGCGCCGATCTGCGTGCCGTTCAAGCCATTGAAGTCGTCCAGGGTCAGGCTGCGCACCTGATAGGCCGTCAGGCCGCGCATCGCCGTGGCGCTGATCGAGCTGATCTGGGTGGTGTCCAGCGCCGCCAGGTTGGTCACCGACAGGGCGCCGATCTGCGAGGCGGCAAGGGCGCCGATCTGGGTGGCCGAGAACTCCCCGATATCGGTCGTGCTCAAGCCGCCGAGCTGGGTGGAGGTCAGGCCGCCCAGCTGGGTTGCGGACAGGCCCTGGACCTGGGTGGCGTTGAAGCCGGAGATGTTGCCGGTCGAGATCCCGCTGACCTGGCTCGCCGTCAGATCGGCGATCTGGGTCATCGACAGTTCGGCGAAATCGCCAGAGCCCAGGCCGCCCAACTGGGTTGCGGTCAGACCCGCGAACTGGGTGCTGCTGAGCGCTCCGATCTGGGTGCTGGTCAGGGCATTGAGGTTGGTGGTCGACAGGGCGCCCAGCTGCGAAGCCGTCAGTCCGCCAACCTGGGTCGCCGACAGCTCGGCGAAGTCGGTGGCGCTCAAGCTTCCGATCTGGGTGGTCGTCAGGCCGGCGATCTGGCTGGCGCTGAAGCCTGCCACCTGGGTTGCCGTCAAGGTCGACAGGCCGGTGGCGCTCAGCCCGCCCAGCTGGGTGGCGTTCAGGACGCTGACCTGGGTGTCGGACAGGCTCGAGACCTGGGTCCCGCTCAGGCCGGAGACCTGGGCGGCCGACAGGGCGCCGATCTGGGTGGTCGCCATCCCGTCCAGCTGGGGCGCGCTCAGAGCGCCGATCTGGCTGGCGGTCATGCCGCCAATCTGGGTCGTCGACAGGGCGGCCAGCTGCGCGGCGGCGAAGGCGGCGATGGCGAGGGCCTCCAGGGCCCCGATCTGGCTGGCCGCGAGACCGCCGATCTGGCTGGCGGCCAACTCGCCAATATCGGTTGTGCTGAGGCCCGCCATCTGGCTTGCCGTCAGGCCGGTCAGCTGGGTGACATCCAGCGAGGCGACCTGGGTGGCGTTGAGGCCCGAGAAGCTGGTGGCCGACAGGGCGCCGACCTGGGTGGCGGTGAACACGTCAAGTTTCGCGGCGTCCAGGCTGGCCAGCTGGGTCGAGGTCAAGGCCCCGACCAGTTCGCCGCTGAAGGCCGCCAGCTGCTGGGCGTTGAACGCCACGCCGGCGCCGAAGCTGGGAATCTGGGTCGCCGACAGTCCCTTGACCTGGGTGGCGGAGAGGGCTTCGACCTGGGTGGCGTCGAGCACGGCCACTGCCGAGGCGCTGATCGCCCCGACCTGGGTGCTGCTGAGGGTGGCGAGCTTGGTCGTCGACAGATCGTCAATGATCGTCGTCGGGAGCGCTGCGATCTGCGCGGCCGAGAGATATGAGATCGGCAAAGGGCTCGTCCTGACCGAAGGTTTGTCGCGGCCGTTGCTTCGACCAGGGCCTCGTTATGAAAGGCTTAACCCTCAGGCTAGGTGGAAAGCGAGATTCGGTCCACGTGACAAAACAGACCAGCCCAATCCTTGATTGACGGCTAGTCTGATGCGTCAGGCGGCTGGTCTGACGGTCGCCTGCATGGTCCAGAGGTCGAGGTCGGTCTCACGGGCAATCAGGGCCAGGCCCGAGGCGATCGACTCGAACTCTCCGCCGCTCTCGATCCGGTCGGCCGGGAACCGGCGATGGAAGATGTCGCGCACTGCCGGCACGAACGAACTGCCGCCGGTCAGGAACACGCGGTCCACCTGGTCGGGCGCGAGGTTGGCGCGGGCCAGGGCCTGGTCGACCGCCTTTTCGATCGCTGTCAGTTCCGGGGCGATCCAGCCCTCGAATGTGGTCCGTTCAACCTCATGCTCGATCAGGATCGTACCGGCCTCGAAGCGGAAGGTGGCGCGCTCGTGGGCCGACAGCGCCTCCTTCAGGGCCGAGACCGAGCGATAAAGAGCGTAGCCGTGATTGTCGTCCAGCACCTCGATCAGGCGGCTGATCTTCTCGGGTTCCATCGCCGTCTTTTCCAGCGATCGGATGTCGCGCATGTCGCGCGAAGCTCGCAGCAGGGCCAACTGATCCCAGCGAGCGAAGGCGGTGTAGTAGCGCTGCGGAATGGGCAGGCGGTTGTCGAAGGCCTTGTACAGCGAGCCCTTGCCCAGGGCCGGCGAGACCAGCTGGTCGATGATCCGGTAGTCGAAGGCATCGCCAGCCACGCCCACGCCGGAATGGCTGAGCGGGGTCGAGCGCAGTGTGCCGTCGGCCTCGCGCTCGAAGCGGACGAGCGAGAAGTCGCTGGTGCCGCCGCCGAAGTCGGCGACCAGCACGGTGGCGTCCTGCTTCAGCTGACGCGCGAAGAAGAAGGCCGCGCCGACCGGCTCATAGGCATAGCGAATATCGGTGAAGCCCAGCCGCGCGAAGGCCGCCTCATAGCGCTGCAGGGCCAGGGTCTCATCGGGATTGCCGCCGGCGAAGGTGACGGGTCGGCCGACGATGACGCGCGGCGGCAGCTTGGCCATGGCCTCGCCCGCGTGCTCGCGCACCTTCAGCAGGAAGGCGGCCAGCAGATCCTCGAACAGATAGCGCTTGTTGAGGATACGGGTCTCGGTGAAGGCGGCGCTGGCGGCAAAGCTCTTGAACGACTGAATGAACCGCGTTTCCAGCGGATCCTCCAGATAGGCCTCGATCGCCCAGGGACCGGCCTCGACCACCCGCTCATTGGGCCTGCCGTCGTCGCCCTGCAGGGTGTGAAAGCTCAGCGCCGAGCGGAACGCGAACAGGTCGCCCTCGCCGGTCGGGAACCGCACCAGGCGCGCGGAGCCGTCGCCGTGCGTCATCGAGACGACGGTGTTGGTGGTGCCAAAATCGATGCCGATCGTCGGCGGGGCGACGGACGTCATTGGCGGGGCCAGTCTGCTACAGCGGGGGGGCGTGCGTCGTACCGTCTGGGGCGTGCAGGTTCAAGGGCGCTCGCTCCGAATCGAGCGGCTATCGCCACGCCATGATTTTCAGCGACGCTCGCGGGCGTGCTTGATGCGCGCGACGACCACTAAGTGAGTCTCGACCCGATACTGGATTATGTAGCCGGAGTCGCCGAACGGAACGGCAATTTGCCTAAGGCTGGGCGCTGGCCCCCTGAAGCCGCGTTCGGCATGCTCTGCGAGCGAGAGCACAGCTTCCGTGATAGAGTTGGCAGCGCGCAGGCTGGCGTCGGGGTTCTTGTCGGACAGAAAATCTTCAAGTCGCTTGAGGTCCTTTTCCGCACGTGCGGTCAGCCGAACCGCTCGCGTCACGTCCGGCTGGCGTTCAGGCGTTGCTTCAGGCGGTCCTGGAACCCGTGCAGCGCGTCTTCTGCGGCGACAGAGTGGCCCGTCCGGTCGAACTCTTCCAAGGCGGCGATCGCCTCGACCCAGTCGTCGTCCATCGCTCGATCCAGGGCCTTCAACGCATAGTCTTCAGGCGACAGACCCGCGACCTGAGCAGCCGCCTTCAGTCGCTCGGCGCGCGCAGCGTCCAGATGAATGTCTGTGCCATCAGCCATGATTGAGCGTCGCCCAAGACGCCGTGCGCGTCAACGCGGGCAAGCCTTGATTGACATTTACACCGTCTCGCGGCCCTTAACGCCGCTTGCCTTGTTTGCCGGAAAGATAGCCTTGGAACAGTTCGATGTCTTGGTGATCGGAGCCGGCGCTGCCGGCATGATGTGCGCGATCGAGGCGGGCAAGCGCGGCCGCTCGGTGCTGGTGGTCGATCATGCCAAGGCCCCGGGCGAGAAGATCCGCATCAGCGGCGGCGGACGGTGCAACTTCACCAACATCCACGCTACGGCGGCCAATTTCCTGTCGGCTAATCCCAAGTTCTGCGTTTCGGCCCTGCGCCGCTATCGGCCGCGCGACTTCATCGCCCTGGTCGACAAATACGCTATCGCCTATTACGAGAAGACGCTGGGCCAGCTGTTCTGCGACGGCTCGGCCATGCAGATCATCACCATGCTGCTGACCGAGATGAAGGCCGCGCGCTGCGAACTGAGGCTGGAAACCGGCGTCGACCGGATCGCCAAGGTCGAGAGCGGCTTCGAGTTGGCCCTGTCCAGCGGCGCCAATGTGCGCTGCCAGTCTCTGGTGGTGGCCTGCGGCGGCAAGTCGATCCCCAAGATGGGCGCGACGGGTCTGGGCTATGAGATCGCCAAACAGTTCGGGGTGGGCGTTGTCGAGACTCGCCCGGCGCTGGTGCCCCTGACCTTCGAGGTCAAGACGCTGGAACGTCTGGTCCCGCTGTCGGGCGTGGCGCTGGACGCCGTTGTCGCCCACGGCAAGACGAAGTTCCAGGAAGGCATGCTGTTCACCCACCGGGGCCTGTCGGGGCCCTCGATCCTGCAGATCTCGTCCTATTGGCGTGAGGGCGACGAGATCCGGGTCGACATGGCGCCGGGCATCGACGCCCTGGCCGCCCTGAAGGCGGCGCGCACCGCCACGCCGCGCCGGGCGGTCTCGACCGTGATGGCCACCCTGTTGCCGCAGCGCGTGGCCCAGATCGTCTCCGACGACGAGGGCGCGCAAGGCAATATCGCCGACTGTTCGGACAAGGTGCTGGGTCGTCTGGCTGCAGCGGTCAATGCCTGGACCTTCAAGCCGGTCGGCTCGGAAGGCTACCGCACGGCGGAAGTCACCCTGGGCGGGGTCGACACCAATGACCTGGACTCGCGCACGCTGCAGGCCAAGGAGGTTCCGGGCCTCTATTTCATCGGCGAGGTGGTGGATGTCACCGGCTGGCTGGGCGGCTTCAATTTCCAGTGGGCCTGGGCGTCGGGCTGGAGCGCCGGGCAGGCGGTCTAGCGACAGAAGCGCAAGTCCTCCCCCTGAAGGGGGAGGCGGCCCGAAAGGGCCGGAGGGGGTAGTCGGCCATGCGCCAACAGAACTTCCCCCTCCGTCCGCTCCGCGGACACCTCCCCCGCTAGGGGGAGGATTTTCAATCCATAACTACTTCTTCTTGAAGGGCTTGCCCGCCGGCTTGCCGCCGTCGAAGCCCTTGGCCTTGAAGGGCTTGGGGCCCTTAAACGGCTTGGCGGGACCCTCGCCGCGCGGCTTGGGCGTATAGGTGGTCTGCGGACCCGAAGCCTTTTCGCCGAACGCCTTGGGCGCGCCAAACGCCTTGGGCGCTGCGCCCGCGCGGGGCTTGAAGTCGCGCTTGGGACCGTCATCGCGGCCTTCGGTGCGCGGCTTGTAGGCGCGCTTGGCGCCGCCTTCGGAATCGGTCGGCGAGTAGGGACGCGGAGCATCGTCACGCGGCGCGCGCGGCTTGAAGTCGCGCGGAGCATCGTCGCGCTTGAACTCGGTGCGCGGCTTGAAGTCACGCGGCGCGGCGTTGTCGCGGTCGCGAGGCGGGCGAGCCTTGTAGTCGCCCTTGGGCTCTTCGCCCTTGCCGTACGGCTTGGCGTTGCTGAAGCCGTCGTCGCCATAGGTCGAGGGACGCGGGGTGTGGTCGCGCGAGCCCGGCGCATTGGCGCGCGGGGCGCGGGGAGCGTCGTCGCGGGGGGGGCGCGGCTTGTACTCACGCGGCGCGTCGTCGTCGCGGGGCGGACGCGGCGCATATTCCTTGCGCGGACCGCTGTCGCGCGCGGCCGGAGCCGCCGTCGGGGTGATGGCGACGTCGTCACGGACGGTGGCCTGAACCGCCGCGCCGAACTTTACCGCCGCTTCGGCCGAGATCTCGAACTTGGTGTCGTAGTCGAAGATCCGGATCGAACCGATGTCCTTCTTGGTCACATGGCCCAGGCGGCAGATCAGCGGGATCAGCCACTTGGGGTCGGCGTTGTTGCGACGGCCGGTGTTGAGGCGGAACCATTCGGCGCCGTTCATGTCGCTGCGCGGCTCGCGCTCGGGGCGGTCACCGCCGAAGTCGCGTTGTTCGCCGCCAAATTCACGCGGCTCGCGGCTGCGCGGGCCCGGATCGGCGCCGTGGCGCGGGTCGTCATAGATTTCTTCGGGGGCCGGCAGCTTGGCGCGGCGGGTGCGGATCAGGGCCGAGGCCAGTTCCAGCGGCGTGCGCTTTTCCAGCATCACTTCGGCCAGGGCCGCGTCTTCCTCGGTCGAGACCTCAGAGAAGATCGGATCGTCCAGCAGGCGCTCGGTGTCCTTGACGCGGATCTCGTCGGCGGTCGGGGCGCCGCCCCAATGGCCTTCGACGCCGGCGGCCATCAGCAGTTGCTCGGCCTTGCGACGACGGGTGTAGGGCACGACCAGGGCGCTGACGCCCTTCTTGCCGGCCCGGCCGGTGCGGCCCGAACGGTGCAGCAGGGTGGCCTTGTTGACCGGCAGCTCGGCGTGGATGACCAGGCCAAGGTCGGGCAGGTCGAGACCGCGCGCGGCGACGTCGGTGGCGACGCAGACGCGGGCATGGCCGTCGCGCAGGGCTTGCAGGGCGTCGGCGCGTTCACGTTGCGACAGCTCGCCCGACAGGCCGACCACGGCGAAGCCGCGCTCGCGCAGCTTGGAGTGCATGGCGCGGACGCTTTCGCGGGTGTTGCAGAACACCAGGGCGCCGGGGCTTTCGAAATAGCGCAGCAGGTTGACGATCGCGTGCTCGATCTCGTTGGGCGCGACCCGCACGGCGCGATACTCGATATCGCGGTGCGGTTCGTTGCGGCCGACGGTGTCGATGCGCAGGGCGTCGTTCTGATAGCTTTTGGCCAGCTGCACGATCTCGCGCGCCAGGGTGGCCGAGAACAGCAGGGTGCGGCGCTCGGCCGGGGCGGCGTCGAGGATGAATTCCAGGTCTTCGCGGAAGCCCATGTCGAGCATCTCGTCGGCCTCGTCGAGGACGGCGACCTTCAGCTCAGACAGGTCCAGGTGGCCGCGCTCGATGTGGTCGCGCAGACGGCCGGGGGTGCCGACCACGATGTGGGCGCCCCAGTTCAGGGCACGCTGCTCGCGGCGCGCATCCATGCCGCCCACGCAGTTGACGACCACGGCGCCGGCGTCGGCGTACAGCCACGTCAGCTCGCGATTGACCTGGATGGCCAGTTCGCGGGTCGGGGCGATGACCAGGCACATCGGCGGGCCGGCCTTGGAGAACTTTTCGGCGTCGCCCAGCAGGGTGGTGGCGGCGGCCAGGCCAAAGGCCACGGTCTTGCCCGAGCCGGTCTGGGCGCTGACCAGCAGGTCGCGGCCGACGGCTTCTTCTTCCAGCACGGCGGCCTGGACGGGGGTGGGCTCAGCATAACCCTGAGCAGCTAGTGCCCGCTCAAGAGCGGGGTGGGAGGCGGGGAAGGGCATATAGGTCCAATTCGGTTCAAGCGGACGGCACACACACACGTGCGGCCCGCGCCACGACCAAATACGACCCCCAAATGGACCGTGTTCTTGGTCTTATCTCGTGAAATATAGACCCTTTTGGCCGCCTTGCCGATGAGGCGCGGGCGAAAAGGGGTCTGCGGGCCGCTTTAGGAGGCTAAATTGGTCGGGATTGCAAGGGCGCCCCGGAAATTCCCACCGTGTGCGGCGGATTCGCCGCAGGGGCGAGGGCAGGGCGCGAGCGCGGAACCGAGCCGCCCCGCGCCCTTTCGACGTCTATTCTGCGGCGCTGACGCCGTGCGAACGCGGCTTGGCCAGTTCACGGCAGACCACGGCCGAGAAGGTCGCCAGCAGGCCCAGGACCATCAGGAACAGCATTTCAGCCAACCCCGGCGCCAGCACCGTCAGCGACGGAACGACCGGGCTGTTGGCGATCCCGACGGCGCCGGCCAGCAGGGTGAACAGGGCGGCCGCACCCGCCAGCAGCGGCGCGCCCTTGGCCAGGGCCGACAGGGCGGCCGGACGTCGGATGACCAGCAAAACAGGCGCGGCGACGAAGGCGGCCGCCAGCAGCAGGATGATCAACTGCACCGGCGCGGCGGCGTTTCCGAACACGTCGCCCACGGTCAGGCGGTCGGCGGCGAGGGCGGGCGTGGCGAGCAGCAGCGGCGCGGCGGCGGCTGATAGGGTCATGAGGCGCATGAGGGTCTCCAGTGGATTACGAATGTAAGATTCTCAGAGAATTACGCCAGTAAATTCGAGAGTCAACAGCGGAGCCTTGATGAGGGGCGCGGCGAATAATTCTGGCCTGACTGTCGGTTTGTTGGAAACCTGCTCGTCCTAGTCGCGGGGGCGGCGCGGACAGCCGGCCTGTTTCAGCAAGGAGTTCGACATGACCGACATGACCGCCGAACAGCGCGGCCCGACCACCGGCCTGGCGCCCTATATCTGCGTTGGCGGCGAAGGCGCGGCCGCCGCCATCGATTTCTACAAGGCGGCCTTCGGCGCCCAGGAAATGGGTCGCATTCCCGCCCAGGACGGCAAGCGGGTGATGCACTGCGCCCTGACGATCAACGGCGATTCCCTGATGCTGTCCGACGGCTTTCCCGAGTTTGGCCATCCCGCCCAGACGCCGGCGGCGCTGACCCTGCACCTTCAGGTCGATGACGCCGACGCCTGGTTCGACCGCGCCGTCGCCGCGGGCTGCGTGGCGACCAAGCCGGTCGAGGTGCAGTTCTGGGGCGACCGCTATGGTCTGCTGCGCGATCCGTTCGGGTTCACCTGGTCGATTGGCGCGACGCCGAAGGGGTGAGGCGAGGGTGGCCGACGCCGCAGGCCCCCTCCTGACCGCTATCGCGGTCGTCCTCCCCCTTTCAGGGGGAAGATGAAGCGCGGCGACCTCATCTTCCCCCTCCGGGGGAAGACGGCTGCGAAGCAGCCCGTAGGGGGCAAGTGCGGGGATAAGCTGCGCGCTATCCCCTGGGCTTTCGGGAAAAAGCTCCGCCTGATCAGCGCCCTGCAAATAGAACGAGCGCGCCCATCAGACGCGCTCAAACTTCCCGCATAATCATCCCACCTCGTCGCGAGGAAAGGGCGCAAGGCCAGCGACCATTGCGGCGGCGGGGGGTGATCGAGCGGGATTGGGGTCGAGGGGGATACTCGACCGGTCCGGGGATCCCGGCGTTGCGGGACCCGCCCGCCGTCGGCGTGGATGAGGGCAGACGGGTGTGTTCATTAGTCATTAGCTTGGCTCGCCCGCCTCGACCGCCGGTTCCTCGCGGAAACGCGGGAGACCGGCTCCCGGTAAGGCCTGAACAGGGCCACCTGACGGGACGCTGATGGAAAACGGCCACGCGGAGCGGACGGCTTCGTCGAAACGGTATTTGCTACTCACTCATCCGGACGTGGTCCGGACGCTCCGCGACCCTTTCCATCAACTCGGCGGTTCCCGCGCGAGGTCGCGAAGCCGTAGCTGCTCCCCCTCTGGGGGAGGATCGAGATCAGACGTCCAGATCCGCCACCGCGAACTCGGCGTTCTCCTGGATGAACCGGAACCGCAGCTCGGGCTTGCGGCCCATCAGGGTCTCGACCAGCGACTCTACCGCTTCTTCCGAACGCGGCAGCGTCACCCGCGCCAGGGTGCGGACGGCGGGGTCCATGGTGGTTTCCTTCAGCTGGGCGGCCATCATCTCGCCCAGGCCCTTGAAGCGGCCGATCTCGGGCTTCTTGCCCTTGAACATCGTGGCCAGCAGCTCGTCCTTGTGGGCGTCGTCGCGGGCATAGGCGCTCTTGCCGCCGTGGCTGATGCGGTACAGCGGCGGCAGGGCCAGGAACAGGTGCCCGCCCCGGATCAGCTCGGGCATGGTGCGGTAGAAGAAGGTGATCAGCAGCGAGGCGATGTGGGCGCCGTCAACGTCAGCGTCGGTCATGATGATGATCCGCTCGTAGCGCAGATCTTCCTCGCGATACTTGTTGCCGCCCTGGGCGCCCAGGGCCAGCATCAGGTCCGACAGCTCCTTGTTGGCGCTCATCTTCTCGCCGGTGGCCGAGGCGACATTGAGGATCTTGCCGCGCAGGGGCAGGATCGCCTGGTTCTTGCGGTTGCGGGCCTGTTTGGCCGAGCCGCCGGCGCTGTCGCCTTCGACGATGAACAGTTCCGCGCCATCGACCGCGCCGCCGGCGCAGTCGGCCAGCTTGCCGGGCAGGCGCAGCTTGCGGGTCGCCGAGGCGCGGGAGACTTCCTTGTCCTTGCGGCGCTTGAGGCGTTCCTCGGCGCGCTCGACCACGAAGTCGAGCAGGGCCTGGGCACTCTTGGGCGAGGCGGTCAGCCAGTGGTCGAACGGGTCGCGCAGCGCCGCTTCCACGAAGCGCTGGGCTTCGGAGGAGGACAGTTTTTCCTTGGTCTGGCCCTGGAATTCCGGGTTGCGGATGAACACCGAGATCAGGGCGCCGGCCTGGGCGATGACGTCGTCGGCGGTGATGATCGCCGCCCGCTTCTCGCCCTTGAGTTCGGCGTAAGCCTTGAGGCCCCGGGTCAGGGCGGCGCGCAGGCCGCTCTCATGGGTGCCGCCTTCGGGGGTGGGCACGGTGTTGCAGTAGGACTGCATGAAGCCGTCATGCTCGCCGAAACCACGCGGGGTCCAGGCGATGGCCCATTCGACCGCGCCGGCCTCGCCCTGGCGCTCGATGCGGCCGGCGAAGCTTTCGGGGGTGACGGTTTCCAGGCCCTTGGTGCGCTCGGCCAGGAAGTCGGCCAGGCCATTGGGGAAGTGGAAGACGGCCTCGGCGGGGGTCTGATCCTGAATGCGCTCGGCGGCGCAGGACCATTTGATCTGCACGCCGCGGAACAGATAGGCCTTGGAGCGGGCCATGCGGTACAGGCGCGCCGGCTTGAAATTGGTGCCCTCGCCGAAGATCTCGTCGTCGGGCTTGAAGCGCACCATGGTGCCGCGCTTCTTGCTGGGACCGATCTTTTCGACCGGACCCAGCGGCTTGCCGCGCGAAAAGGTCTGCAGGTGCTCGAACCCGTCACGCCAGACGGTGACCTCGACCA